>NZ_JAMYSC010000176.1:0-501 GCF_040321755.1 Mesorhizobium sp. M0276 | reverse complement strand
GCAGCGATCGAGCGATTGAAGGATGCCGGGGTGTCGGTGCGGATGCTGTCGGGGGATACGGCGGCCGCCTGCGGCGAAGTCTCGAAAATGCTGGGTATCGACGACTTCATTCCGTGCTTGCTGCCATCCGGCAAGGTCGAATGCATCGAGACCCTGGCAAGAGAGGGACAGCGGGTTCTGATGGTTGGCGACGGCCTCAACGACACGCCTGCACTGAGCGCGGCGCATGTGTCGATCGCGCCGGCTACCGCGGCCGACATCGGCCGCAATGCCGCCGATTTCGTATTCCTGCGTGAAAGCCTTGCGGCAGTGCCTCTCGCGCTGGACATCGCGCGCAAGGCGGGGAGCCTGATCCGCCAGAACATCGCGATCGCTATCGGCTACAATGCGGTCGCCGTTCCGATCGCCATACTGGGACACGTCACGCCACTGATCGCTGCGATCGCCATGTCGGCCTCATCGCTGCTTGTCATTGGAAATGCGCTGCGCCTGCAAGGCTTC
>NZ_JAMYSC010000175.1:0-518 GCF_040321755.1 Mesorhizobium sp. M0276 | reverse complement strand
CCGGTCCGCGACGGCTTTGTCGAGCGCCAGCATTTTGCCGACGCGGCTTCCGCGCTCTGGCTCGCGGGCGAACTCGTCCACCTCGAGGACCTCGTGCTGCACGACGCCCACATGGACATCCGCGCCCCGAGCCACGAACTCACCCGGGCGCACGCGGTGCTGCGAACCCGCCGGCGGATTTTTGCGCAAAAGCCGGACTGGGCGCTCAGCCGCGACGGTTTTTTGGCGCTGACCGGTCGCGGCGGCGCCATGCCGGCGGCGGGCCAAAAAAGCCGGGACGGGGAGGGGGCTGGAACTGCCTCTGTGGAAGCCGACGATCGCGATGACGCTGAGGCCGATCTGCTGGCCGAAGAATTTGCCGAGATCGATGCCGTCCTGGCGCGCTCGTCAAAGCTTCTCAGCGGCGCCGACGTGCCGGCGAAAGCGGCGCGCCCGGACGATCGGCCGGACCTGATTTACGATCTTGACTGGAATGAGGAAGAACGGCTGGCCGAATGGCACGCTGTGCTCGCGGAAAC
>NZ_JAMYSC010000174.1:0-522 GCF_040321755.1 Mesorhizobium sp. M0276 | reverse complement strand
CGGATAGTGTGCTGAAGGTTCTGCAAAAAGTTTTGGAGAGAGAACGGCGCTTGCTCTGAGGGGCGAGCGGCCATGGCACGGTGGTGACGTTACGATCACCGATTCCCGTGGAAGGGGAAGTGCCATGACCAATCGAGAAGTTAGACTGAGCAGAGGCGAGTTGAAAGCGTTGCTGTTGTCGGATGAGGACGGCTTTCGCCAGGCATTGCAGACTGTCGTGCAGGAGGTTCTTGAAGCCGAGATGACGGAGGCGATCGGGGCCGAGAAAGGCGAGCGGACGGCGGAGCGGACGAGTTACCGGTCCGGCTATTACGAGCGCAAGCTGGTGACGCGGGTCGGGGTGCTGGAGCTTCGCGTTCCGCAGGATCGGGCTGGCCGGTTCTCGACGGAGTTGTTTGAGCGCTACCAGCGCTCGGAGAAGGCATTGGTGTCGGCGCTGGTCGAGATGTACGTGCAGGGCGTCTCGACCCGCAAGGTGAAGGCGGTGACGGAGGAATTGTGCGGCCACGCTTTCTCGGCCTC
>NZ_JAMYSC010000173.1:0-524 GCF_040321755.1 Mesorhizobium sp. M0276 | reverse complement strand
ACGTGACTGACAGCACGGTCGCGCTCGCCCGTAGCAATGCCGAACGCTTGGCCCTTCAGGACCGGGTCACCATCCGGAAAGGGGATCTGTTCGGTGCGCTGGAGGGCGATGGGCTTATCGGCGCGGCGGACATGATTGTCTGCAATCCCCCCTATATCTCGACTGCGCGCCTCGAAGGCGAGAGCGCGCATCTGCTTGAGTGCGAGCCGCGTGAGGCCTTCGACGGGGGGCCTTACGGCATCTCGATCCAACAGCGGCTGATCCGGGACGCAATCGATTTCCTCAAGCCTAGTGGCTGGCTGCTGTTCGAGTTCGGGCAGGGGCAGGACCGCCAGGTGGCTGCCCTGATAGCCAGAGCCAAGGCCTATGAACCCGTGACATTCGCCAAGGATGAGGTCGGAATTCCGCGTGTCGCACTCCTCCGCAAGCTGGAGAACGGGCCCGCGATCTCATCCTCCGCGAGTTTGGCATGAGCCAGATTCGTCCCCTGCAGGCTGCGGATATTCCGGCCGTCGCCGGGCTCT
>NZ_JAMYSC010000172.1:0-550 GCF_040321755.1 Mesorhizobium sp. M0276 | reverse complement strand
GCGCCGTACGCATACGACGAAGGCCGCATGATTGGCACAGGCGCGTGCGCGCGGCGGGCTTTATGATGGCGATGCGTGAAGGTCAGGCGGCCTGCTGATCGGCGGGCTTGTCGGCTTGGCGCAGGCGCTTCCATTCCCAGGGCAGTAGTTCGTGCAGACGCGAGGCGGGAAGATCGGCAATGCGGGCCGGGACGTCGGCGAGCCAGGCTTTCGGGTCGACGTCGTTGAGGCGTGCCGTGGTGATGAGGGTAAGCATGACGGCGGCGCGTTCGGCGCCGCGCTGGGAACCGGCGAAGGTCCAGTTGCGCCTTCCCAGAGCAATGCCGCGCAGCGCTCTTTCGGCCGCGTTGTTGCTGAGGCAGATTCTGCCGTCGTCGATGAAGCGGGCGAAGTCGGCCCAGCGCCTGAGCATGTAGTTGATTGGCTTCAGGACCTCGGAAGAGCGCGAGAGAGTGTCGCGCTCGCGGAGCAACCAGGCGTGCATGTCGTCGAGAAGTGGTTTGCTCTTCTCCTGCCGCACGGCATATCGCTCGTCAGCGCTGCGGCCGTT
>NZ_JAMYSC010000171.1:0-560 GCF_040321755.1 Mesorhizobium sp. M0276 | reverse complement strand
GGGGCCGTGTATGGACGGCTCTCCGTTGGCAAGGGATTTGTGAGCTTTTGCAGTTGCTGGTTGGTGCGGCCATGTATCCGACCTGTAGGTGCGGCCTTTCATGTGCCGCTGGCCATAATGCCATTCGCGCGTCTCAGGTCCCGATCGAAAGCTCGCACTTATGGTGCACGGCCCCAGTGGGTTTTCCCGATCCGGCGGTTTCAACCGGCTTTGTGCATTAGCTCCTGTCCGCCCTTTCCAACCTCGTCGGCGATAGCACGCCTTGTTTCGTTCTACGCGATGACCGGCTCCCTATAGCGCTCGCCGCCGGTCATCAATGCCCAGACCATGCGGGCTGTCTTGTTAGCCAGCGCAACCGCCGCGACCTTGGTCGTTCGTCGTGCCATCAACTGCACGAGCCAGGGGCGCCTGGTCCCGTTCCGCTCCGCGTAGCGGATGACGGCCATCGCCCCGACGACGAGCAGCTGGCGCAGGTAGCGATTACCTGCCTTGGAGATGCTGCCGAGCTTCTCCTTACCCCCGCTCGAGTTTTGCTTCGGCACGAGCCCGATCCAAGCCGA
>NZ_JAMYSC010000170.1:0-597 GCF_040321755.1 Mesorhizobium sp. M0276 | reverse complement strand
CGGGAAATGGTTCGGATCGGCTTAAGCAACCAAATCCTACGTCATTTCAACGGCTTGCGCCACATCCACCAACCCCCATGAATTTTTCAGGCTAGCAGAGAGGGTGCTTGCGGTGCACTCACTGAACGAGATCGCAAATGGACGCGCGTAACCACCAGAACTGGCGACACCCATGGTGGTCCGCTGGACCCGCAGGAGGAACCACAAGGTGTGAGCGGGCAGAGCGCAAGCGAGTGCCTACTTCGATCTTTCTAGAAGCGCGCCGGCAGCCTGGGCGGGGGGCTTGGGGGTCAGACTGCCGGCGCACGCCACTCACGAAGAGCGGCCCCTTTTCGTGGTTCGAACGCCCATAGTCAACCCGGAAACGTCAGGATGCCCGCCATGTTGTTTTCAGAGCGGCGCGACCCGGCCATGTTGGGTGATTCAGCCTAGGAGTAGCCACTCTCGTAGGCCGAGTTGATGCTCAAGCCCAGGGCGAAATCATGAATCGTTAACCTGCAAGGACGGCTTGTCGGTAGGTCGGGTTCATGAGGGCTTTGAGGCGCTTACGCTTGAGCGAGGTCTTTGAAGGCTCGCGTCGGAGCATGTTGAGCACCG
>NZ_JAMYSC010000169.1:0-602 GCF_040321755.1 Mesorhizobium sp. M0276 | reverse complement strand
TCTCGTGCGCGGCAAAAAGATCGAATATGCTGGCTTGGACGGTGCGTTCTTGGCGCATTGTCGGCTCCGGCGGTTGCAGATTGTGCTTTGGAATCAGTGGCATGAGACCAAAGTGTACCTGAAACCGCCGGGCCTTGCCTGCGCAAAATGCCGATTCACGCAAGAATATCAATATGTTGGCGTTTATGGACGGAAACTAAGCTAGACGGTGCCGACCATCAGGCCGAGGCCGCCCGCCGCCGTCGCCACGCCTGCCAGTCGCACGAGCCAGCGAAAACGCTGGCCCGACAACAGAGCCAAGCCAATACCGGCGCCGTGCAGGAGTGCCGTAGCAAGGGCAAAGCCGGCGAGATATTCGAGGCCGCCCGCCGTCTCCGGGATCTCGGTGCCATGCGCGTGACCGTGGAAAACCGCAAAGAGGCCGATGATGCCCGCCCCTGCCGCCACAGGCAGATCCACCGCGGCTGCGACCAGCAGGCCGAGTGCCACAACCGAGGCGAGGATGCCGGGCTCGACAAAGGGAACGGGCACGCCGGTGATGCCCAGCGCACCGCCAGCAAGCATGAGGCCGACGAAGGCCGCCGGCCAAGCCCAGAGCGCGC
>NZ_JAMYSC010000168.1:0-634 GCF_040321755.1 Mesorhizobium sp. M0276 | reverse complement strand
TGCACGAACCCGCTTCGCGGGAGGGGCGCCTCGTTCTGAGATGGCGCGACTGCCATTTTGACTTGAGCGGGTAGAGGGGTCGATCTGACCATGGAGTTCCCTTCAACGAGAGGAACTCGCCATGGCTACCCTGTCGACCGATGCACCAATCTCTCCGCTTCGCCAGCGCATGCAGCACGACATGCTCATGCGTGGCCTGGGCTCCCATACCCAGCAAGACTACGTTCGTCACGTCCGGCGCTTCGCTGTGTTCCTTGGCCGCTCGCCCGACACTGCGACGGCTGAGGACATCCGTCGATTCCAGCTGCATCAGCATGAGAGCGGCGTCGGCCCTGCGACGATCAATGGCGCGGTCTCGGCACTGCGGTTCCTGTTCCTGGTGACGCTGAAGCGGCGGGATCTGGCACGTGTGCTGGTGATCATGCGCCATCCACGCAAGCTGCCGGACGTGCTGAGCGTGGAGGAAGCGGCGCGGCTGCTCGAAGCAGCACCTGGCATCAAGTACAAGGCCGCGCTCGGTGTCGCCTATGGCGCGGGTCTGCGCGTATCGGAGGTCGCGCACCTCAAGGTCGATGATATCGACAGCATACGCATGCTGATCCGCGTCGAACAGGGCAAAGGACGCAAGGATCGC
>NZ_JAMYSC010000167.1:0-670 GCF_040321755.1 Mesorhizobium sp. M0276 | reverse complement strand
GAGAAGACGGACAAACCCCGTTTTACGGGGCATGCACATGCGGCATTTCGATTCACTCAAAACTTTCCCCGGACAGCCCTGCCCCAAGTGGGGGAGATGCCCGGCAGGACAGAGGGGGGCGCTGGCCCGCCAACATATCAGGGCATGTCAGCCAAGCCTGCCGCGATGACAATATGTTGGCAGACATTGTCGATGTCGCGGATGACATCGTCATTCCAGAAGCGAAGGACGGTCCAGCCATCCTGTTCCAAGCGCTTCGTCCTCAGGGCGTCGGCCATCGCAGGATCGGCGTCGCCGTGCTGAACCCCGTCGACCTCCACGACGAGCTTTTTGCCCGGGCAAGCAAAGTCGGCGATATAGCTTGCGATTGGAAATTGCCTGCGGAACCCAAGCCCCATGAGCCTGTGAGCGCGAAGCTCGTTCCAGAGCTTCAGCTCGGCGTCCGTCATGATCTTGCGCATCGATCTGGCGTTTGCGCGGTTCTGCGGAGGCAATGGTGTGTGAGGCATAGCTGTTTGTGGCGAACGCTGGCGCTCTACGGCGCCCCCCTCTGTCCTGCCGGACATCTCCCCCCCTCCGGAGCAAGGCTATCGCATATGAGTAAAGAGGCTAAGCAGGTTTTGATCGGCCCATCGTGCCTTGAGTCGTTTGTGGCTGAGCGGGATGTTTT
>NZ_JAMYSC010000166.1:0-704 GCF_040321755.1 Mesorhizobium sp. M0276 | reverse complement strand
AGAGAGAAGACGGACAAACCCCGTTTTACGGGGCATGCACATGCGGCATTTCGATTCACTCAAAACTTTCCCCGGACAGCCCTGCCGAGATAGCGAACCTAATATCCTAGGAGGTGACGCAGCCCAACGATCGGCAGGTAAACCGTCCAGACCAAGCAAACCAAGATTGCCAAGACGAGTGCATGCATAACGCCGCAGCCCGGCTGAAGTTCATCCCGCCCATGGAGCCGGAGCTGGTCGACGTCCCTACCGAGGGTGACGACTGCTGCACGAGGTCAAGTTCGACGGCTACCGCACACAGGTCATCAAAGACGCCGGCGGCATCCGCCTGTTCACCAAGAACGGGTTCGACTGGACGGGTCGGTATCGCACCCTCGCCGAAGAGGCCGCGGCGATCGAGGCGGAAACCTTTATACTCGAGCGGGTCTGTCGAAACCAAGGACGAAGCGGTCTTCCAGGTCGAGCGCGCCTATACGCGCATCGTGATCAAGGCTGACTATCCGAAGTGACCTTTCCCGGCCCGCAATCGTTTTACATTTCAATGGTAACCCATTGAAATCAAACAAGCACCTTCTCGCTGTTTTTACACGGAAGTCCTTGGAATCCGAAGGAAAGGGCTAGCTTCCCAAGCTGAACGCGCGGGTTCGATTCCCGCTACCCGCTCCAGCTGCTGTCATCCCACCTCTCTCAGAATGAAATCATGC
>NZ_JAMYSC010000165.1:0-724 GCF_040321755.1 Mesorhizobium sp. M0276 | reverse complement strand
CGATCGAGACCGCGCCGGTCTTCTTGATCGTGCGACGCGTTGTGACGGCGAGAAAGCTCGCAAGCCCCTTCCAATCGGGATGACGCTCGGCGAGCCAGGCGGCATCGGCGGCGCGGATCGTGCGCTCCTCGATCCGGCCGTGGCCGGCTTGCGGCTCTTCTTCATGACACGAACAATCGGCCGCGAGCACGGGATCGTCGAAGAACAGCGCGACATCCTCCTCGAGAGTTCCCTGATTGCCTTTGAGCGCCAGGACATAATCGGCCTTCTTGGAGACGATCTTGGCGGCGATCTGCCTTTGCGTTCCCATCGCGTCGATGGTGACGATCGCGCCTTCGAGGGCGAGCATGTCGAGAAGCTCGGGAATGGCGGTGATCTCGTTGCTCTTGGTGTCCACCGCCCGCTGCGCCAGCACGAGGCCCGCCTCGTGCGCCCAGGCCTGAACGAGATGCAACGCGCCTGTCCCGTCGGCGTCCTGTTTGGAGCCGCGCACGGTCTTGCCGTCGATGGCGACGACGCCGCCGATGCGCCCGGCGAGGCTCTTCACCCAGGCGGCGAACGCCGTCTCCAACTGTCGCGGATCGAGCCGTGCCAGCGTCCGCTTTAAGGTCTGCGCCGGCGCAACCCCATGCGCGAACGGCAAGATGCGCCGGAGCCAGTCGAGCAGTTCGACGCCCACGTCCTCGATCTCGTCGAAATCCTCCGCTCGGCACAACAGGCCCAC
>NZ_JAMYSC010000164.1:0-729 GCF_040321755.1 Mesorhizobium sp. M0276 | reverse complement strand
AGGGGAGATCTTCTGCACGACAGAAGAACCGGCTTTACTCTCAGCGACAAGAAACTTGCACCACATTCGCCAATCGGCCTGTGACATGTGGATTTAGTCGTCGGCGTCGAAGAACTCGATGTCCGCGCCGAGAATCTCGGCGGCGGCACTGGCCTCTGCGGAGCGTCAGCCTTCCTGCTTCCAGGCCCGGGCCCGCCACTTCGAGCGCACACCGAGGATCGCCTTTCGATTCGCGACAGTGGTAGACTGTATCTGGCAGCAGACTGGTTGGAGAAAGCCCCACCGTCATGAAACCGATGACCGAAGAGCACCTTGCGATTTTACGCAGGCACATGGTCGAGATGATTGCGATCCATGCCGACCTTGCAAGCGAAGAACTCGGCAAGGCAACGCTCGATGAGCGAGTGATGGCATCGATGCGTCGGATCCCGCGGCATCTTTTCGTACCAGCCCAGGTCGCGTCCTATGCCTACCAGGACATGCCGCTGCCGATCGGCTTCGATAAGACCGTCTCGCAGCCCTTCATTGTCGCTCTGATGACCGATCTCCTTGCTCCCCAACCGCACGAGGCAGTGCTCGAGGTCGGCACCGGCCTGGGCTATCAAACCGCAATCCTCGCGGAACTCGCCGGACAAGTTTGGAGCGTCGAAATCATCGAGGAATTCGCAAGCCATGCCGAGACTCTGCTGCAGGGCCTTGGCTTCTCCAATGTCGCCATTCGTGTCGGAG
>NZ_JAMYSC010000163.1:0-735 GCF_040321755.1 Mesorhizobium sp. M0276 | reverse complement strand
GCAGGGCTGTCCGGGGAAAGTTTTGAGTGAATCGAAATGCCGCATGTGCATGCCCCGTAAAACGGGGTTTGTCCGTCTTCTCTCTGGTTGTCGAGACTCAGAAAAGGAACGGGGCATGCGCTTTGCACCTAGCATCTTCGGGCAGCTTCTTGAAGCCATGGATCGCCGTCAATTCCAAGCCATTGTGGATCGTCACGACGGCGATGCCTACGACAAATCGTTCAGGAGTTGGGATCATCTGGTGGTGTTGATCTATGCCCAGTTCTGCGGCAGCGACAGCCTGCGTGGCCTGGAAGCCGGTTGGAATGCCAACAGCCAGCATCATTACCACCTGGGCAGCGGTCCGCTGATGCGTTCGACCTTGTCGGATGCCAACAGACGGCGCCCGGTCGCCATTTTTGCCGAGGCCTTCAGCCTGGTGGCGGGCCTGCTCGACCGGCAGACGCGGCAAGAGGGTAAAGAAATGCTGCGGCTGATCGATTCGACCCCCATTCCGCTCGGCAAGCTGTGCGAGTGGGCCAAGTCGAACGGACGCATCCGCGGCATGAAGGTCCATGTCGTCTATGACCCGAAGGCCGACCATCCGCGCGTCCTCGACATCACCGACGCCAACGTCAACGACGCCCAGATCGGCCGCCGGATCACCATCGAGCCCGCGGCGACCTATGTGTTCGACAAGGGCTATTGCCACTATGGCTGGTGGACGGCGATCGCCGAGGCCGGGTCGGTCTTCGT
>NZ_JAMYSC010000162.1:0-756 GCF_040321755.1 Mesorhizobium sp. M0276 | reverse complement strand
CTCCTGCGGTATCATCGCGGGATTAGAGCTGGAGGAGCGCTATGATGAGCAACGTTACGACAATCGGTCTGGATATTGCGAAGTCCGTGTTTCAAGTCCACGGCGTGGATGCGGCTGGTGAGGTCGCAGTTCGCAGGAAGTTGACGCGTGGGCGTGTGCTGCCGTTCTTTGAGAGCTTGCCGCGATGCCTTGTCGGGATCGAGGCGTGCAGTTCGTCGCATTATTGGGCTCGCGAGCTAATCGCACGTGGCCACGATGTGCGGCTGCTGCCGGCACAGTATGTGAAGCCGTATCTGAAGCGACAGAAGAATGATGCTGCAGATGCAGAGGCGATCTGCGAGGCCGTGACACGACCGACGATGCGCTTCGTACCGGTGAAGTCGCCCGAGCAGCAGAGTGTGATGATGCTGCACCGGGTTCGTTTGATGCTCAATCGCCAGCGCACACAGATATCGAACGCGTTGCGGGCGCACCTATCCGAGTTCGGGGTCGTGGCGCCGATCGGGCGTAATGGAATTGAGCAACTTCTCGTGGTCATCAACGACGAGAACGATGCCAGGATACCGGCCGACGCACGGCTTTGCCTGAGGATGCTTGAAGCACAGCTTCGTGTCGTGAAGGAACAGATCCTCGAAAATGATCGCCGGGTCCGTGCGAGTGCGCGAGAGACTGAACTGGGTCGCAGGTTGATGGAGATTCCGGGCGTTGGCCCGCTGCTGGCGAGTGCGTTCGTGGCGACCGTCGCCGATCCGCACG
>NZ_JAMYSC010000161.1:0-781 GCF_040321755.1 Mesorhizobium sp. M0276 | reverse complement strand
GTCCATCCCGGCGTCTGCTACAGTCGCCGAAGGGCCTTTGCGCGCCGCTAGTCAAAGTCGCAGCCTGGCTGTCGCCAGCAACGCTGCACCTCAGCGTCAACGACCCAATGGCGCCGTCTCTCGCGTCGCAGATGGTCCTGCATCGCGACGACGGGCGACCGCCCAAGAGCGATCGGCGAGCCCGCTCCGGCGCCTCGGACACACTGTCGAGCCCTAAATCCCCATAGCCCCGCCCGCCATCCCCCGGTTCAGTTCAATCAGGCTTCAATGTAGTCGCGACCCGTGCGAGCCCGTACCATCGCGCCCGCGACTACACAGAACCCTCCAGATTCCCACTATGACCCGACGCAAAGAACCTGCGATACCGAATGATCTTCTCGACCAGCTTCTGGCGGGAGGGGCAGCCAGTGCCGCCTTCGAACAGGGCGGCCTGTTGGATACGCTCAAGAAGGCTCTGACCGAGCGCGCGCTGAACGCGGAAATGGACCACCATCTGGCGAGCGGCGAAGACGCTGGCAATACCGGTAACGGCTATGGCCGCAAGACGGTGACGACCGAGACCGGCAAGCTGGAGATCGATGTTCCGCGCGACCGCCAGTCGAGTTTCGATCCGGTATCGACACCGCAGCTGATCGCCAAGTACCAGCGTCGTTTTCCCGGCTCACATGACTATGCCGAGGTCAAGAGGTGTGTTAGGGCGGCATCGTGTTGCTCCAATTGGCGGCGGAATCCAGAGCTAGGCCCGATTGCGTGACACGGCTCGGTCAATCGAGCCTGGTCA
>NZ_JAMYSC010000160.1:0-786 GCF_040321755.1 Mesorhizobium sp. M0276 | reverse complement strand
TCATAGGGCTACTCCTAGTGCTTGCACTAGGACTTGCAGCCCTTCAGCCTACCTCAGCAAGGCGGCCGTCACCGGACGGGTACCCTGCGGGCGTTTGTGTTCAGAGGACTGGCAATGACCCCGCGGATTGAAACGCCCCGGCGCCGGCATGGCGGCATAAGCCGAACCGGGGCAGACAAGACAAATCCCACCCCCAAGACCGAATCAATAAATCAACGGCCCGTTCAAAGCGGGCCGTTTGCATTTCTGGCTGACGCCGGCCGTCGAGCCACTCCGCTCAACCGCACGCAAGGCCCGTCAAGCTCCAAGCCGGCGGGCTTTCTTGCCTCTCATGCCTGACCAGGTCCAAGGATTGAAGCGCAGAAGGCCGGTATAGCGAGGCAAAAGATGAGGTCCTATTTCCGGGCTTGCTGCCTGGCGCGTCGGCGATGCCGATGCTGACAAGGCAGCCTCGCTCTGCGGGCCATAGGCTGAAGGCACCGGCTCAAAGACCAGCCCTGAAACCAAATACGAAACAAATTTTAGCCGGTTGAATTTTGCACCCCTCTCGCGCACGGCTGCCACAAAAGAATCACACCCGGCATCAGCTTGCGCGTCGATCCTCGATCGCGGGGCCCTCGTGGCCGAGGCAGCATTTCGGTCATGCCGAATCAAGCGACAGAGCGATTCTATTGCCGGCGAATCGCGGCAAGGTGAAATCGGATTGAACTAAACCGCTGCCGCGGTAGCTGATGCGCGGGTCTGGCCTGAGGAGGCCCCCGTCTGAGAAGATTTGGTGTTGAGCCA
>NZ_JAMYSC010000159.1:0-786 GCF_040321755.1 Mesorhizobium sp. M0276 | reverse complement strand
TCTACTAAAACCGCTGCGCACTTTTGGGCGACATATACTAGTGCCCGGTTCCCGCAGCCTTTTGCCGACGACACTTGACCGCCTCCAGCAGTTCGCGCTCGCCGGTGTGAACATTTTGAAAAATGGCCACGACCATCACCGCCAAGATTTCGGCGTCCGGGTCTAAAGGGTCGAGATGTTCATTCGCGCAGACCCGATCGAACACACGTTCGCAAATAGCCAGATCGTGAGGGCTGAGGCAGGAGTGATTGAAACGCCGACGCAGCATCTGTGCGAACCTTTCAGCGCCTGCCGCCCGTGCTTTGCGGCGGGCTTTTTAGTGATGAACCGCTGTCACGATGGAATGCTTAGGTGACAATATCGTCCACAGGTGTATTGGAATCAGTTTACCTGCTACCTGATGATTGCTCTGTTAAGAGTCCCAAAATCAGCGCGCACTCACGAGCTCTATATTGCCCGGCAGTCATAAGCTGGTAGTAATCTCGCTGCTTGTCTTCCGGGACCTGAAATCCGCGTCGAAATTCCGCCGCTGCTTTCGGAGTTCGTGTACAGCCGAGTTTGCTGGCGGTGACTTTCAAACTGGCCAGCGAGCATCCGATCTTTGCCGCTATAGCTTTCAACGGCTCATTGTTACCGTATCCCTCAAGAATTACCTTGCGACGAGCTTCGCCGTTGAGCTTTGTGGTCATTTCGGTGACATCCTCAACTCACTATTTCACGATGCCAGATTTTATACGCATCAGGTTGAAGAGTGTCGTTATCTTCGCATCCAGAAACTTATCCCGG
>NZ_JAMYSC010000158.1:0-803 GCF_040321755.1 Mesorhizobium sp. M0276 | reverse complement strand
CTGGCGTCCGACGCGGGTCGGCTAGCATTTACATTTTGAAATTGCAGGCAAAATCTGATTCACTGGCCTCATGACGTTGAAGCCGGATGATCTTCCTTCGGACCTCGCGAGTGCCCTGGCGGCGCTGCGGGCTGAACGTGAAGCGCGGCGGCAAGCCGAGGCGGTGGCCGCCAGCGCGCAGGCGAAACTATCGGACACCGAGGCGCTGATCGCACATCTACAGCTTATGATCGAGAAGCTGAAGCGCGAGAAATACGGCCAGCGTTCCGAGCGCACGGCGCGTCTGATCGAGCAGATGGAACTTCAGCTCGAAGACCTCGTGACCGCGGCGAGCGAGGATGAGCTTGCCGCGGCCGCTGCGGCGGCGAAGACCCAGAGCGTGCGTTCCTTCACGCGCAAACGGCCGGTGCGCAAGCCATGGCCGGCCGACATCGAGCGCGAGCGCATCGTCATCGAGCCACCTGCGCCTGCTGCGGCGGATCCCGGCTGTCCAAGCTGGGCGAGGACGTGACCGAGACGCTGGAGGAGATCCCGCGCCGGTTCAAGGTGATTGAGACGGTGCGCGAGAAGTTCACTTGCCGCGATTGCGAGAAGATCAGCCAGCCGCCGGCGCCCTTCCATGCCACGCCACGCGGCTTCATCGGTCCGCTGCTGCTGGCGACGATCCTGTTCGACAAGTTCGGCATGCACACTCCGCTCAACCGTCAGAGCACGCGCTTCAAGGCCGAGGGGATCGACCTGCCGCTGTCGACGCTGGCCGATCAGGTCGGCCACGGAACCTTCGCCGTCATGCCGCTCTTCCA
>NZ_JAMYSC010000157.1:0-868 GCF_040321755.1 Mesorhizobium sp. M0276 | reverse complement strand
GCCGACCGCCAACCAGATCCGCACCTGGCTCGGGACCGGGATCATGAAACGCCCAGCGCCTTCACCATCGCCGCCGCCAGTGTCGCCGGCGTGGTCAGCGGAATCCGCAGCCGCACCTTGCCGGCGATCTCCAGCTCGATCACCGCTGGTGGCGCCGCCGGCACCGAAGCGGCGACAGGCTCATCGGGAACCACGACAACTTCGGCAAAGCCCGTCTCGCGGACTCTCATCGTGCGGCGCCACTTATAGATCAGGCTGGTCGCGACATCGTACTGGCGCGCTACCGCCGCCACTGTGGCCCCAGGCGCGAATGCCGCGGCCAGTATCCGGCATTGATCCGCTTCACTCCAACGACGCCGACGCTCCGGCCCGGTCAATAACGTCACATGGCTCATGCTGTGCTGCTAACTACGCTCGTAAGGACGACCTTATGAGCGCAGCCTCGCTACCGTGCCATGCTCGCGCAAGGCGGTCTTCGCCGGAGGTGTACGGCGAAGCGCGCCTAGTCTAGTTTCCATCCATAAACGCCCATTTTGGTGAGGATTTACAGAGCTTGCCGCAGGACGAACGTCGTTTGCGGTACCGTGCCGACGCGAAGTCCAATGGATCACGCCAGATAGAACTCGCCGAACGGAAGTTAGTCGTGGCTATGGAGCCGGCGCCTGCCGGCGGGCTGCTGACCCGCGCAATGGCTCGCCGTCAGGTCGGTTTGAGACGTGTGAAGAGGACGAGATTGTAGGCCACGACCGAGGCCAGACGTAGCTCTTGAAGTGATCAAGGCCGCGCCAGGTGCAGCGCGCCAAGCCGTAAGCACGCTTGAGGCATGAGATGTCGGCCTCGATGCCGGCACGGAAGTTGCGCAGCTTGC
>NZ_JAMYSC010000156.1:0-910 GCF_040321755.1 Mesorhizobium sp. M0276 | reverse complement strand
TGGTTCGGCGCTGGTTCCTTGGCTGTTGGCGGGAGGGTGGATCGGGGCCGCTCAGGCGACGGCTGCTGATAATCGGGCATAGGTCAGGGCCCATTCGCGCTGGAAGGGACAGGCGGAGTTCATGGCCAGCTTGATGCGGCGCACCGAGACGCTGACCAGGGCGCCAATCTTGAACAACTTGAGACGGATGGTGGCGCAGCTTGCCCTGGCGAGCCGTGTGTCCACCAGGCCGATGCGGCGCAACGCGCAGATCAGCACATAGGCCATCGAGGCGAACCAGAGCCTGAGCTGGTTGGCGCGCAGGGTGGCGGCAGAGGTGCGGTCGGCAAACAGGTCGAGCTGGCATTCCTTGATGCGGTTCTCCATCTCGCCGCGGGCGCAGTAGAGGTCCTCGTAGAGGCATTGCGCCGGCCAAACCTCGGCGTCGAGCGAGGTGACGACAAAGCGCGGGTTGGCCTCGCCTTGCGTCCACTCGGCCTTGGCCACGACCCGGCGCCGGCAGCTCCAGCTCTTGCGCGTGGTCCACAGGAAGTCCTTGAAGCGGCGGGCGGGCCGGCTGGTGAGCGAACTCTCTGCCTTGGCCGCCTCCAGTTCAGCCGCGATGTGGCGGACCAGCCGAACATTGCGGGCCAGACCGAACAGGTAGTCGACGGCGTTGGTTTCGCACCAGGCCATCAGCTCCTCGCGGGCGAAGCCGGAATCGGCGCGCAGCACGATGCGGACCTTGGGCCAGCGCTGACGCAGCTGGCGCACGATGCGCTCGATCTCCTGAACCGCGCCGGCGGCCGCGTCGATGTTGGCGGGCCGCAGCTTGGCGCACAAAAGGTGATCGCCGCAGAAGATGTAGAGCGGCAGGTAGCAGTAGTTGCCGTAGTAGCGTGGAAGAACCGCCCCTCCTGGTTGCCGTGCA
>NZ_JAMYSC010000155.1:0-959 GCF_040321755.1 Mesorhizobium sp. M0276 | reverse complement strand
GGAAACCAGCGCCTGGTTCGGAGCGTGTCGATGCCACGTCCCAGAATCCAGTTCACCACGGAGCCGAGTGTGTTGCCGACTGTGGCGACCGCAAGGAGCAGCGCCGGATCGCCGCGACCCGAGACGAGCAGGCCGGCGAGCACCACTTCCGATGAGACCGGCAGGATGGTTGCGGCGAGGAACGCGCTGATGAACAGCGCGCCATAGAGCGCCGCCACCTCGGCCTATGCCTGCACGTCGACAACGCCCATCATGCCCAGCTGCTCATGCTCGAGGATGTGGCAGTGATACATCCTCGGCCCCGGCCGATCCTGGCGCAGCAGCAGCCGCACCGTTTCGCCGCGTGCCACATTGACGGTATCCTTCGAGGAAAGGTAGGCAGGTTTCGAGACCTTGCCGTCGCGTTCGTGCTCGACCACCTGGAACTGCGTCCCGTGCACATGGAACGGGTGGTCCATGTCCGCTTTGTTGACGATCTCCCAAAGCTCGACTTGTCCTGCCTTGGCGACGATGTCGATGCGGTTCATGTCGAAGGCCGCGCCGTTGATCAGGAACCCCATCTCCATGCCGCTGGCGTTCATGGCCATGGTTTCGGTGAACACGAAGCGCCGGCTGACGGCGGGAGCGCCGAGGGGCGCGATTGGCCGCAGCCTGTCGGGCAGTGGCGGCACCGGCTCGGCCGGCGTCCGCGAAACATTGACCGTGAAGAGAGTCAGCCCGGCATCGACAGGACGTCCAGCGCCCATCCAGCCGCGATCATAATCGAGCGTGGTCAGCGTGTCAGGGCCGGGCTTGTCGAAAGACACGATCAGTTCAAGGCGTTCCGCAGGACTGAGAAGAATTTCCTTGGCTGCAACCGGTGCCTCCAAGAGGCCGCCGTCCGTTCCGATAATCATCATCGAGGCTTGATCGAAGGAAAGTCGAAGGAACCGCGCGTTGGTCGCATTGTAAAGCCGGAA
>NZ_JAMYSC010000154.1:0-966 GCF_040321755.1 Mesorhizobium sp. M0276 | reverse complement strand
GAGATCCGGCGGCGACATCAGGTCGGATCGCTGCTCTTTCGGTGGGGCGAGCATTGCACTCAGGCCGTTGCGGCTAGAAAACCTCGCCCGCTTGCACTCAGTGAGGCCGACCAGCCAAAGCCGATAAGCAATGCGGCTGATTATCGGTGGCCCATCGGGTGGGGGATACGCCAGCAGCAGGCGCTGTTCGAAGAGGGACCATGGATGAATTTCGTCTGGGCCTTCGAAAATCCGCATTCGGATAAAGCCGTGGAGGCCATCAGGTTCGAGCCTGTCTCCGGCAGTCTGATTATCTCCGGAGTTTCCGCAGGCGATAGCCGTTCAATGCCGCTCCGTTGGGAAAAGCGCAAGAAAGCGCTGCTCACCATGCCACCCGAAGCGAGCTTCGATTCGACGCTCGATCAGCATGGTCTCTTCAGTCAGATCCAACTCGATCTCGGCCAGGTTATCTCCGCAAGCCCACGGCTCGTCTATCCTATGGAGCATTGGGAAAAGACGCGTCAAAACCTGCAACCGGAAGCGAGCCCGACCGAAATCGTCGTCGAATATGCGGCGCATCCCGATGCATGTTTCCACCTTGCGGATAGAACTATTTCCATTTCTGACGTTGAAGACAGTGTGTTGCAGAACGAACCAATTCTGCAGAGTATCCTGCCGGCCAATCAATCCGTGATCCTGCGCGTCGTCGAGCAGCGAACGAATAAGCCCGTCCCCGTAAAGCTTCACGTGCATGGCCCGGCGGGTGAGTACCTTGCTCCGACAAATGGGAACCGCAACCCAAATCCACGATGGTTCGAGAATTACAGCACCGAGCATTGGCAAGGCCTGCATCTGTCGACCTACATCTCAGGACAGACGACGATCGAACTGCCATTGGGTGATGTCTATCTTGAGATTACGAAGGGATTTGAAGTCAAGCCGATTCGAAGGAAGTTCCATATCACTCGAGAAACAGAGCTTATCACC
>NZ_JAMYSC010000153.1:0-999 GCF_040321755.1 Mesorhizobium sp. M0276 | reverse complement strand
CGGCAACCTCGGTCTGCTGAGCGGCGAACGAACGAGCCCGCAAGCGTCGTCCGATCAGTGCCTTGTACCTTCCGATGGCGGTCTCGATCAGAGCCGCTTACCCTGCAAGACAACTACGTTCGTCCGGACGAGGCAAACGCCGCACAGTCAAAAGTGGCGACCAAAGGCAGCCATCGCTTCATCGACAAGGTCCATGTTCGCTATGTTGAAAAGGAAAAGCGGCACTGGGCCTCACTCGAAAACTTTAATTCCCAGCGTATCGCCATCGGCGAGAAATTCTACCGTGACAATGACCGTCTCGTTGAAGGGGGTATCTGGGCTGAGGTCACTCTCACGCACAACGATATCGAGGAAGACAATTACGCTTTCTATATCGAGGATTTGCGCCCCATCCAATTGTCGCGCTTCGATTTCAGCCGCTATACAGCCGGTCGCGGAGAATTTACACGGGACGAGTGGCTAGATGCGATCGTCGATCTCGCCGAGGGTTTTGACGCCTTCGTACCCTGGGCGGCGGAAAACAGGTTTGTCGATCTCGGGATCGATCGTCTCAACATCGAAAGACCAAGCAAGGGAGCAAGCTCTGCGCGGGTCAGGTCCTTGTCCTCGCGTGCCTTGCGGATGAATTGAGCTATTCTTTCGGCCGCGAGCCCGCAGCCGGGCGCGCCTTACAGCTATGTGACGACCAAGAATTTTCTCTCGCAGTTCGGGCTCGACACGCTGCGCCATCTGCCGGACTTCGAGGCGCTCGAGGACGCAGGGCTGCTGTCGAAGGAAAAGTTGCTGGCTGGCGGTATTCCAGCCGGTTTGGCTAACGGGGAGGGCGAGGACGATGTCATTGAGGACCAGTGAGCAGGGCGTTGTCGCGTGCGACCACAGTGACGTCGATGACTCAGGACCAGGACGACTGATGGTGCGGCAGCCGGTTATCAGGGTCGTGAACCGCGACATGATCGCCGTCGACAAGGTTGGCTGGAAAGATCACCAGGTTGGTGCCAC
>NZ_JAMYSC010000152.1:0-1029 GCF_040321755.1 Mesorhizobium sp. M0276 | reverse complement strand
CCGTCATGTGTCCGCCGCTCCGCTAAACACGGGAGCTGCGCGGCGGACACGCCGACGTCACAGCTACCGCCACGCCATTTTTGCACAACTTGACGCACACAACTCGAGGGGTTCGCGGATCAGTCCGCGGTCGTCCCGTTGTCTTCGTTTGCGACGAGTGGTGGTTTTCGAGCTCGTGACGCGCGATCCCGACTTGCCATCACGTTGCCGACGATAGCAAAAGAGCGCCCTCAAACGGGCGCCGGCATTCTATCCCTTGTAACACCCACGCGTTGGCGACAGACCTTCGGGCGGTCGTGGACGCACTTCTCTACATCTCTACATCGCCTGACCGGCTGCCAGTGGCGGGCATTGCCGGACCGTTCCCGCCCGAGAAAAACTGTCGCAGGCTCTGGCCAATCTCGGCACATGGACCATCGAAATCATCAAGCGCTCCGACACGGCCAAGGGCTTTGAGGTGCCCGCCGCGACGACGGGTCGTCGAGCAAACTTTCGCCTGGCTGGGACGTTGTCGCCGGCAAGCCAAAGATTTCGAGGCGACCATCGCCAGCGCCGAGCGTGGTCTTCTCCGCCGCCATCGCGCCAACTTCGGTGCTTGATCGGCATTACAGCCAAAGGACATTGTTAGAGCGAAAAGCTGACATTTGCGTAGCAGGACGACAAAATGCCAGCATTTATCAAATTATCTCGTTAGCGCCAGCCGTGGCCTAAATAATCCGAAGCGAAATTCCATCGCCGCGAAAACCAGCCCCCGTAGAGCGATTAGCATTTGCCTTCCAATCCGCATTTCTCGTTTCTCCAAAGGTTGCACCACGAAGCCCTTTCACCATGCATCTGTCGTTCCGCCCAGCATCGCCATCAGCCATGCGGGCGGCGGCGCATCGCCGACGATTCGGCCGTAACCATGCCGGCCATCTCGGGCGTGTCGAGCGCCGGGTTATGGGCGCGGTGGAGGCGTGCCGGACCGCGGCCCTGGGCGGTCACGCCGAACACTGCGCCGACTGCGGTCTCGTGCGGCAAGCCTATAAC
>NZ_JAMYSC010000151.1:0-1053 GCF_040321755.1 Mesorhizobium sp. M0276 | reverse complement strand
CGCCAGGTGCAGCGCGCCAAGCCGTAAGCACGCTTGAGGCATGAGATGTCGGCCTCGATGCCGGCACGGAAGTTGCGCAGCTTGCGGTAGACCCAATTGCTTCTAACCATGTCCTCGATCCTGAGGCCGGCTTTCTTGTGGAATGCCATGTCGCGAACGCCCAAGGTCTTGGCTGTAGCCAGATTGTCGCGACTGGCAAAGCCGCCGTCGGCCGCCGCCTGCCGCGGCGCCCGGCCCCAGATGCCGATGTGGCGTTCCAGCATCGGCAGCAATCGATCGCTGTCGCGCGGATTGCCCGCCTCGATCACCAGATCGAGGATCATGCCGCTCCTGCCGGTGGTCAGGTTGAGTTTGTGACCGTATTCGGTGTCGCGGCTGCCTTTGACGATTATATCGGCATGGGGCTCGAACAGGCTGACCAGCTTGTCGCTGGCCGGCACCAACTCGCCCGCCAGCACTCGTCGCTCACTCTGGGCAATGATTTGCTCGATCAGCGGCCGATGGTGACTAACCTGGGCCTGCCACAGTGCGATGAGCGGAGTGCTCGCCACGGCCAATCGTTCCGTGGCCTGCTTCAGATAGGCCAAGGTCGCGCAGGCGATCGCAATCAGTTCACGGTAGAGTTGGACGCGGTTGGGTCGGCCGCGTGTGAACTGGATTTTGCGGGCGCGCTTCTTGGCCGCGCGGCAATGATTTCGCCATTCCAAGCCGGCGCCACCGGCCAAGGCATCAGCCTGCTTCAACAGGCGCACCATGACCCGCACAGCGTCCCACAGCAGGCTGCTGTCGCTCGGTTCGTGCATAAGTGCCGAGGTCACAGTGCTGTCCAGCCGCACGACCGCACCGTCTTCCAGTTTTACCTGCCGGGCATTCGACAGCAGCGCCCGATTGATCTCTTCCCAGGTGTCGGACCGGATCGCGCTGATCGTCTTTTGCAGCACCGACTTCTGCGGGCTCCACGACCATGGCAGGCGGGCAAAGGCGCGAAATGAGGCTGAGTCCTCGAGGTGGAATGCCAGTTCCTGATAGCTCAGTTGCCGGTATTGCTTGAGA
>NZ_JAMYSC010000150.1:0-1110 GCF_040321755.1 Mesorhizobium sp. M0276 | reverse complement strand
GGATCCTGTGTGTTGTTGCCATGCTATGGTTGAGGTGGGAAGGAGACCGAGAGGATCCTGGTCGTCCTTTCGAGGACAGGCCGTGGCATGGCTCGATCCCTTCCCACCGGTGAACCATCAACCTGAACAGTTGCACGGGGCTGTTAGCTGCAGACCCCGCACCACAGGAAGAGGCATGGACATGATAATGCAGAACTATGTCGGCTGCGATATCTCCAAGCAGTGGCTCGATTTTTTTGATGAGACAAGCGGGCATTGCCAGCGCATCGACAACCAAGCCGATGTGATCGCTGCCTATGTGGCAGGTCTTCACCCCGGCCGAGATTTTGTGGTCATGGAGGCGACGGGCGTTCATGACCGGCTGCTGCGCCATGCGCTGGCCAAGGCAGGCGTCGCCTTCTCGCGGCACAATCCGGCACACACTCACCACTATCCGGCACACACTCACCACTATGCGAAGTCGACGAGACGGCGCGCCAAGACCGATCGTCTCGACGCCAGGATGCTGAGCGGCTACGGCCGTCGCTATCACCCCGAAGCCGAGCCGGCACCGCGCGAAGAAGGTGAACACCTTCAATCGCTTGCCCGCCACCGTGACCAACTGGTCGATATCAGGGCAAAGTTGAAGAAGCTTCGCACCGAGGCCTTCGACGAGATCGTCATCGCCGAACTCGAAGAGCTGATCGCCAACTTCAACACACGCATCAAGGGGATCGAGGGGCAGATCGCCGAGGCCATTCGTCAAGCCGAGGATACTGCCCGCGACAACGCGCTGATGATCTCCGTACCCGGCGTCTCCAAGGTCACCGCATTCTCTCTGCTGGCGCACCTGCCCGAGCTCGGCCTGCGTTCACCCAAGTCAATCGCGGCACTCGCCGGCCTTGCCCCTTTCGACAACAAGAGCGGCAAGCTCAATCGCAGGAGCCAGATCCAGGGTGGCCGATCGCGCGTGCGTCGTGCCCTTTACATGGCAGCGCTGGGCGCCATCCGAGCCTGTGAGCGCTTCCGAGCTTTCTACAGCGCCATCGCAGCCCGATCAGGGTCAAAGAAGCTGGCCATCATTGCCGTCGCAAGGAAGCTCCTCGTCGTCCTCAACGCTATCATCCGAGA
>NZ_JAMYSC010000149.1:0-1194 GCF_040321755.1 Mesorhizobium sp. M0276 | reverse complement strand
CAGGGGAATCGCACATGAGTACAAAGGGACTCTTGTGTGGTGTGCGGAAATCGATTCTGAAAGGACCTCTGGATGATCGGAGGTCAGCATGGTGTTTCTGGATGTATTCGGCGAGGTTCCGGACCCTCGAGACTTGACCGCACAGCACCCGTTGCCGGAGATTTTGTTCGTAGCGCTTGCGGCGGTCCTTTGCGGTGCGACGCATTGCACGGAAATGGAGCTGTTTGCCAGGAATCGGCTCGACCTGTTGCGGCAGTTCATCCCGCTCGAGCGTGGCGCGCCCAGCCACGACACCTTCAGCCGGGTGCTGGCGGCCCTCGATCCTGTCGCCCTCAACGATGCGTTCATGCGCTTCATGGCCGCTTTCGGCGCACAGGCGCGCATCGATGCGCCGAAAGGCCAGATCGCCATCGACGGCAAGAGCCTCAGGCGCGCCTATGCCAAGGGCCTTTCGCATATGCCGCCGCTGGTGGTGACCGTCTTTGGCTGCGAGACCTTCATGAGCCTGGCCCAGACCGTGGCGCAGAAAGGCGGGGAGGTGCAGGCCGCGATCGCGGCGCTCGAATTGTTGTCGCTCAAGGGATTGACCGTCACCGCCGACGCCTTGCACTGCCATCGCCGCATGACCCAGACCATCCGCGACGGTGGCGGCCACTACGCGATCGCCATCAAGGCCAACCAGTCGAAGCTGGCCGCCGAAGCCAACACCGCACTCGACAAGGCAGCGGCGGGCAAAGCAACCAAGTTCCATCAGACCAAGGAGGATGCCCATGGCCGTCACGAGGTGCGGCGTGCCTTCGTCATTCCCTTTGTGCAGCCGCCGGGCAAGAATGCACTCGTCGACCTTTGCGCCGTCGGCCGTGTCGAAAGCTGGCGCACCGTCGATGGCAAGACCACGCACAAGGTCCGCTGCTATGCGCTGTCGCGCAAAATGCCGGCACACGAACTGCTCGCCACAGTACGCCGCCACTGGAGCATCGAGAATGACCTGCACTGGCAACTCGACGTTTTGCTCGGCGAAGATCAAATCAGAGGCCGCAAGAACAATACCGCCGCCAATCACGCCATACTTCGCCGCCTCACTCTCAATGTTCTCAGAGCCGATCTTGAAAACATCCCGCTCAGCCACAAACGACTCAAGGCACGATGGGCCGATCAAAACCTGCTTAGCCTCTTTACTCATATGCGATAGCC
>NZ_JAMYSC010000148.1:0-1195 GCF_040321755.1 Mesorhizobium sp. M0276 | reverse complement strand
GGCAGGGCTATCGCATATGAGTAAAGAGCTGGAAGAGGAAGTCTCTGTTCCATCTGGCTCTTCGCATCTTGCTGGCGATGGGTTTGTCGAGAGGATGGGCTTGCAAGATGTTTTGGGCGAGGCGTCTGATGATGGCCAGGTTTTGCGGCCCGTTATCCTTGCGGGTTCGGGCATCGTCCTCATGGAAGACGACATCGAGGCTCCAGTGCAACTGGTTCTCGATGGTCCAATGTGCTCTGACGGTCTCGGCCAGTC
This sequence comes from Mesorhizobium sp. M0276, assembly GCF_040321755.1. Classification (NCBI taxonomy): domain Bacteria; kingdom Pseudomonadati; phylum Pseudomonadota; class Alphaproteobacteria; order Hyphomicrobiales; family Phyllobacteriaceae; genus Mesorhizobium; species Mesorhizobium sp. M0276. The sequence goes on along the minus strand of NZ_JAMYSC010000148.1, from coordinate 940 downwards.
TTTTGGGCATGAGCACTTTGGAAAGCGCGACATAGCGGACCGAGGTGGTGGGTTTGCCGCCTGCCACGCTGCGCGAGGCCTCGATGCGGCCGATCGCCTTGAGGCCGGGAAAGGCCGGCGGATCGAGCAGCCGTTTGAGCGGCAGGACCGAGGCTCTTCGTGTTTCGGTGCGGCCATGCGCGCTTTCGCTGGTCTCGAAGAAGGCGATCTCGGCAGCTGCGGCGAAGCTTCGCTCCGCCGCAGCGAACAGCTTGGGACGATTGCCTTTCAGCCCCAGCGCATAATGCGCCTTCTTGCCGATCAGCGCCTTGGCGGTGTCGGGACGGCAGTGCAGCGCATCCGCCGTCACCGTGCAGCCCTTCAAATCCAAGCTCTTCAGAAGATCCAGCGTGGCTGTGACCTCGTCGCCCTCGGGCGCGCGGGCAGCGGCAATCGACAGCCTCGTCTCGGCGTCCCACACGCTCACCATCAAAGGCGGCATAAAGACCCGACCCTTAGTGTAGCCGCGCCGCAGCGATTTGCCGTCGACCGCCACCACGCCGCGCGGCGAAGGCCCGAGCGTTTGTCGCAGCGCTGCCGTGAAAGCGGCAAAGCTGCGCGAAAGCTCATCGGCATCAAGAAGTCGAAACACCCGGCTGAACGTGTCGTGGCTCGGGCAACCATGCTCCAGCGCCACGATCTCTCTCAGCTCGTCTTCCCGCCCCTCAACAAAATCGGCAATGTCAACACAGCTCTTGGCCCCACACAGGGTCGCAAGCAGAGCCAAGAACAGAAGCTCCGCCAGATCATGACGCGCGTTGATGTCACGCGGATCCCGAATTTCACGCAAAATCGAAAGCAGAAACGGCATTGGGTCTCCTCTTCAAAGAGAAGGCCCCTAAAGAATCAACCTTTCCACTCAACGCAAGACTTACTCTTACTCATATGCGATTCCCCTGCC
>NZ_JAMYSC010000147.1:0-1206 GCF_040321755.1 Mesorhizobium sp. M0276 | reverse complement strand
CTTTGCGCGCCGCTAGTCAAAGTCGCAGCCTGGCTGTCGCCAGCAACGCTACACCTCAGCGTCAACGACCCAATGGCGCCGTCTCGCGCGTCGCAGATGGTCCTGCATCGCGACGACGGGCGACCGCCAAGAGCGATCGGCGAGCCCGCTCCGGCGCCTCGGACACATGTCGAGCCCTAAATCCCCATAGCCCCGCCCGCCATCCCGCGGTTCAGTTCAATCAGGCTTCAATGTAGTCGCGACCCGTGCGAGCCCGTACCATCGCGCCCGCGACCACACAGAACCCTCCAGATTCTATTGCTACCTCCATGCGCCCCCATATCCCCTGCAGGAGGTTGCCAATGCCAAATTACGCTTTGAATGACCACTATGAGAGCTTCATCAGGAAGCAGCTCGAATCAGGCCGCTACAACAATGCCAGCGAGGTTGTCCGCGCGGGCCTGCGCATGCTTGAGGATTTCGAGGCGGAGCGGGAGAGGTGGCTGCGCGAAGACATACCGGCGCGGCTGGCCGAGCTTCAGCGAGATCCGGCGAAAGGCATCCCTGCCGAAACGGTCTTCTCCCCGCTGGAGGCGCGACGTCGCGCGAAGCAGGCGAAAGCCAGGTAGGGGTGGAATATCGGATTGTCTTCCATCCCAGAGCGGAAGCCGAGCTGGAACAGCTATGACGACATAGCCGAAAGTGCTTAACCTGCGATTGCCTGGAATTCTGTTGTGGGGTATCCGCGACCATTGTCTCGGTCTGGCGACTTTTCCACAGCGGGACACCGAGTGGGGCGAGCCCATGCCTGGGCTTCGGATTGTCGGTTGCCCGCGTGCCGTTAGCATTGCCTTTGCCGTCGAGGGCGAGCGGTGCTGATCCTGAGCATCTTTTACGCTGGCCGGAACATCACGCCGAAATTGCTCGAGGACCGGCTCTAAATGATGCTTTGGGAGGGATTTGCTTTGCGGCCACCGAGGCGCAACAGTTGTTTTTCAAGCCGATGATGCACGTTCAGCGCCGAGACCTCGGGGCGCATCACGGGAATGGTCGGCGGCAGAACACCGCTCACAATTCAGCCAAGCCAGCTCACGAATTTCGGCCCCGTGGATAACTCCACGAGAAATCGAAAAAACATCGCTGATCGCTGTTGACAGTTCTCGTTGGTGGCGACTATATACGCCTCACGAACGAGGGCGGCTCGCCGCTGGCGACGAAGAAGTTTGC
>NZ_JAMYSC010000146.1:0-1215 GCF_040321755.1 Mesorhizobium sp. M0276 | reverse complement strand
CAGGGCGTTTTGCCAAGGCGGCTTCAATCTCGACCTTCTTCTCCGCGGTATCCGTGGTGGCGATAAAATCATAGGCAACCGGAATGTTCTCGGTCAGGGCCAGGATCTCGTCGAGCATGTCAGTGTAGTAAATATGCGCGCAGACCGCGACCTTGCCATAGTCGGCAGCAGCAACTTCGCCTTTCGTCCATTCATCCGGCAAAACGCTCATCAGCGCAGCGTTGGTGTTGAGATTCCTCAACTCCGAAGAGCGTAAAACATTGCGCCAAATCAAATTGAGGTCGTAATCGGAGGTCTCTTTAAGCGCCCGCAAAGCCCGAGGCAAATCAATGCCTTCAGCATTCAAGAAGGCCGGATCATGAAAAAATGGGCGTCGCTTTAGCAGAGGGAAGCGGTTGACGATTGTTTCATCAACATTGATAAACGCAGGATATCGCGATCCATATTGATCAGGATCAACGTAAGCTTCCGCCGTATAGCCGAGATCTGTGAAATGCTTCGTAAATCGCGACTCGTGAAGCAGAATGGCATCGATGTAAGTTTTGATCTCAGGGAGGCCCTCCCAGTATTTTCTGAAGGCGCGCGATTTCAGCATGTTTTTCCGGACCGCAATGAAGTTCGCGGTGAGATGACGGGGCAGATGGCCTGTTCCGGTAAACGGGTTTGGCGTCACTTCCTGATGGGCAGCACTGCCCCAAAAATCGCACTCTCGGCGTTCCATTTCCGAAAACATTTCCGAAAACGGAAAAAGAGGGCCGTAACAAGTGTCATTTAGTAGGATAAGTTCATCATACTCAGAAAGTTTGTCAAAGCCGACAGCTTCAATCCCCCTCTTGTATCCCCCTACGTCAAATCCCTCGTTCTTCCGAACCAGAAGCTGGTCGCAGCTAGCTTTGATTGCTATTTCCGAAAGCTTGGAAAGATCCCCATTGGAAACGACAATAATCCTCCCAACAAACTCGCGTAGCTTTTCGAGCAGAAAGACAACATAATCATCTGCAATTCCACGCTCGTTGTAGAGAGAGAATACGGCGATACGATTCACTTTATACCTCTGAATAGGCCGTGACATTTACCGATATAACCTGCCATTATTACAAAGCGCATTATCCGACGCTACGTCGGGAAGCTGGCTTGAAAACGGAGGCCATGCCGCGATAGATCGGCCTGAGTATTTTGAACAGGACAGGCGCCCTGAATTTTAGCGAGCTTTTA
>NZ_JAMYSC010000145.1:0-1216 GCF_040321755.1 Mesorhizobium sp. M0276 | reverse complement strand
TTAAGTTCCTCGGCGAGGATGGCAGACTTGCGGGCGATCTCGTCCTCAAACTTGGAGTCGGACCAGTAGGCCTCAAGAGCCGCACGAGCGGTAACGAAAGCATAGTTGTTGCCTCTGAACGTACCGGTGTGCGCGGCAGGCGCCCAAACATCAAGTTCAGGCTTGATGAGGACCAGGGCCATCGGCGTTCCGATCGCCGACAACGACTTGGACAGGGTAATGATGTCTGGCACGATCCCTGCCGCTTCAAAACTGAAGAATTTGCCCGTGCGACCGACACCAGCCTGGATGTCGTCGAGGATCATCAGGATCTCGTGCCGCGAGGTCAGGTCACGCAGCCGCTGCAGCCATTCAACGCTGGCAGCATTAATGCCCCCTTCACCTTGGACTGCTTCCAGGATCACCGCGGCGGGTTTATCGAGGCCACTATTCGGATCATCGAGAAGCTTCTCGAAGTAATCGATCGTGTCAACCGAAGCGCCGAGATAACCCTCGTAAGGCAATGACGTCACGTTCGCGAGGGGAAAGCCGGCAGCATTTCGGAACTCCTTGTTTCCGGTCGCTGCCAACGCTCCAGCGCTGACCCCGTGAAACGAATTCGTAAACGAGACGATGTTTGACCTGCCGGTCACTTGGCGAACCAGCTTCAGGGCCGCCTCGACCGCGTTCGTACCTGTGGGACCCGTAAACTGCAATTTATAAGTCAGACCGCGGGGCTTCAAAATGTACTGCTCAAAAGCTTCGATGAATGCCTTCTTGGCGGAGGTGGCAAGGTCGAGCCCGTGCACAATTCCGTCGCGCTCGATGTAATCCAGCAATGCCCTCTTGAAGGCTGGGTTGTTATGTCCGTAATTCAGGGCGCCTGCACCCCCGAAGAAGTCGAGGTATTCCCGACCGTCTGCGGCGATGAGGGTAGTGCCAATCCCGCGATCGAACAGGACCGGGAACGCCCGGACATAGCTGCGCACCTCAGACTCGAGGCGATCAAAGAGCGCGAGACTTACATCCTTAGCAGGCGTGAACTCCTTGTTCATAGGGCGAACTCCTTCGAATTGGCAGCCGGCACCGCTTCAGGCCAGCTTATGTGGTTGAGGATCGGACCGCTCAGTCCCCGGCCTGGTGAATGTAGCGCGTTAGAGGCACTGCATTACGCGAATGATCGCACCTCAATGCAGGAAATGAGCGTTGTTTTGCGAGGCACGCATAGATGCGGCGA
>NZ_JAMYSC010000144.1:0-1282 GCF_040321755.1 Mesorhizobium sp. M0276 | reverse complement strand
GGGCGGCAGATCGACGTTCAGCAGTTCGCGCGAGAGTGCGAGGCTGGCCTTGCGGGCGGAGCTGGCGAGCAGCCCATAGTGACGGATGCGGTGGAACCCGCGCGGCAGGACATGGAGCAGGAAGCGGCGGATGAACTCGTCGGCGGCAAGCGTCATGGCGCGCTGGCGCTCGACACCATCGCGGCGATAGTCCTTGTAGCGGAAGGTGACTCCAGCCTCGTCGAAGGCGATCAGGCGGCGGTTCGAGATCGCGACCCGGTGCGTGTAGCGCGACAGGTAGGCGAGCACCGCTTCCGGCCCGGCGAAGGGCGCCTTGGCGTAGACCACCCAGCGCTTGTTCCGGACCGGCGACAGGTGCCGCAGGAAGGCCTGCCGCTCGATGAGACGAGCAAGGGTGCCGAAGAAGGCGAGCCGATCGGCGTCGTGCAGCGCGATCAGCCGGGTGAGGAACAGGCGGCGGAACAACTTGCCCAGTACTCTGACCGGGAGCAGGAAGGCCGCGCGCGACGATATCCAGCGGCTCCCGTCCGGCGCGATGCCGCCGCCCGGCACGATCATGTGGACATGCGGATGGTGGGTCATCGCCGATCCCCATGTGTGGAGCACGGCGGTGATGCCGATGCGCGCGCCGAGATGCCTGGGATCGGCCGCGATCGTCAGCATGGTCTCCGATGCCGCCTTGAACAGCAGGTCATAGACCAGCGCCTTGTTGTGGAACGCGATCTCGGCGACTTCGGCCGGCAGCGTGAACACGACGTGGAAGTATCCGACTGGCAGCAGGTCGGCTTCGCGCTCGGCGAGCCATGTACGCGCGGCCGCGCCCTGGCACCTGGGACAGTGCCGGTTACGGCAGCTGTTATAGGCGATCCGCCATTGGCCGCAGTCCGCACAGGCTTCGACATGACCACCCAATGCAGCGGTGCGACACTGTTCGATCGCCGACATCACCTTGAGCTGCTGCAGGCTCAGATGCCCGGCGTGGGAGACCCGGTATCCGGGGCCGGCAGCACGGAAGATATCGGCGACCTCCAGGTCGGCGCGCACCGGTTCAGCCGGACGGCGTCTTGCCTTCCATCAGCGCCATCAGCCGGTCCAGCGGCCCTGCGACCGCGTGGATCGTCCGGGTCGAGACCTTGGTGTAGAGCGCTGTCGTTTCGAGCTTGCAGTGCCCGAGCAGCACCTGGATGACGCGAATGTCGACATCCTGCTCGAGCAGGTGGGTGGCGAAGCTGTGCCGCAGAGTATGCGGGCTGACGCGCTTGCGGATGCCGGCGACTTCGGC
>NZ_JAMYSC010000143.1:0-1283 GCF_040321755.1 Mesorhizobium sp. M0276 | reverse complement strand
AAGGGAACGGGCACGCCGGTGATGCCCAGCGCACCGCCAGCAAGCATGAGGCCGACGAAGGCCGCCGGCCAAGCCCAGAGCGCGCGCCCGCCCTTCAGCGCCGCCCACAGACCGACCGCGACCATCACCATGATGTGGTCAAGCCCGAAGAGCGGATGCGCAAGGCCGACCGTGAACGAATTAGCCGAGCCGACGCCGATATGGAACAATGCCGGCTTGCATGCAGCTGCAAGCATAATTGCCACGAAGGCTAGTCTGATGGATTTGCTTCTGGTCATCGGATTTTCCATGGATGTTAAAAACCTGTGCGCACGTTCCTAAGCTTTTCACTAGTCATGCTCGGAATGGTGTGTGCCGGGGGTATGCGGATGATGGTAGCCCATTTGATGCATTTGATTGTGCAGACGATGGTACGCCGACTGGAGCACAAGGCGCATCTCCTTATACCGCTTGGCCTCGGCGCGGGTTCCGATTGTGTCAATGTAGGCCATCGACCCTTCGATCTGGTCCAGGATTGTGAGCGCGTCGGCTGCGGCAAATAACCGAGAGCCCTCGACATCGATCATAACTGCCGACGAGTGAGCGGCGATCATCTCCGGTTTGTCGTCGTATTTCGCGCGAACAAGCAACGCGATCCAGGAACTTTTCTGGATAGGCACCGACCAACTTCCGGCATCCTGCCACGGCCTGAGGGTACGGCTTTCTCTGACTTCGCCATTGACGATAAGGTCAATCCTGGTCATCGGCACGATCACACTTGCGACGTTCCAGCTAACGTTGACCGTTCCGCCCGATGAGGACAGGCCAATGCGGCCGCCCATGGGTTTTCCGTCAACATTAAGATCCATCAGAGGGCCATAGGTCACAAACGTATGGCCTGCGCGGACAGCATCCATCCACGTCTCGTAGGAGAATTCCCGACTATCGGGGATTTTAGCGTAGGTCCGGGTCAATCCTACGGCAAACTCGGCCGACATCTTGTCTGTGCCAGCCACCGCTGGGATGTGGTAACCGTTGTTCAGGAAGCGATACCAGTCGGAGAGAGAATAGGCGTCGATGCCGCTGTAATAGTCAATAAATGACATCATTTCGACGGCGTCCGCTTCCCCCAGGACGATCGTTGCGGCGCTTTCCATCCGAGGATCGGGGAAGTGCGGTAGGACGACCAGGCCGCCCTGCTTCTTACATTGCCGCGCCCATTCGGTGGTGAGAGCATTGACGGGATCGCCGATCGCCGATTCATCCGGACCGCCGGCGGCAAGGGGAACAATCATGTTGCCGGA
>NZ_JAMYSC010000142.1:0-1294 GCF_040321755.1 Mesorhizobium sp. M0276 | reverse complement strand
TCAAGGCCGAGGGGATCGACCTGCCGCTGTCGACGCTGGCCGATCAGGTCGGCCACGGAACCTTCGCCGTCATGCCGCTCTTCCAACTGATCGAGCGCCATGTGCTCGCGGCCGAGCGCCTTCATGGCGACGACACCACCATTCGCATCCTGGCGAAAGGCAAGTGCACGACCGGGCGCATCTGGACCTATACGCGCGATGACCGTCCCTTCGCCGGGCCTGCGCCGCCGGCGGCGATCTACTACGCCTCGAGCGACCGACGTGGCGAGCGTCCTCAGAAGCAACTGGACACCTCGAAAAACCTGGCAATCGAGACCGCATTTTGATTCACTTCGCCTGGTGATTTGCACGGAGGCGTTGGATGCGAGGCCAGGCTGGATTCTGGGACATTGACGAGCGTTATGTCCGGCTGAGCGCGGCCGGCGATCCACTGGAGAAGCTGAACGCGGTGGTGCCTTGGGAGGTTTTCCGGAAACCGCTGGCCAAGGCGCTGAAGCGCTCCGATGGCGCCAAAGGCGGCCGGCCGCCCTTTGATGCGGTGATGATGTTCAAGGGTCCTGGTTCTGCAGGCGCTCTACAGTCTCTCGGACGATCAGACCGAGTTTCAGATCCAAGACCGGCTTTCCTTCATGCGTTTCCTCGGGTTGGGGCTCGGCGACAAGGTGCCCGACGCCAAGACGATCTGGTTGTTTAGGGAGCACCTCACGCAGGCCCGGGCGGTGGACAACCTGTTCGCCCGTTTTGACAAGCACCTCACCAAGGCCGGTTATCTGGCGATGGGTGGCCAGATCGTGGATGCCACGATCGTGGCGGCGCCGAAGCAACGCAATTCCGATGCTGAAAAGGCTGACATCAAGGCAGGAAAGGTGCCGGACGAGTGGCAGAAGAAACCAGCCAAGCTGCGCCAGAAGGACCGGGACGCGCGCTGGACCGTGAACTTCTCGAAGGCCAAGGCCGATGAGGAGGGAAAGACGAAGCAGCGCGATATCGCCGTTCCCGCCTTCGGCTACAAAAACCATGCCTCGATCGATCGCCGCCACGGCTTCATCCGCGGCTGGAACGTCACCGGCGCCTCGGCTTGGGACGGGGCGCAGCTTCGCAACGTGCTGGACAAGAACAACACCGGCTCGACGGTATGGGCCGACACCGCCTATCGCTCGAAGAAGAATGAGGCGTGGCTGGACAAGAACGGCTACGTCTCCGACATTCATCACAAGAAGCCGAAAGGCCGGCCGATGAGCGAGGCGATGGCACGGGCCAATGGCCGGCGCTCAAAGATCCGCGCTTTCGTCGA
>NZ_JAMYSC010000141.1:0-1323 GCF_040321755.1 Mesorhizobium sp. M0276 | reverse complement strand
GGGACTGTCAGGAATTTCGTGTGCGGGCGGGCATAATGGGTAAGAAGGAGTCCCACTATGTCGCGACGCAAAGACCCTGCGATACCGAATGAGCTTCTCGATCAGTTGCTGGCTGGTGGCGCGGCCAGCGCCGCTTTTGATCAGGGCGGTTTGCTCGATTCACTGAAGAAAGCGCTGACCGAGCGCGCCTTGAACGCGGAGATGGATCATCACCTGGCCGGCGATGAGAGCGCCGGCAATACGCGCAACGGCTACGGCCGCAAGACGGTGATGACCGAGACCGGCAAGCTGGCGATCGACGTGCCGCGCGACCGCCACTCGAGCTTCGACCCTCAACTGATCGCCAAATATCAGCGCCGCTTTCCAGGCTTCGACGACAAGATCGTGTCGATGTATGCGCGCGGCATGAGCACCCGCGAGATCACCGGACACTTGCACGAACTTTACGGCATCGACGTCTCGCCGGAGCTGATCTCAACGGTGACCGACGCGGTGCTGGATGAAGTCGTCGCCTGGCAACAGCGGCCGCTCGATCCGGTTTACCCGCTCATCTTCTTCGATGCGATCCGGGTCAAGATCCGCGACGAAGGCATGGTCCGCAACAAGGCGATCCACATCGCGCTTGGCGTGCGCGCCGATGGCGCCAAGGAGGTGCTGGGCCTGTGGCTTGAGCAGAACGAGGGTGCCAAGTTCTGGCTGCGGGTGATGAACGAGCTCAAGAACCGCGGCGTCGAGGATATTCTGTTGGCTGTCGTCGATGGCCTCAAAGGCTTCCCCGACGCCATTACCGCCGTGTTCCCGCAAACGGTCGTCCAGACCTGCATCGTGCATCTGCTCAGGAACAGCATGGACTTCGTGTCTTGGAAGGACCGCAGGGGGCTGGCGACGGCGCTCAAGGATATTTACCGCGCCATCGACGCCAAGACCGCCGAAGAGGCGCTGATGACGTTCGAGGCCGGCCATTGGGGGCAGCGTTATCCCGCCATAGGTCAGAGCTGGCGGCGCGCCTGGGCCGAGGTCATCCCGTTCTTCGCTTTCCCAGACGAGGTTCGCAGGATCGTCTACACCACCAACGCGATCGAGGCTCTGAACTCCAAGCTCAGGCGCGCCGTCCGGGCCAGGGGGCACTTCCCAAGCGACGATGCCGCAACCAAGCTACTCTATTTGATCTTGAACCGATCTGAGAAAGAGTGGAAAATGCCGCCACGTGAATGGGCCATGGCCAAGGCGCAGTTCGCCGTCATCTTCGGTGAGCGCTTCATCAAAGCCATGGCGGCGTGATGTTCAACCGCCCGCCCGCACACGAAATTCCTGACAGTCCCG
>NZ_JAMYSC010000140.1:0-1343 GCF_040321755.1 Mesorhizobium sp. M0276 | reverse complement strand
TCGAAGCTCACGCCATGCGGCACGCCGACATAGCCGATGGTGCCGCCGGGGCGGGAGCAGGCCAGCGCCTGGTCGAAGGATTCTCCCGTGCCGACGCATTCCAGCACCGAGTCCGCGCCAACGCCCTTGGTGAGTTCCTTGATGCGCGCGACGCCTTCCTCGCCACGCTCGGCCACAATATCAGTGGCGCCGAATTCGCGGGCGAGCTTTTGGCGGCTGGCGTGCCGGCTCATGGCGATGATGCGCTCAGCGCCCATCTCCTTGGCCGCAAGCACGCCCATCAGGCCGACCGCACCGTCGCCTACCACCACCACCGTCGATCCTTCTCGGACCTCGGCTGCGTCGGCCGCATACCAGCCGGTGCCGAGAACATCGGACACAGCCAGCAGGTCGGGGATGAGTTCGGCCGGCGGCACCTCGGCGGTGGCGACCAGTGTGCCATCCGCCAACGGTACGCGGGCGTAAGGCGCTTGCGCGCCCGACATGAACTCGCGCTGCACACAGGACGACTGGAAGCCGAAACGGCAATGCGGGCAGGTATTGTCGGAGAGGCAGAACGAGCCGACGACGAACTGGCCGGGGCGGACCGTGCGCACCTCTGCGCCGACCTCGACGACGAGGCCACAATATTCGTGGCCCATATGCATCGGGCCGTCGATCGGCTGCAGCCCGCGATAGGGCCACAGGTCCGAGCCGCAGATGCAGCTTGCCGAGAGCTTGATGATGGCGTCCGTCGGCCGCATGATTTTCGGATCGGCGATTTCCTCGCAGCGGATGTCGCCCGGTTTGTAAAGAAGGGTTGCGAGCATCTTGGTTCCTTTCGAGTGGAGAGATCAGGCGCCGTAGTCGGCCTCGCTGACATGTTCCAGCCAGTCCACGACCTTGCCGTCTTTGACCTCCTGGAGGGCAATGTGGCTCATGGCGGTCTGAGGCGACGCGCCGTGCCAGTGCTTTTCGGCGGGCGCGAACCAGACGACGTCGCCTGGACGGATTTCCTCGACCGGGCCACCCTCGCGTTGCACGCGGCCAGGGCCGGAGACGACGATCAGCGTCTGGCCGAGCGGATGGGTGTGCCAGGCGGTGCGGGCGCCGGGCTCGAAGGTCACCTGCGCGCCTTGGACCCGCCCGGCATCGAAGGGATTGAAGAGCGGATCGATCCGCACCGTGCCAGTGAACCAGCCGGTCGGCCCCTTGCCGGAAGGCCTTGTGCCTGCGCGAAGAATGTCCATGGTGATGTCCTTGTGTCCTCAAATGCGTTCGATGCGAAGCGGGAACTCGCCGCGAATGTGCAGGGCCTGCTCGCCCTCATCGAAGCGGCCGAGCCTGATCAGCCCGGGATGGCG
>NZ_JAMYSC010000139.1:0-1708 GCF_040321755.1 Mesorhizobium sp. M0276 | reverse complement strand
GCATTGGTTTTCGACTACATTGTCGTCGGTGGGGGTTCGGCCGGATGCGTGATGGCGAGCAGGCTTTCCGCCAATGGAAATCGCGTGCTCCTCGTCGAGGCAGGTCCCGATACCCCACCGAACGCTATCCCTGACGACATCCTCGACGGCAGTCCAACGCGTGCCTATCTCAATCCTGATTATCAATGGCCGTCACTCGAGGTGACCATGGTGCGGGATGGCCGCAAGCCCGTTCATTACGAGCAGGCCCGGGTTATCGGCGGCGGCTCAAGTATTAATGGCCAGGTGGCCAACCGAGGTGCTCCCGAAGACTACGATGAGTGGGCCTCAAGCGGTGCAACGGGCTGGGGTTGGGACGAGGTTCTGCCCTACTTCCGTCGCCTTGAATGCGATTTGGATTTCGACGGCGAATTTCACGGCAAGGAAGGCCCCCTGCCAATTCAGCGTGTTCGGCAATCAGACTGGTCCGGCTTTATTCGAGCGGTGTCCAAAGCATATGACGCCCTGGGTATTCATTTCAGACCGGACTTCAATGGTGCATGGGGTGACGGCTACTCTGTCGTTCCGTTGACCAACCGCAACGGTCACCGGGTGTCCGCTGCCATGGCCTACTTGTCCGAAAGCGTCCGCTCTCGGCCCAATTTGACTATCTTGTCGGAAACGACAGTGGTGCGCCTGACCTCGTCAGGGTCCGCGATAACGGGCGTCGAGGCGGAAAACAAGTCCGGCCGGCAATCGTATCGCGCTTCGACCGTGGTGCTCTGCGCTGGAGCGATCCATTCACCCGCAATATTGATGCGCTCAGGGATGGGCCCGGCAGGGCAACTGGCAAAGCTCGGTATTCCCGTTGTTGCAGACTTGAAAGGTGTGGGCCAGAACCTTCAGGAGCACCCGGCGATCTGCGTTTCGGCCTATCTGAAGCAGGGCGATCGCATGTTACCTGATGTGAGCGGGCATATCCAAATGCATGCTCGCTACTCGTCGGGTTACGATGGGTGCCCTTCGACGGATATGGTAATATCAGCCGCTGCCAAATCGGCCTGGCATCCGCTCGGCAAGCGCCTCGGCACCCTTTGTGTGTGGGTCAATCGCAGTTATTCGACAGGTACCATCGTGCTCAAGGATCGCTCTCATGCCGTAGAGCCGGAGGTAGATTTCAACTGGTTGAGCGACAAGCGGGATGTCGAGCGATTGAAGCAGGGCTTCCGTTTGCTGACCCGCCTGATGCAGCAAGATCCACTGTCGGCGGTGGCGCTTGACCCGTTTCCGTCAACTTGGAACGCACGAGTGAAGCGGGTTAGCAAGATCAATAGCATCAATTACGGACTTACCTCGGTTCTGTCGCTGTTCATGGACAGCTCTGCGCGCCTGCGCCGCAGGCTAATCAAGCACGTCATAACAGATGGTTCTAGCATTTCAGATCTGATTAATGACGAGCAGCATCTGGATCGGTTTATCAGTCAGAACGTTATGGGCAATTGGCATCCGACGTCGAGCTGCAGGATGGGGGCAGACTCCGACCCTACTGCGGTGACCGATCCGTCGGGACGCGTTCGCGGCGTCTCCGGTCTGAGGATTGCCGACGCTTCGGTCATGCCATTCTGCCCCCGGGCCAACACAAACATTCCCACGATCATGGTGGCTGAGAAGATCTCTGACGCAATTTTGAAGGAAGAGCTGGCCGTATCCGCGCATCCGAAACCGACTG
>NZ_JAMYSC010000138.1:0-1975 GCF_040321755.1 Mesorhizobium sp. M0276 | reverse complement strand
CCGCTCAGCCACAAACGACTCAAGGCACGATGGGCCGATCAAAACCTGCTTAGCCTCTTTACTCATATGCGATAGCCCTGCCCCTCAAGGGGGGAGATTGGCAGCGTCGCCTACGGCGCTTTTTCCTGCAGCTTTGGTGATTGGCGAAGGCATTCGCGACGGCCGATCTCCCCCCTTGAGGGGGAGATGCCCGGCAGGGCAGAGGGGGGTGCTGTCCCACCGGCATAGGGACGAGTCTTGGGCTGCTCCGCCCGTGGATGAAGGCGCGGCATGAAAACCCCCATCGCCATCAAGCGCGGCACCGTGGCCGCGATCTTCATCGACCTGCAGGAAGAGCACCGGCAGGACAAGCGCTACCTCGTCGAGGGCTACGCAACGATCCTCGCCAACGTCCAGCGGCTGCAGGCGGCGGCGCGGCAAAACAATGTGCCGCTCTACCATTGGGCCTACATCGTCGACCTCGACAGCCAGGACCGGCCGTTTCATCCGGTCGGTGAGGACGGCAAGTCGGCCTTTTCCGACAAGAGCGATCCGCTGACCGAGATCTGCCATGAGGTGGCGCCGGCTGATGGCGAGGCGCTGCTGGTCAAGGCCGAGGCCAGCGCCTTTCGATCCGGGCCGGCGGCCAGCGACATCAGGTCCGCCGGCATCGAATGGCTCGTCGTGTCGGGCGTCTGGACCGAGGCCTGCATCGACGCTTCGGTGAAGGACGCGGTGGCGAAAGGCTTTCGCGTGCTGCTGGTCAAGGATGCCTGCGGCAGCGGCAGTGCGGCCATGCACCAGACCGGCATCCTCAACCTCGCCAACCGGCTCTATGGCGGCGCCGTCACCGACACCGACGGCGCCTGCCGGCTGCTGGCCGGCGAGACCGTCACCGCCTGGCAGGTCGAAGGCTCGGTGCCGCTGCGCTTCACCTTCGACAACGCGGCCGCGCTCTACGCAGACCTATGACTGCCGAAAGCATGACTCGCGGCAAATACGAAACGCGGCTCGACCCAGAGCTCTGGGCTTATATCGACGCGGTCAACGCCTGGTATCCCCCCGAGATCCTCGGCCAGCCGATCGACAAGCAGCGCGCCGTCTATGACCGGATGAGCCGGGCCTTCCATCAGGGCCGCCCGCCCGGCGTCATGGCCAGCGACAGCCTGATCGCAGCGGCCGGCCGAGACATCCCGATCCGCCGCTACCGGCTTGCCGGCGCGGGCGCGAAGGCGATGGTGGTCTACTTTCATGGCGGCGGCTTCATCCTCGGCGGGCTCGACAGCCATGACGACATCTGCGCCGAACTCTGCGCCGGCACCGGTTTTGACGTGCTGTCGGTCGACTACCGGCTGGCGCCGGAGCATGTGCATCCCGCAGCCTTCGACGATGCCGTCACCGCCTTCGAATGGGCGGCGGCAGCCACCGACCTGCCGTTGGTGTTGTGCGGCGAAAGCGCCGGCGGCAATCTCGCGGCCGGAGTTGCGAAGGCGACGCGCCGCGGCGCTGCCATCGGCCAGGTGCTGATCTATCCCGACCTCGGCGGCGACCAGGCCGCCGGCTCCTATGTCGAGCACGCCGAAGCGCCGCTTCTGTCGCTGCACGACATCGCCTTCTACCGCGACGTCCGCTCCACCAGGCGGCAGTCGCCCGGCGATCCGACCTTCCAGCCATTGCGCGACACCGACTTCTCCGGCCTGCCGCCAACGGTGATCGTCACTGCCGAATGCGACCCGCTGTCCTCGGACGGCGAGACCTACCGCGACCGCATCCTGACTGCCGGCGGCAGAGCGTGGTGGCACGAGGAGCCGAGGCTGGTACACAGCTTCCTGCGCGCCCGCACGACGGTGCCGGCAGCAGCGGAGGCATTTGCGCGGATCGTCGGCGCGGTAGGTGCGCTGGGTCGGGGTGATCTCCCCCCTTGAGGGCAGGGCTATCGCATATGAGTAAAGAGGCTAAGCAGGTTTTGATCGGCCCATCGTGCCTTGAGTCGTTT
>NZ_JAMYSC010000137.1:0-1980 GCF_040321755.1 Mesorhizobium sp. M0276 | reverse complement strand
GTCGGATACATGGCCGCACCAACCAGCAACTGCAAAAGCTCACAAATCCCTTGCCAACGGAGAGCCGTCCATACACGGCCCCAAACCTGTCGTTCCGTTGCTCCAGCGTAGTGGACGCTTCTGGCGCTACGGCCATCTTCGCCAAGCGATACGAATACGAGCTGCATCTCACACCAACCCCACCCTGAAATCTTCCAAAAACCTGAGCCAGCCCCCTGCGCGCCGAGAAGGGTCAAAACGCGCTTCGGCTGAAGCTTCAGTATCGCCCGGTCGTAGATGGCAAGATTGGTCGCCTCATTGAGGCGCGAGGGATAAATGATCCCATTCGGGCTCAGATGGGTGTTCGTGAAACGCCAGTGACCACCGGCGTTCCTTCGCGGCGGTCGCGGAGCACGATCTGTAGGAAGCACCCCTTCAGGGAATCGCCGAGGTAAAGAACGCCAAACCGATTGGCGTCAATGCGGCGTCGAGGATCGCTAAATCGGCTCGGCGACTTCCCGTAGCCCAACGGATCGGGATAGGTGCTCCAGTAGATCCGGCCGAATGTCCGTCCCGGCGATATGGTCTCGATTTCGAGGTTTGCACGCCCGAAATCGGGTGGAGGTGGAACGCCAGGCATTCAGTCGAAATCGCCCCTGGCCATGCCTTCCGCCGCGGTCAACACCGAGGCGTCATCGCCTTGCTGAAGGGCTCGAAGGCCGGTCCGGCCATCGAGGGCGCCATGGCGCGACACCAGAAACCGATAGACCGCCCAGGCACTGTTGCCCAACATGGCATGGAGCGCCGGCAATGCGCCGAAGGGACGACCGTCCTTGTCGAGTTGCCAGACAGGAAAACGGAAGCCGCGCTTGGCGCCATCGATCCCGAGCACCTGCCCGCTTTGCCGCTTGGCGTTGACTGTCACCCGCGACGTGCCGAGCAGCTTGGCGAGGGCATCCGCGCTCAGCATGTCCTCGCCGGCGACAATTTCGGCGACACGCTTGCGGCCACGCGCGCGCGCTTCGGCAAGAGCCGCCTCGAGTTCGGCATCCGGCTTGCCCGTGTCCTCGACGGGAAAAATATCGTCTGAAGCGATCGGTTGCTCCTCGACTGGCGTGATCGTCTGCGCACCAGCCGTTGGATCGACCTCTACCAGGAACGAGACGCGATGGCCGATCTTGCGGCTGCGTGCGATCGCTTCCTGATAGCGTTCGAGCAACACCTTCTTGAAATCGGCCTGTGCCGGCAGCTTCGTCGTGAAGCTCAGGGCGGCGACTCCCGCAGGGGACGCGGCGCCGCTATGATTGCTGCGCTTTGGAGCGGCCATAATGAGAACCTCTGCTGTCACCAGTATGGTTACAGAGCGCAAGTTCGTCAAGTTGGATAACTTCGTAAAGCTAGTAGCGAATAGCTCGGACTAAACAATTCCCCATGCCCGAAACCTTCCCCTGCCCGTCATCTCGCGCAGGCCGAGTTCGCTGACCAGATTGAGCGCCCCCTGCTTTGTCACCTTTAGCTGCTCCTGGATCATGCCCGTCGAGACCAGCGGCCGCGAGAGTACCAGCTCGACCAGGTCGGGCAGTTTCGAGCTGGCGCGCCGTTGTTTGAGCCGCCGCTCCATCTGGCATTTTGCCAGCACCAGCCGATCGTGTTCCTTCAGGCCAGCCACTGCTGCGTCGTGAATGGCATCGAGCAAGGCGAGCAGCCGATCGCCGCGATTGCGCGCCCGCCTCCGCTCGCGCGGAATGTTTTTCGCGCCGAGATGAATGCAAGCGAGATGGTGGGCGGCAAGTCCTTCCTGGCGCAGCAGTGCAGCCACGAGCAGCGGTCCGAGCCACGTGGCATGCTGCAGCACCTCGATGTCCGACCAGGCCTCGAGCAGGACCGCAGCGCGCAGGACGACTGGTTGCCCCCGTGTTTCCGCGAGCACAGCGTGCCATTCGGCCAGCCGTTCTTCCTCATTCCAGTCAAGATCGTAAATCAGGTCCGGCCGATCGTCCG
>NZ_JAMYSC010000136.1:0-2074 GCF_040321755.1 Mesorhizobium sp. M0276 | reverse complement strand
TCCCGCTCAGCCACAAACGACTCAAGGCACGATGGGCCGATCAAAACCTGCTTAGCCTCTTTACTCATATGCGATAGCCCTGCCCACAAGGGGGAGGGTGAGGAAGCGCCTCGTCCGCCCATGCGATTGTGGGGAGGTAGGACCGAAGGTCCGGGTACTGGCGCGGATTTTGGCTTGAGCGCCTCAGGCCGCCCGCCACAGCGGGATGATCGATGCGGCAAGCACCAGCGCCAGCACGATGTTGAGCGCGCGCCATTGCCGCTCGGTCTTGAGCAGCCGGGAAAGCAGCATGCCGGCCACGCACCACAGCGACAGCGAGGCGGCGGCGGCGAGGCCGAAGGTGACGCCGAGCAGCAGCGCGAGCTGCATCGGCCCGCTGGCCAGCGCTGCGAACGAGGCTGCGGCACCCAATCCCATCGCCCAGCCTTTCGGGTTCATCCATTGAATGCCGGCGCCGCCAAGAAAGCTGTTCGGTCTGGCCATGGTCACATCCAGATTGGGCGGTCCGCTGCGGCCGATCTTGATCGCCAGCCAGACGAGATAAAGCGAGCCGATGACCTTCATCGCCAGTTGCAGCGAGGGCACGGCAAGCAGCAGCCCGGCGAGCCCGGCGGCGGTCGCGCCGGTCACGGTGGCGAGGCCGGCGGCGCTGCCGACCAGCAAAGGCACGGAACGGCGAAAGCCGAACTGCGCGCCGGACGCGGTCGACAAGGTCGTGGCGATGCCGGGCGTGGTGGTGGCAACGATGGCAAACAGGATGAGCGGGATGACGGGCTCGAGCATGCGGCTTCCTCTGTTCGGAAGTTGCCATCGTAGCCGTGCATGAATTTCAGTAAATGCAATGTTTGCCATGGTTTGCATTAGCAGGCATAATGCCAACCATGATCCGAAATCTCGATATGGCGCTGATCCGCACCTTCGTCGCCGTCGCCGACAAGGCCAGCATGACAGCGGCTGCCAATATGCTGCACCTGACGCAGGGTGCTGTCAGCCAGCAGATCAAGCGGCTGGAGGAAGCGCTCGGTTCCGGCCTGTTCGAACGCGACCGGCGCGGCTTGCGGCTGACGCGTGCTGGCGAACAGCTGTTCGGCAAGGGAAAGCGGCTGCTGGCCCTGAATGACGAAATCTGGGCCGAGATGGCGGGCACCCCGGTCGCCGGCCAAGTGCGCCTCGGCGTGCCTTACGACCTTGTCGGCACCTTGCTGGCACCGGTGCTGAAGACATATGCCGAGACCTATCCGCAGGTCGAAATATCGCTGGTCTGCGCTTCGTCGCCCGAGTTGGCCGCTGCTCTTGCGGCCGGGACCATCGACCTCGCGGTGATCGAGGAACGCGTCGGCCCGTCGGCGGGCGAATGCCTTGCCATCGACCGGCTGGTCTGGGTCGGCGCCAAGGGCGGCGTTGCCCGTGCCAAGCGGCCGCTGCCGGTTTCGATCGTCGCCGATACCTGCGCCTTCCGCCCGGCGGTGCTGGCGGCGCTCGGCGAGCATGGTCTGGAGTGGCGCACCGTGTTCGAAAACGGCAACATCGATGCGACGACGGCGACAGTGCGTTCCGACCTCGCGGTCACTACCTGGCTTGCCTCCACGGTGCCGGCCGATCTCGACATATTGCCATCGGAGTCCGGGCTGCCGCCGCTGCCGAATTTTTCGATCAATCTGCATTTGCCGAGGCATGGGGTAGGGCCGGCGGCGCAGGAATTCGCGCGGTATATCAGGGATGGACTCGCACGGCGGCTGGTGGCGGCTTGAGGCCTGGAAGAACTTGGGTTCCTCGCCCCACGAATGTGGGGAGAGGTGGCTCGGCGAAGCCGAGACGGAGAGGGGATTGGCGCCGAAGTGCCAAGTTTTCACAAAGCATCCCCCCTACCACCCCCCCGCTCCGGCCGCGGCGCGGCCACCTCTCCCCCATGTCATGCAGGACTGTCCGGGGAAAGTTATTCATATATGAAGGCCATCTGATTGAGGCAGGATCGGTCTCGTGGTCGGCTCGGATTGACCGGCGGCGGCTTATCGATGGCGTTTATTTTTCGCCGCCCGAACAAGTATTGGGCGACCAGCTCTGTGAACCGCAG
>NZ_JAMYSC010000135.1:0-2403 GCF_040321755.1 Mesorhizobium sp. M0276 | reverse complement strand
CGCTTCCCATGGCAATGCACCCACTTGATGGGTGGGGGCCTGCATCAGCACGCGAGCGCCTGAATTGCCGATCTCGCTCAGCTGCGGCTCAGTGGCAACGTCCTGCAGACGACTGTTCAGCGGCAATTGCCTCTTCGCTGGTCTCAACTCCGCTGTATCATGCTCACGGTTGATGAGGACCTCCTCGCTTGATAGCTGGTTGCTCCTGTCCTGTGCAGCGATCCGCTCGTCCGGCGCGCGCTGGTCGCCGTCGCGCCAGATCAGGGGACGAAAGGACTCTGCGGGATCCGAGGCTTGGTGATGGTGCCCAGTTGGCACGAAAGACGATGCCACAACAGCGTCGTCTTCATTAGCTTTCCCAGGGGGGAGATACTCTGGCCAACTGTATTCCTCCTGCGGCCCGCTGTGCTGCGCAGCGGCGTCCCCCTTGCTCTCAAGACTTTGAAATTTAAATGGGTCCCCGGGAGCAACATCTGGCGCTGACTGGCCGAGCCGCTTGATCTGCTGGTGAAACGTCCCAACGGGGCTTTCCTTAACCGCGTCTCGGGCCTGTCGGTCCATGAGTTCAAAGTTCGTGAGATTATTTGCCGTTCCGAATGTATCGTCACCCCTGAGGCGGGTTTGTAGTGCCTGCCGATTGACGACGAGGTTGTTGAGGTCCAGGTCATCTGGCTGCGATTGCAATCGCCCAACCAGCGCCCGCGTGCCGTCCACCACGTAGACTCCGCAATCCCGCTCGTTGCTCTGCTGGGCGATGCGGAGCGAGCTGGTGTCCAGGCTGGCGCCCAGATTTTTTGCGAGGTCTCCTGCAAGCGTGTCATTGCATCCCTTGAAGGAGTCATAATGATAGGCAACCGGCCGTTCCCGGTCGCTGCGATCAACGAACAGCAGCGACCAATGGGTGCCGCGCTCCTCAAGAGTCGTACCGGCATCGCTCACTGGCACGAACAGGAAGTCGGCTGTGTCGTTACCGTTCTGATTATGGACGATGCGCTGGAATGCGCTTAGCCTGTCGCTCTTGGAGCCCAAGCGCAGATGATAAATGGCTACGAGGGGATCCACGAACCGCGTCCGGGCGGCGAGATCTGGATTGTTCCCCTGCAACTCCTGCTCCAGGAACTGGTAATCCCTCTGGATATGTTCGTCGCCTAGCCATTCCAACGCGCCGAGCACCCGCCCGTCTTTAGCTTTCCCAGGGGGCTTCTCTGGCCGACCCAATGCCTCCTGCGGCCCGCTGCGCTGCGCAGCGGCGTCCCTAATGGCACCAGCCTCCATGCCGACTGCGTCTTCCGGACGAGCAGCAAGGGCAATTTCGCGCCCGGGTGCGGCGTACGGCGGGAACCTCCGGAGATGAGCTAGTGCACTGATCCCACCGGAGTTGTTATAGCGCCTGGCATCTTCATCCAGCGACCCCTCGTGAAGCCGAGCCGCAATCCCCGGCTTGTTGTTTTCAACCAGGTATTCACTGAAACGTCTAGGAGCAGATCCACAGGTCTGAATGGTACCGGGATTCGGCCCGGTCGGCGCTGCCTTGTACTCTTTGATGGGAGCCGCTGTGTAATCTCTGATGAGCGCGGCGTCGGCAGGGTCGGGATTATTCAGGACAGCGGCGCGGTCCAGCACTGGCGCTCCGCCCGCCCACGTCTTGAGATGACCCACTGCTCTAGCCACGTCCGAGGAGCCACTCTTGCTCTCGTACTCCTTGAGATCCGGATCCAGCGACTCCTCGTGAAGCCGAGCAGCAAATCCCGGCCTGTTATTATCAATGAGCCAACGACCAAAGCCGAGAAGAGAATTTACATGGCGCTTGACCGTGCTCTCCAATGCTGACCTCAGCCCTTCGACAAGGGTCGCATCGTTGGAATAAAGAGGACGCTTGTCGGGACCGGAGACCCCTATTGGAGGATCTGGCTGCACCGCCGCCGGCACAGAACGAGCAGGGTCCCGCAACTCGAACGGTGCGGGGGGATTCAGATCAACCACTGACGAATCCGGCGCATGATGATGGCGCGCCGTTGAGTGACCCGGCTGCAGCACCGAGGCACCTAGCATCGACCCACTGCCTCCGGTATGCGGTGCCAGGTGCTCGTCCCCCAGCATCATGAGTTGCGCCTCCCATGGCGATCGTAGAAGGTCCGCGTGCGGAATCGAGTCGAAATATCCCGACAAATCAGCGTCGACCGTCTGCTTTTGCAACCGAGCCAGCCTTTCGGCCACCGCGGCCTCGCCAACCGCGGAGGGCGTCTCCTCAGCCCTGGCGAACGCTGGCCCGGCAGGCGCCGCCGGCACAGAACGAGCATGGTCACGCAACTCGACCCGTGCGGGGGGATTCAGATCAACCACTGACGAATCCGGCGCATGATGATGGCGCGACGTTGAGTGACCCGGCTGCAGCACCGAGGC
>NZ_JAMYSC010000134.1:0-2823 GCF_040321755.1 Mesorhizobium sp. M0276 | reverse complement strand
CAGGGTGCGCCGTTTGATCTCCTGGTTCAGCCGCTCCAGCATGTTGGTCGATTTCATGTGCTTATGATGGGCAAGCGGCAGCCGATAGAAGCTCAGCGTCTCCTCGATGTTGTCCTCCACCCAAGATGATGCAAAAAATGGATACAGAAAAACAGGTCGGTCGGCAGGGCAGCCTGATTGGTTGTGTGGCCAAGACTGGCGAGATCTACACACCGATCAAATGATGCTGCTGTCGCGTCATCTGTCGCAAGCCGATCCAGGCGCAGCAATAGGCCCCACCGTCGATCAAGCTGTCGTAGGTGAGAACAGCTTCTCCGGTTAGCGACGGCAGACAAGCAATCGATCCACCGCGCGGCAGCGGAAAGGACTCATTCCGTTCGAGCCGCTTTTGAATTCGGTTGCCCAAACTAGGCACCGTTCCTGTAGAAGCGCTATGAATGTCGTTTCTTCTGGCCACCTGTCGGGCGTCTTTCGATGCCCGATGCGACCAAAACGCGATGGACGGAAGTTGCTCCTATTCCAATCAGCCTGGCAATCCGGCCCTGCCCCAGGCCGCTCTCGTAGAGCGATATGATCTTCTTTGTACGTTCTTTGACAACGCTAACAGTGCCAAGAAAACACATTAAGACATTGATTTTCCAGTCATTTTCAGAGTTCGCTGTTATGCTCCACTTGTCCCACCAATTTCCTTCCTGTCAATTTGTTTTTAAAGCGCTTTTCAGTAGCGCCTTATTCGGTGCCTAAATTAGTGCCTAACCTCTTCCGATGATGAATCGCCTGGGTTGCGGCTCGCTGTCTTCGTCTTCCTCGGCGTCCTTGCGGTGATGGGCGGCTTGCCGACAACTATTCTTGCTGGAATTGACAGGGCCAATCTTCAGGCCTCGTCAAGCCAGAAGGCAACTCGGTCCGGGCGTCTCCGCAAGCCATGTTGAGCTGCCACTGGGACAGACCCGCCGAATTGGAAAGATCGAGGCCCTCGATACGGGTCAGAAAGAAAAAAGCGCGGTCAAAGTCTATCGGCGCGGTGAACGTCGCTCCTCGGAAGTCCGCCCGCGCGAGATTGGCAAACGAAAAGCGGCTGCCGCTGATATCGGCTTCATGGAACTGCGCTCGCCCCAATTCCGCCTTTGTGAAATCAACATTGGTCAGATTGGCGTCCTGGAAATTCGAGCGCTGCACTTCCGCGCTCGCAAACACAGCGCCCTGCGCGTCCATACGGCTGAAGTCGGTCCTGTAAGCCTCGATTTTGTCGAACCGGGCGCCTTTGGCGGTCGAGTCGGCCAGGGAAGCACGCACAAGCGTTGCCTTCTCAAAATTTGCCGCACGGAGATTGCTGTTCCTGAGGTCGGTCGAAGTGAAATCAACACCGAACAGGTTCGCCCCGCTCAGGTCCTGTCCTTTTAGGATGAGAAGCTTTTTGTCACAGTCCTGCCAATTGACGCCAGGCGTCGCGGCTGCGTCGCAATTTTGAGCGGCAGTGGCGTTCTGCCAAGCAAATACAGTGCAAACCGCTAGAACCAAGCCGGATGCGCCGTAAACTCTGGTTCGTCTCATTGTTGCTGGACCTCTGCTACTCGCCGACAATCAACCTTACCACATCTGCTGACACTCGAAAGCGACGGCGTTTTTCCCGCTATCGACAGCTTTGGCGACTCCGGGATCGACCTCAGGATGAAGCTGATGACCAAGCCGGGAACTCAGTTCGGCATCAAGCGGCGAGCGTTCATGATGATCAAGAAAGCATTCGACGAGAACGGCATAAAGCTCGCCGTTCCCACCGTGCATGTGGCGGCTGGCGGCGACAACGCGGCCGCCGCGCAGCAACTACTTAAGATGAAGCAGGTTGCGAGCTAGCGACAAACCCGCGCCTGACGGTACCTAGTCGGTCAGCCTCTACAGGCTACATGCAGCTGCTCGCGGCCTGCCAACGTGTAGTTTTCGGACCGGCGGTCATCGAGTGCATCCTCTGTGGCGGCTATCACGGGGTGCGGGCCACCGACTCGCCCCCGTGGCGTGGACGCGCCGTGACGACTATCCCCAGGTAAGTTGCCCGCCGTGCGTGTATCGACTGCACATTCGCCGCGGAGGTGCGTAGTCTGCGCCGTTGAACGGACACCGATAGGCCCGACAAGTACGCTGGATATTCGTGGAGCCGGCTTTCCGTGCCACCACGCGACGGCAGGGTGGATAAAAGTCGGCGTTCCTTTCAATTTGCCATTCAGAGGCCGACCTGCCGCAGTGGGTCTCGCGGTGAAGCGGTCTCCCGACTCGAACCCCCGATGGCGAGCGAACGTTTCCGATGATCACGTTTGTCCCACAGCGTGACCGGGCGTCCCAATCTCTTTCATAAGCACGCGCAATTCGGCCGGAGGAATAAGACAGAAAGTTCGAAGAGCTTCCAAGAACCCCTGTCGATAGCGAATTAAGTTGTCCGGTTTAGGTAGCACACGAGTTGTCCGCTGCTTCTGGTTTTGTTCTGCTGGCCGCCGAGCGGGTTCAAGCGGCTTTTTGTGTCTGTACGGCTATTCCATTGTGGTCGTAGCGGTCAATATCGTCGGCAGAAGAGCGTCCGAAAAGGGCTGTCGGCGGCTCCGTCGGGGGAACGAAAAAAGAAGGGAAGCAGAACTTTCGTGTGCGATTTTTGCACACAACACCTCGTAACTATCGGATTTTTATTCAACTATCCGCCCCGTCCATCATCGGAGCGACTGCAGGGTCGGATGCGCGAGATGGTGAATGTGATTTCAGCCGCGACGGAGCTCACCGGCGACGTCAACAAGGCGATCTACTGGTATCGCAATGAACCGATCGCCGACTATGGCC
>NZ_JAMYSC010000133.1:0-2844 GCF_040321755.1 Mesorhizobium sp. M0276 | reverse complement strand
GGGTACCCGTCCGGTGACGGCCGCCTTGCTGAGGTAGGCTGAAGGGCTGCAAGTCCTAGTGCAAGCACTAGGAGTAGCCCTATGACGAAGCATCAGATTGAAGTGATCACCTCGGTTGAGCGGCGTCGGCGCTGGTCCCGGGAGGAGAAGGAGCGGCTGGTCGCGGCGACATTTGAGCCGGGCGCCAGTGTTTCGGAGCTTGCGCGATCGGCCGGCATTCATGTGAGCCAGCTTTTCCGGTGGCGCAAGGAGCTCTGCCAGATCTCCGCGCCGCCCGTGCCGCAACTCGTTCCCGTGCAAGTCGTCGAGGCGCTGCCAGCGCCACAACCACCGGCGCAGCCACTGCCGATCGCCCGGCCGCGCAAGAAGAGCAGCATGGTGACGATCGAGCTTGGCGGCGCCCGCCGCCTGCGGGTCGAGAGTGATATCGACAGCGAGGCGCTCGGCCGGATCCTCGATGTTCTGGAGCGGCGATGATCCCGGTTCCGCGCGGTGTGAAGGTGTGGCTCGCCACTGGCTATACGGATATGCGGAAAGGTTTTCCGGGTCTTTCGCTGATGGTGCAGGAGACCTTGAAGCGCGATCCGCACAGCGGTCATCTGTTCTGTTTCCGCGGGCGGCAGGGTGGCCTGATCAAGGTGATCTGGCACGACGGCCAGGGTGCTTGCCTGTTCACGAAGAAGCTTGAGCGCGGCCGCTTCATCTGGCCATCGGCGGCCGACGGCACGGTGGTGATCACGCCTGCACAGCTCGGCTATTTGCTCGAAGGCATCGACTGGCGGATGCCGCAAAAAACCTGGCGTCCAAGCTCGGCGGGATGAGCAAAACCGCTGGCATGGCGGGAGCGAATATGATTCCATCGCGCCATGACCGATGCGGCCGATCAGCTTCCTGACGATCTTGTCAGCGCGCACGTTATGATCCTGGCCGAGCGTGCGGCCCGCCGGGAGGCACAAGCACTCGCCGCTCGCGCGCAGGCCATGAACTCGCACTCGGATGCGCTGATCGCGCGGCTCAGGCTGGAGATCGAGAAGCTGAAGCGCGAGATCCATGGCAGTCGCTCGGAGCGGAAAGCCCGGCTTCTCGAACAGATGGAGTTGCAGCTCGAGGAACTGGAAGCCGACGCCGGCGAAGACGAGCTGGCGGCGGAACTGGCGGCACGGTCATCGACGGTCAGGGCCTTCGAGCGCAAGCGCCCGTCGCGCAAGCCCTTTCCCGACCATCTGCCGCGTGAGCGCGTGGTCATCGCCGCACCGTCAAACTGCCCGTGCTGTGGTTCGGCCAAGCTGGCAAAGCTTGGCGAGGATATCACCGAGACGCTGGAGGTGATCCCGCGCCAGTGGAAGGTGATCCAGACTGTGCGCGAGAAGTTCTCTTGCCGTGAATGCGAGAAGATCGCGCAGCCGCCGGCGCCCTTCCATGTGACGCCGCGCGGCTTCGCCGGGCCAAATCTCCTCGCCATGATCCTGTTCGAGAAGTTCGGTCAGCATCAACCGCTGAACCGGCAAAGTGAGCGCTATGCCCGCGAGGGCATCGACCTCAGCCTCTCGACACTGGCCGACCAGGTCGGAGCTTGTACCGCGGCACTGAAGCCGGTGCATGCGCTGATCGAAACGCATGTGCTTGCCGCCGAACGTCTGCATGGTGACGACACCACCGTGCCGATCCTGGCACGCGGCAAGACCGATACGGGGCGCATTTGGACTTACGTCAGGGATGATCGGCCCTTCGGTGGGCAGTCGCCGCCGGCGGCGCTCTATTATGCCTCGCGCGATCGGCGGCAGGAACATCCCGAGCGTCATCTGAAGAGCTTCAGCGGCATTCTGCAGGCCGACGCCTATGGCGGCTACAACCCGCTGTTCAAGGCAGACCGTGACCCCGGTCCGCTGACCCAGGCGCTGTGTTGGGCGCATGCGCGCCGCAAATTCTTCGTGCTTGCCGACATCGCCGCCAATGCCAAACGCGGCAAGAACGCCGCCCCGATCTCACCGATCGCGCTCGAGGCCGTCAAGCGCATCGACGCGCTGTTTGACATCGAGCGCGGGATCAACGGGCTTGCCGCCCACGAACGGCTGCAACGACGCCGGCAGGAAAGCCGTCTTCTCGCCACCGAACTTGAGGCCTGGCTGCGAACCGAGAGGGCCAAACTGTCGCGCAGTTCTCCGGTTGCCGAGCCGATCGACTACATACTGAAGCGCTGGGATTGCTTCACGGCCTTCCTCGGCGACGGCCGGATTTGCCTGACGAACAACGCCGCCGAACGGGCGCTGCGTGGTTTTGCTCTCGGTAGGAAAGCTTGGCTGTTTGCAGGCTCCGATCGCGGCGCCGATCGGGCCGCCTTCATGGCAACCCTGATCACCACCGCAAAGCTCAACGACGTCGATCCGCAGGCCTGGCTGGCCGATATTCTCGCCCACATCGCCGACATGCCGATCTCCAGGCTGGAGCAATTGCTCCCCTGGAATTGGGTGACATCGTCAGTAAAAGCCGTTGCTGCGTAGGCTCTGATGGCTCACAAAACCGACAGAGATCAGCCTGACAAAACCGAGCTCTTGTTCGCGATGTATTGCTTCGCGATTGGGATCCGATCGGCATATCTGGCATTTCCGAAGCTAAGGACGAATATGACGACTATGCCGACGTCGTGCTCGGGATGCTGATCCACGAAAACGCGACGGCAAAAGACATCGCCGGCTATCTCTTCGAAATCGCCACAGAGGACATGGGGCTGTCCGATCGCAAGATGGCGAAGCTGTGCGATAGAGCCGCAGAACTAGTCGTGGCGCTCCGATCAAACTTTTAGGAACAGGCTTGAGCTACCTGCGGTCTTCACCGGATGGGCAC
>NZ_JAMYSC010000132.1:0-2861 GCF_040321755.1 Mesorhizobium sp. M0276 | reverse complement strand
GGATCCGATGCTCGGCCACGCCATTGCCGCCCTCGTCGTTCTCTCGGACGAGACCCTGAGCGAACGGGACATCATTCGCTACTGCACCGTCCATCTCGAGGATTTCATGGTGCCGAAGCTCATCGAGTTCCGCCGCGAGTTGCCGAAGACCGATACCGGAAAGGTCAGCCGAAGGCTGGCGGCCGAAACGTTGGGGACTGCAGAATGAACCTCTCCCTCGCCCCGAGCCGTCCCGCCTTCTCGGCCGACGCGCTGACGCTCGACAACGCCGCGGAAACCGACCGCATCGTCGCCGGGTTGCGCGAGCAGCTACGCGGCATGCGCAAGCGCGGGCTCGTGCTCGGCCTCTCTGGCGGCATCGATTCCAGCGTCTCGGTCGCGCTCGCCGCCCGCGCCGTCGGCGCGAAGAACGTCTTCTGCCTGTTCATGCCGGAAAGCGACTCCGGTCCCGACAGCCTCCGCCTCGGCCGGCTGGCCGCCGAAACCTTCGGCGTCGAAGCGATCGTGGAGGATATCGGCCCGACGCTGCACGCGATGGGTTGTTATGAGCGGCGGGATGCCTTCATCCGCGAGCTGGTGCCGGAATACGGGCCGGGCTGGGCCTCAAAGATCGTCATCGCCAATTCGCTCGCCGGCGAGGGCTACAACATCTCCTCGCTGGTGGTGCAGGACCCCGAAGGCCGGCAGACGAAGCTGCGCATGTCGCCGACGGTCTATCTCGGCATCGTCGCCGCCACCAACATGAAGCAGCGCACGCGCAAACAGATCGAGTACTATCACGCCGACCGGCTGAATTTCGCCGTGCTCGGCACGCCGAACCGGCTCGAATACGACCAAGGCTTCTTCGTGAAGAATGGCGACGGCGCGGCTGACGTCAAACCGATCGCCCATCTCTACAAGAGCCAGGTCTATGCGCTTGCCGCCCATCTCGGCATTCCCGAGGAAATCTGCCGCAGGGCGCCGACGACCGACACCTATTCCCTCGAGCAGACGCAGGAAGAGTTCTACTTCTCCCTGCCCTATGACCGCATGGATATTTGCCTCTTCGGCCTGAATAACGGCCTTTCAGCCGTGGAGGTCGGCGCCGCCGCGAAGCTGACTACGGTCGAGGTCGAACGCGTCTGGGCCGATATCGCCGCCAAGCGCCGGGCGACGCGCTATTTGCACCTTGGCCCGCAGCTCGTCCGCCCCGTCGAGGAAATCGCCTGCTGAGATCGGCGCGACCATCGGGATTATGTCGTCGCGCGCAATGACGGCCTATTCGAACCGCTCCCCGGACAGGCGATTCCAGTGCTCGCCGGCCAGCCCGTTGAAGAAGCCTTGCGAGCTCAGGAACGCGTTCACCAGCTCCTCGTCGCGCGAATGCACCACGGTCGAGGCCGGTTGAGTGAAGGCGACCCGCCGACCCAGCATCGCTGCCAGCAGGGCGGGTTGCGTCCGGCCGCGCAGGCCGGCGGCGCCGCGCCGCGCTGCATCGCCAATCAAGCAGTCGACCACGGAACCAGCTTGCCCCGGCAGGGCCAAAACCTGCAGCACGCGCGCCATCCTGCCGGGGCGGGTGTGATAGAGGAAGGCGCCGACCAGC
This sequence comes from Mesorhizobium sp. M0276, assembly GCF_040321755.1. Lineage (NCBI taxonomy): Bacteria > Pseudomonadati > Pseudomonadota > Alphaproteobacteria > Hyphomicrobiales > Phyllobacteriaceae > Mesorhizobium > Mesorhizobium sp. M0276. Next base: position 1,276 of record NZ_JAMYSC010000132.1, on the reverse strand, counting down.
GCCCCGCTGGGGGAGGAGACGGACGCGAACACGGCCTCGCCATAGTCCGGCTTCTGGGAAGCCTCCGCGAGGATATGCGCAAGCTGCTCCGCGCTCCAGTCGGGGCGGAGCGGGAAGGCTCGCCGCGAGGCTAGATCGAGCAGGAGGGCCGAAGGCCGGATGACCCGGATCCAGTCCAGGCTGTATTGCGGCAGGGCGACCCCGCGCAGTTTCGTCCACATCTGCGTCGAGAGGGCATTTGCGGTTTCGCTGAAGGAGATGTCCTGCGGCCCGGCCAGGAATGTCCTGAGCAGCCTTGCGCCGGCCATCGGGTCGTTCGCCCGCGGTTCGACCATGAGCGAACCACAGATGGCGGCGCGCAGCTTGCGCTGGCCATGCCTCATCGGCAGCACATTCACGCCGACAAAGCCTGAAATGTCGCCTTCGCTCGCAATATGGACGAGAGACGCGATCTCCGGATCGCGGACCGGGCCTTCGAGATAGTGCCAGCGCAGATAAGTCTCGAGCGCCGGAGGCGGCGGCTTTCCACCGTCCCGGAAGGTTCTTTGAAAGAGCCCGGCGACGGCCGGAATATCCGCAGCCTGCAGGGGACGAATCTGGCTCATGCCAAACTCGCGGAGGATGAGATCGCGGGCGCACCGTTCTCCAGCTTGCGGAGGAGTGCGACACGCGGCATTCCGACCTCATCCTTGGCGAATGTCACGGATTCATAGGCCTTGGCTCTGCCTATCAGGGCAGCCACCTGGCGGTCCTGCCCCTGCCCGAACTCGAACAGCAGCCAGCCACTAGGTTTGAGGAAATCGATTGCGTCCCGGATCAGCCGCTGTTGGATCGAGATGCCGTAAGGCCCCCCGTCGAAGGCCTCACGCGGCTCGCCCTCAAGCAGATGCGCGCTCTCGCCTTCGAGGCGCGCAGTCGAGATATAGGGCGGATTGCAGACAATCATGTCCGCCGCGCCGATAAGCCCATCGCCCTCCAGCGCACCGAACAGGTCCCCTTTCCGGATGGTGACCCGGTCCTGAAGGGCCAAGCGTTCGGCATTGCTACGGGCGAGCGCGACCGTGCTGTCAGTCACGTCCACCCCCCAGACGCGGGCCGACGGAACTTCCGCCGCGATCGCCAGAGCAAGGTTGCCGGAGCCGCAGCACATGTCGATCACCATCGGACCGGGCGCGCGATCGCGAAGAATCGCGAGCGCGCTCTGTCCGAGCAACTCTGTTTCCTGACGCGGCACGAGAACGCCCGGAGCCAGTTCGAGCATCACGCTCATGAAACG
>NZ_JAMYSC010000131.1:0-3050 GCF_040321755.1 Mesorhizobium sp. M0276 | reverse complement strand
TATGCGTCGGGCGAGATTATGTGGCGGAGCCTTCCTGGTGCCAGCCTAGGCCCGCCGGTCCGGATTTTTCCGCCACATAATATTTCATGCCTCTCTCATGGCGCGGGATTCCCCTGTGCCACAACGCCGGAGGGGCAGAATGCTCGAGTTCTATTTTTCCTATTGTGGGGTGCTCAAGCGCCTGCGTAGCGGTGCACTCGGTGGCGAGATGGATCGCCTCGCGGAGCATTTTTTCACCCTTGGTTATAAGCGAGCGTCTGCCACGATTTACCTGAGCCGGATTGCGCGCTTTAGCCAGTTTGCCGCAACGCGCTGTGGTCCGATGCCTATCTCTCAAGATGTCGTCGATAGCTATTTGTGCACGTTTACTACGGATACTCCACGCATTGGAGCAGTGTCGGCACTGGGACACGCGCGGCGAGTGGCTCCAGAACGCTTCCTTGCTGCTGTTCCCAGTGTAGATAATGATCCGAATGCTCCGCTTCTGAGCTCCTTTTCGGACTATCTGAGCAGGGTGTGCGGACTGGAGTCAAAGTCTCGCGAAGGCGTTCTCCTGGGCAGCCGCCGCTTTCTGGATTGGTTCCATCGCCACCATTCCGGCCAAGACCTCGACGCATTGACGGCTGAGCATGTCCTTGCCGCTGTCGAACATCGGCTGTCACTATCGGCGACCTCCGGTACCCGCACCGCAGCAACTTCTCACATCCGGACATTTCTTCGGTTTTTGTATTGGGCTGGCCATCACGATCAGGATCTCGCGCGCGTCGTCCCCAGGACGCCCCACTGGCGTTTGGCTCATCTGCCGCCGCGCCTTGCATGGGATGACGTTCGGCGTGCAATTGATATGATCGGCGCAACGGCACCGGTTGACGTCCGCGATCGAGCCGTCCTGCTGCTGCTCGCCACCACGGGCATTCGCAACGGTGAGCTGCGCGCCCTTCAACTGCACGATATCCACTGGCGAACTGGCGAGGTTTTTGTCCGGCACACCAAGGGCAAGCGTGATCGGGTGGCCCCGCTCATCGAGGAAGCCGGTGCCGCGCTCGCCGACTATGTCCTGCGCGCTCGACCGAAGGTGGATAGTCCGTATCTGTTCCTGTCCTTCACGCCGCCCGTGGCACCATTCAAATGCGCGTCGCCTGTTTCGAGGATCGTGCGGAAGCGGTTGCGACATGGCGGGGTTGAACTCGGGCAGGTCGCAGGTGCGCATCTCCTGCGCCACAGTCTTGCCACCCAGCTCGTCAAGCAGCGAAGGCCGATCAACGAGGTCGCCGATCTCCTGGGACACCGCAGCATCAACACAACGGCGCTGTACGTAAAGGTCGCGACGTCGCAACTTGCCGAGGTCGCACTTCCCTTTCCGGGAGGCGTGGCATGACCGCCTTTGCCCGATTCCTCGGCGAGAAGGCCGAGTGTTACATCGAGCTACGCCACTCCCTCGGCTATGCCTTCAGCAAGCAAGCCGGCACGTTGCGGGCTTTCGTGAGGTACATTGAGCGCGCTCAGTTCGATGGGCCTGCCACTCGAACTTTGGCGCTGGATTTTGCCCTCTCGTTCAGCGGCGCCGCCAACAGCCGTGTCAGTCGTCACGGCGTGCTGCGCCGGTTTTACGAATATCTCGCCGTCTATGACGCGCGAACCGAAGCCTTGGAGCGCAGAGCTTTCCCCAGATCCAGAGCGATTCCGCCTCCGCGAATCCTCAGCGAGGCCGAGTTGGCATCACTCATCGACGCATGCCGCCGCATCTCGCCGGGAATCCTTCTCAAGGGGCGGACAATGGCCACGCTGATCGGATTATTGGCGAGCTCGGGGCTGCGATCAGGCGAAGTGGTCAGACTTGATCGTTCCGACGTTGATCTGGCCAACGGGATTCTCCTCATTCGGAAGACGAAGTTCCGCAAGGACCGTCTCGTTCCAGTTCACACGACGACCCAGGCTGCCCTTCGTAGCTACGTCCATGAACGGGATGCCGCTTTTCCCATGCCCAAGGACCAGGCCTTTTTCCTCAGCTCTCGTGGCAATCGCCTCTCGGCGACAGGCCTGCAAAACGGCTTTGCCGAGGCCCGCAAGCTTGCTGGTCTCGATGGCGGCAAGCCATTAAGGCCACACGATCTCAGGCACCGGTTCGCCGTGACCCGTCTCGGCCTCTGGCATCAGCAGCGCGCAGACGTTCAGGCGTTGCTCCCGTTGCTCGCCACATATCTCGGTCACGCCAGCTACAGCGACACTGCCTACTATCTCACCGGTTCGGCAGATCTTCTCGCCATTGCGGCGGAGCGCGCCTTCCTCGACGGAGGTGCAGCATGAGCGAACACCTGCTGCTGGCGCCGCTCCTGGAGTCCTACTTTCGCCGGCGCTTGACCAAACAACGCAATGCGACTCCCGCGACCGTGGCCAGCTATCGCGATGCCTTGCGCATGCTGATCATCTTTGCCGCCACCCGATTGGCGAAGAAGCCGGCCGCATTGGCACTCGAAGACCTCGATCGAGACCTCGTTCTCGCCTTCCTCGACGAGCTCGAGGAGAAGCGCAAGAACGTCATCGCCACGCGCAACGCCCGACTAGCGGCCATCCGATCCTTCTTCCATCACGTAGCAGCCGCTGACCCGGCGTCCTTCGGTGTCGCCCAACGCGTGCTGACGATTCCCATAAAACGGGCTCACATTGAGGTGACGCACCACCTCACCAAGGCCGAAGTGGACGCCCTTATTGCGGCCCCCGATCAGAGGACGTCCCGTGGGCGGCGCGACCGAACGTTTCTACTGTTTCTGGCACGGACCGGCGCCCGGGTCTCCGAAGCCACCGGCGTCAACGCAAACGACCTTCAGTTGGAACGGCCGCACCCACAAGTGCTGCTGCGCGGCAAAGGGCGCAGAGACCGCGTCGTCCCCATTGCTAAGGACCTGGCGCGGGCGCTGACATCCTTGTTGAGCGAGCGCGGGATCGCCCATCACGAGCCGCGAGCGATATTCGTCGGCGCCCGCAACGAACGCCTGACTCGTTTCGGAGCGACCCATATCGTGCGGCGTGCGGCCACAGAGGCCGTGCCT
>NZ_JAMYSC010000130.1:0-3280 GCF_040321755.1 Mesorhizobium sp. M0276 | reverse complement strand
TTCTCACATCGCACGACAGCACCAGGTACCATCGCCGACGCTCCTAATAACAGCCACCTCGGATCATAGTCCCGCCTCCACATGCAAAAGGAGGCGACATGCCGACAGGTGTTTATGTTCGCAAGAACGCGATCGGGGACCGCTTGAAAGCGGGAATGGCTGCGGACCACGCGGCGGGCTTTGCTCAATGGCTTCGTGAGCGACGCTACACACCTCGCACCATCGTCGAGAGGCTGCGGCTGCTTGCGAGCTGGACGCACTGGGCGCGCGTGGAGAATTATACGTTTGCCGCGGTCCGTGAGGCGTATGGGGCATCGTTCGCCTTGATCGCAGCGGGACATTGCCCGCGCTTCCGAGGCGATCTCAACCAGGACGCGGTCGAGACCGCCAAGTTGTTCGTCGCCTATCTCGAGGATCGCGGCGTATTGGCGTGCCTGCCGGCCAAACCGGTTGCGCCCCTGGTGGCCGAGTTTGCGGCTTGGGCCCGCGAGCAGCGCGGTCTGGCCGAAACGACGCTAGCCACGTATCTCGGGACAATCTTGCCCTTCGTCGGTGCGCTGGGGGAGAGGCCGGCCGCTTATGACGCCGTGACGATCCGGGCGTACATGACTGACCGTGCCCGAGCCGTATCGGTCGCACGGATGAAGGGGATATCGGTCGGCATCCGCGCGTTCCTGCGCTTCCTGATCGCGACAGGGCGATGTCGGCCCGGGCTCGATCACGCCATGCCCAATGTTGCGGGATGGCAGTTGGCGTCGATCCCGCGCTTCCTGCCCGATGCCGATATCGCTCGGATCATCGGGGCATGCGAGGGAGAACGCCGCCTGCGAGACCGGGCCATCATCCTACTGCTGGTCCGGCTTGGACTTCGGGCGAGCGAGGTGGCGCGGCTCAGCTTCGGCGATATCGACTGGCGGCGGGGCAGCATCCGCCTGTTCGGCAAAGGCCGGCGCGAGGAACTGCTGCCGCTTACCCAGGAAATCGGCGACGCGCTGCTTGCCTATATCGAACGCGGCCGGCCGCCGCTGGCCGCGCCATCCGTGTTCATTACCGAATATGCCCCGCTGCGGCCGATCGACCGCATCTCGGTCAAATGCCTGGTCAAGCGCGCGCTCAAACGCGGGGGTGTCGAGAGCCACTATAAAGGCGCACACATCCTGCGCCACTCGGCGGCTACGGCGATGCTCCGCCACGGCGTCAGCCTGACCAATGTGGGCACGGTGCTGCGCCACCGGTCGCCGGCGATGACGGCGCATTACGCCAAGGTCGATATCGCGCTTCTGTCAGCTATCGCGCAGCCCTGGCCGGGGAGGTCGCCATGCTGACCGACGATGCCGATCGCTACATCGAGTTGCGCCGATCGCTCGGCTTCAAGCTCGCAAAGACGGCCCGACATCTCGCAGCGTTCTCGCGCTATGCGGTCGACCGGGGTGATACCCATGTTCGCCGCGAGACCGCGATCGCCTGGGCAGCGGCCGTGTCGTCGACTCCGCGCAGTCACCAGCGGCGGCTCGGCGAGCTCGCGCTCTTCGCGCGCTTCCTGCACGCTGAAGATAGCGCCCATGAGGTGCCGCACCATCATCCCAACCACAGCCCAGCATCCCGCCCCGCACCCTATATTTATACACGCGAGGAACTGGCGCGCATGCTCGATGCCGCGGGCAATCTGCGGCAACAGAAGCCCAGCCCCCTCAGGCGCCACATCTATGTGATGCTGATCGGACTTCTGGCGTCGACGGGCCTGCGGATCTCCGAGGCTCTGAACCTGAGCTTGGGCGATCTGCTGCCCGACGGCGTGCTGCACATCCGCCAGACCAAGTTCAACAAGAGCCGGCTCGTGCCGATGCACAGCAGCGTAATCGAGGCGCTGCGGGCCTATCTTAAGGTCCGCAGGCGGTTCGCCGGGACGGACGACCATGTGTTCCTCTCGGTGGATGCCAAGCCGATGCCTCTTCGGACCGTCGAGAGCACCTTCCATGTGATCCTGCGCAAGGCCGGCGTCGGTCAGCATCGGTCGCGCAGTCCGCGTATCCACGATCTGCGTCATACCTTCGCGACCCGCGCGTTGGAGCGCTGTGCGATGAGACGGGATGATGTCGCGCGGGACTTCGTTGCAATCTCCACCTATCTCGGCCACGCGTGCATCCGGCATACCTACTGGTATCTGGAAGCCACGCCCGATCTCATGGGCGATATCGCCGCCGCCGCCGAGGTGTTGATCGACGGGAGGCGCCCATGACGCCGATCGCTCCGCTCATCACGCGCTTTATGCGCGAGCACATGCCGCAGCAGCGCGGCTACAGTCCGCACTCCTGCGAGGCCTACGCATACAGCTTCCGGCTGCTGTTCGTCTTCGCCGCCGGGCGCCTGAACACGCGCCCGTCTTTGCTCCAACTCGAGCAGATCGACGCGGAGTTGGTGCTCGCGTTCCTGCATCATATCGAACATGATCGCGGCAACGGCGCGGCGACCCGCAACCTGCGGCTCGCCGCGATCAAGGCGTTCATGCGCTACGTCGAGCTGCGGTACCCAAGCGCCCTGGAACAGATCGCCCAGATCAACGCTATCCCCGGTAAGCGCCATGACCACAAGCTCATCCGCCACCTGACCATGGACGAGGTCCGCGCCGTGCTCGATGCGCCCGATACAACGACGCGCCTGGGGCTACGGGACCGGGCGATGCTGCACCTCTGCTTCGCCGGTGGTCTGCGCGTCTCCGAACTCGTCGGCCTCACTCTGGAGAACGTTACGCTGCAACCCAGTCCGAGCATCCTGGTGTTCGGCAAGGGTCGGCGCGAGCGCAGCCTTCCGCTCTGGAAAGAAACGGCCCGCGACGTGCGCGCCTGGCTTGCGGTACGCGGAAAGCCACCGGCGACGGAGTTGTTCGTCAACGCTCAAGGGATGGCGATGACCCGTGCCGGCTTCGAGTATATCCTCGAAAAGCACGCAAAGGTTGCCGCCACCGTATGCCCGACTTTGATCGGCCGGCCGCTGTCGCCCCATCTTCTGCGGCACAGTTGTGCGGTTCTCATGCTGCAGGCCACACGCGACATCCGCAAGGTCGCACTCTGGCTTGGCCATGCCGATATCCGGACGACCGAGGTGTATCTGCGGATGGATCCGTCCGAAAAGCTCGAGGCCGTCGAGGCAGTGTTGCCGCCGGCGCTTCGTCGTGGCCGGTTCAAGGCGCCCGACGCATTGATCGCGTCGCTGATGGCCGACGCGCATACCGCGCCGATATGAGGCGGGATGGGCCAGATGATCATCCGGCAGCGTAGCC
>NZ_JAMYSC010000129.1:0-3531 GCF_040321755.1 Mesorhizobium sp. M0276 | reverse complement strand
GGTTCAGCCGGCTCGAAACCGTCTAATGAGGACCGCGCAACTGGCGCAAGCGCGCTTTTCCGACCGTCAACCGGATACCAGCCTTCCGCATTTCTTCGCCCGTTGTGAACGCCAAGAAACGATCCGTCTCGGCCAGCTGCGACAGGCAAGTGATTGGGCGCCAGGGTGTGACATGGCGGATCGATTGCAAACTTTCTGGTTACCGGCCCTGTGGCAAAGAACGCTCGACCATTTTCGGAGGGGTGCTTTGCCATTCGCCGGTGACGCAGTGATTGCTGCGCGGCGGAAGCCGAACGCTAAAGCGAATGGTCTACTGACACCGAGTAGGCGTTGAGGACAAACTCAGACGAGTTGCGCTAACTCGGTTGGTCCGAGCTTGCAGAATCCCATGTCCGAAATGACGGGCAGGAAATTTGTGCCAGGTGCGTGATCCGGAACATTCCCAAGCGGCGGCAGTCGTCGGCAGCGTCTGGTTGCAGGCAATGACAGGGGGCGCGCTCAACAGCAGACATGCGGCGCAAAGCTGTCGTTCGCGTCGTGGAAAACGTACATCGGCTTCGAGTCAGACGTTCCGTTCCTCACTGGTCTTTGCAGCACCGAGTCAGGTCCGTCACGGCCACCAATCTCGTGAGCCGATGCATTCTATTCGCCCAGAAATAGGCGGCCGTCCGTTACCGCGTCATCATCGCGCCGACTTCGATGGCATTTTTTCCACAAGAAGGTTTGCGTCGAAATTGGCACGATCTTTTGTGCTTCCGTAGCGCTTCCGCGCAAAAAAAGCGAGGACACCTGCCAAAATCATCTTCGACTAACTGTCTGAAATTTGTGTTTAAATTGGCGCACCCGACAGGATTCGAACCTGTGACCTCTGCCTTCGGAGGGCAGCGCTCTATCCAGCTGAGCTACGGGTGCTTTCCGGAATCCGGAAAACTAACCAGCCGGTGAACCGGCAAGTCACGGCTTCTTAGCGGAAGCCGAGGCGGGCTTCAACGGGCAAGTGAGTTGTGCGAAATCAAAAACGCTGGTGCACCGAATCAAAGACGAGGGCGCCAATCACGATCCTTCATACGCTCTCAGGAACAACGACTGCGCCTTCTGGAAGTCAGCCATTGACCTGATTGAAACTTGTAGATTACCGGTTCCGTAGTGGCCAATTTTCGTTACATCACGGGTAAAGCCCTCCTCAAGCTCGATTGTCCGTGGGTCTAGCTTGACGTAGACAACGGCAACCTTCGGCTGTGGATAGACCTCAAGGCAGGCGAAGTTCTTTATGCGCTTGAACGCCGTATACAGCTTTAGTTCCTTGACCTGAACGTCGTCTCCAAGGCCGATGAGAAAGTCGCGAATGGCATCATGGAGATCGCGCAAAGCCGGGCTCGCTTGCGATAGGCGGTACGCCATACGGTATGTGGCATAAGGGTCTTCCGGATCTTCGTTCGAGGTGGCCACAGTGGTCTCGCCAGGAGTACTCTTTATGTCGGGTACAGCTGAAAATGTGTTTACCTTGGCCAGTTTCGGTGCGTGAACGAGTTCCAACATGAGCATAGATTCACCAAACTGCCGGTATCTTATCAACTCGATGTTCCGGGCGATCTGCTTTACGGCATGCTGGTCATAGCGGGTGAAATCCCCGGCGACGCAGAGCAGCCTTGGGGCCGAGAAATCGACATTCTTCGCAGCTTCAGGACCAAGCTTTTCCATGGCCAACCATTGAAATTCCTTTCGATGGTCGAGAAGCCAATCAAGGTAAAATAGACCTTGATTGATGACGTTCTCGTTCACCGCGCGCTTATACTCAATGATAACGGGACAATTGTCTTCATCGAGCCCCAACGTGTCGATGCGCCCGCCGTGGACCGGTCCCGTTGAGTGTTCCGTCGCTAGGAATCGAACACCTAACAGGGCTTCAAGGTTCGCCTCAAAGATATGTTGAAGCGATTTTTCGACCTGTATGGCAGAGCCGGCTAGTTCGTGAATCTGCCCTTGGGTGAATTGAAATAGTTTAATATCGCTCAAAAAAGTACCCGCCCAATAATTACTTGAAACAGACTGTCTTGAATTTCCAGCTCAATGTCCAGTTGTGGCAACCGCTAGCGAAACATTAGAGTCCCCTGTCGTCGACCGCTGGCCGTCATGCCTGACCGGCCGTCCTCGACCTCGCACCGCGCCCATCCTCACTGCGCTGCCTCGCTCTTCACCGCCCTCTTTCTCCGTACCGCCCGCTTCGGCTTCCTGGCACCCGTCAGTTCGTGCATCGCGTCCAGCTGCATCTGCTGCATTTCGGCCAGGCGGGTCCATTGGCGCGAGATGAGGTAGTCGAGCTTTTCGTGCAGATGGCGCACTTCGAGCTCGGCCTTGAGGTTGACGCGGTAGTCGTTGAAGGAGCGCAGGCGGTCCTTGGATTCCTGCCGCCTCTGGCTCATCATGATGATCGGCGCCTGGACGGCGGCAATGCAGGAGAGCAGCAGGTTCAAGAGGATGAACGGGTAGGGATCAAAGGCGCCCGCCATGCCGGCGAACAGGTTGATGCCGATCCACACCAGAAGCACGCTACCGAACGAGATCAGGAACCACCAGCTGCCGCCGAAGGAAGCCATGTTGTCGGAGACGCGGTCGGCGAAGGTCCGGTGCTCCTCGAACTCCTCCTCCGAGTTTTCGGAAATGGTGTCCTGCCTGGCGATCGATTCGACCACCTGGCGGTCGAGTTCGGAGAATTCGCCGTGTTCCTGCTGGAGCAGCTCCTCCATGTAGCGCATGCGGTAGCGACCGAGCTCGGCGCGGGTGATGCGGGCGCCGGCCGGCAAGTCCGGATGATCCGATCGAATGCGGTCGGCGAGGCTCGGGCGCAGCGTGTCGATGCGCACCAGATCGCGCTTGCGGAATTTGCGGCCCGATATCGCCGATGGTTTTTTCTTCGGCTTGCCGCGGTGGGCGCCCGGAACGGACGGCTCCGAATCCGGCACGTCGGGCGTTTCGAGGTGCTCGTCCGAAGTCTGGTCGGCCTCGAGCTCGCCGGTGGTCGGCGCCTCGAAATATTCGCCGCCGCTGTCGTTCTGATTGTCTGCCGGCTGCTCGGGCGTTTTCGGGACGGTGCTCATGGTGCGGGCTCCTGTGGTGGTGCTGGGCGGGACGATAATCAGAGGTGGCGGCGCATAGCCAGCGCGGGGCACGGATTTCTCGGGCCGGACAAGTGGTTTTGATCGGAGAAGGCGATGCGGCTGGCGGCGGCTCGCTCTTCGCGGGCTCAGGGCGGGTGGGGACATTCGAGATTGGCCGAAGCCTCACCAACTTCGTCATCCACGGGCGGAGTGGGAGCGAAGCGGACGCGTAGACCCGAGGATCCATGCCGGGACGTTGGTCGAAGGGTGCAGCGGACCAGAATTCAGCACCGCCGCTGCGCTCGGAGGTCGCGGCATGGCAACTGTGTTCATGCGAATGCTTTTTTATCTCGGATGATAGCGTTGAGGACGACGAGGAGCTTCCTTGCGACGGCAATGATGGCCAGCTTCTTTGACCCTGATCGGGCTGCGA
>NZ_JAMYSC010000128.1:0-3849 GCF_040321755.1 Mesorhizobium sp. M0276 | reverse complement strand
TGCGCAATGGCAGCCGTCATCCTTTCAAGGAGCGCCCTCCCATCCCGGACAGTGCCGAAATAACCGCTAAAACCGCACATGCCGAAATATTTCCGAGTCCACCAGCGCGGCTCGGACTATAGCCGCCAAGATACCGGCAAGTGTTAAACATTTGGGACTATTCATGAGAATGGTAAATTTTGAGCGGCCGCCGACGGCTGATTTCTTGCGTGAGCATTGGATCTGCCGCGAGATGAAGGCAATGACGCGGCGTTGATGCGCCTTGCTCGCCGGCATGCCGATACGCAGGCCAGCAGCGTGTGCTGCCGCATCGGCCGCAAGCACGACACGTCGACGTCCATCACGGCCGATGAGGACGAGCGGCGTCTCAGGCCGAGGCGCGGCGTCGCCCAATTTCCTTCTGAAGCGGTCTGTCGACCACATTGGAAGGAAGAGCGATACGACCCTTGGCATCGCATGCCTCCACTGTGAAATCCGCACTCTCTCCGGCCGGGCATCGGATCAGTTCAAGCTGCCAGCGCGCCCGCCGACCCCTTGAACTGGGGCCGACGGCAGGACCGACACGCGCCGCCGGGTTTCAGCGGCGGTTGGCTGGCCAAAGTCGGTTGCCTCCGTCTGGCGACGCCAGCGGCGAATGGCGATGCCGATGGCGCCGGAACTCTCAGCGGCGATCTGGAGCCGCCTCGAGGCCGTCATCGAAAGCCGGGCAATCTCGGCAACCACAGCGCCAAAACCGCCGCGAAGACCCTCTTCGAAACAGGCGAAAACGGATTTCTCATCGCCGGCTTTCGACATAGATCACCCTGCCCGGAGGAAGGCCGGCCTGTTCGATCGCCGGCGCAAACAAATCGGGCCGCGTGACGCACCACAGCACCTTGCCGACCTGCGAGCAGCAATTCCCGCTGCAAAGAGTGCCGCGGCCGCACCATCAACAGCGCCCGAGCCCGACATGCTGCGATTTTGCACTACGGAAAGAACGTGCACAGACCGGACGCTTACCGACCGGTAAGCGTCCGGTCGCTGCACGTCAGGTCAGTCTTGACATGAATCCTGGATTAGCAGGCTCAGGGAAGCGGCACGTCGATGCAGCCTTCTATTATCTAGGAGTCTCCGATTTCGCGATCACTGCTTCAGCACGCTCTATCGCGGCACGGAGTTCATCGCTCTGCCATGAATCGGCAGAATGGCCATCGTCGAACGATCGATCGTGGGTCTCTCTCGCGCGCGACGTTAGCTCCCGAAGCGCTGCAATGGCCTCGGCCAGCAGTCTTGCATCTGCTCCGTTTGCTGACGACTGTGTCATCTGTTTATCCCCATCACATTGCAACTATGAACCATCAACGGGGGTCGCCACAACATACGAGCATCGCCATCGTGCGCTGTCCAATCCAGCGAGAGGCTGGTCTTGTTCAGGCAGCGGCTCTGCGAGTGGATACCCAGTTCCACCGCAGGAGTTCATCGAGGTGGTTGATGGGTGTCCGTCAACCATGCGGATGAGCACATCGCGCAGCCAGGCGTAGGGTTCGACACCATTGAGTTTGCATGTTTCGACCAGCGCCTCGGTTGCGATCGGCGCGTTGGTGGCCTGCGCCACGTCATAGAATTTGCGCCGGGTGTGGGCCCAGCAGGCAGCGAGAGCGATGTCTCCCTTGCCGGTGAGCTGCTCGAAGCCGGCATAGCCATCGACATGCAGCACGCCCTTGAAGCGCTCGAGATGCGAAGCCGGACGTTCGGCCTTGCGGTCTGGTTCAAACAAATAGATCGCGGCCGGAGGCTCCGGTCCAGCCCATGCGCGTTGCTCGCGGGCATAGACCCACAGCCTGCCGGTCTTCGTACGACCGGGACCCGGATCGAGCACCGGGACCGGCGTGTCGTCGGCAAAGAGATGGTTCGAAGCGAACACGCTCTTGGCGAGCCGCTCATGCAGAGCTTCGAGCCACCAGCAGGCGCCGCCAACCCATCCAGCGAGCGTCGAGCGCGGAAGATCGACGCCATTCCGGGCGAAGATTTGCGACTGCCGATAGAGCGGCGTGTGGTCGCAATATTTGCTGACCAGCACCTGCGCCAGCAGCGCCGGCGTCGCCAGACCGCCGGCGATCAACCGCTCCGGAGCTGGAGCCTGCACCACCGTCTCGCAGGTCCGGCAAGCATATTTTGGCCGCGTCGTCCTGATCGCGCGAAGCTGCGCTGGAACCCAATCCAGCATCTCACTCACGCTTTCGCCGATGGCGTGCAACGCACCGCCGCAGCCCGCGCAGACAGTTCCGTCGACATCGAGCAGGACGTCCTCGCGCGGCAGATGATCGGGCAGCGGCTTGCGATGGGACAGCCGCTCGGCCGACAGCTTGCCGACGATCGGACGGCTCTCCTCTTCGCGGCCGAGATCGCCGTCAAGCTTTTCCAGTCCGAGCGCGAGTTGATCCGGATCGAGCCGCTCGGAACGGCGGCCGAACTGTGCGCGCCGCACGTTTGCGCAGATCATCCGCGCTCACCAGATGACGCATCCACAGCTCGAATGTCGTGATCGAAAGATCGCGGCGGCGACAGTATTCCCGCGCATCCTGATTGCCGCGGAACCAGTTCGCGACGTGCGACGACCAGTAAGGGCTGTTGGCCTTGGCCCAGGAGCGGCGAGGCGCCATCGGAGATCCTCCACATGACGGAGGAACCCGACATTACGCGAGATTGCACTACCCCGAATAGGTGGGAACCGGACGCTTACACCGACCGAAGACCGATGGCAGGATAAAAGGGAGCACATTGCGCTGCGGTTGGGTTGTTGTTTTTCAATGGGTTAAGAGGTGATTTCGCAATGTGAGGGTGTTTCCTGCACATTGCGAGAATCGCGATTTCTCAGCCATTCCCGTGACTTAGTGCAATGTGCGGGAGCCATTCCCGCACTTTGATAAGGATGAAGCCGGGAAGGGGGCGTGGTCAGAGACGGCGCTGCGACAGCCCTCTCGCCGGCACACAGCAAGTTGATGGATAGTCAACGTCGGAACCACGTCGACCCGGCCTTTGCGGTGGCTCGCGATGGGCGGCCGGTAGGCTGCCGGGAGAGGCTCACTACGGCCCCGATAGTCGACGTCGCCAGCGTCGGCCGTAGGATGGCGGCCGAGCGCTGGCTTGTCGGCTGGCGCCATCCTCCGCACTGCGGATGCATTGGCTTCACGGTCCCGATGGAAAGCGCGCAGGTAGCGACACGTGCGCCACCACATCCAAGCGCCCACTGGAGGGTTCGTCGGGCCCGGCATCCGCCGGCGCTCCGCGGTTTAGTCGTTTTACGTCACTGGCCTGATAGCCATAAAAGCAAATTGGAGAGGTTGCCACGTCTAGGATCAACCGCCGCGCCTTGCTTCTCCACTCTGGCAGCGCAGTCGTCGCCTCGTCGGTTACGGCACCGGCGCTCGGCACAGAGCCGCCGGGTCAAGACCAAGGACCGCCCAGTAATCTGCGAGGGCTGATTGAGGCGCACAAGATAGCCTATGCTGAGTTCTGCAAAGCGCTGCACGAGATAGGCGATGGCCGCGGCGCCTCCGCCAGAGCCAGCCGGGAAGAGGAGAGGGCGCTGCTCGCCATCTGCGGCTATGTTGCAGTTGAGGAAGGGACCGGCTCGCCGAGGCCCGATATCTATTAGAGATCGAGGCGCGCGGTGAGCTCGACCTCCCTGAGCATATGCAGGCGGTTCTCCGATCGACGATGTGGAAGGCGTGAGGCGACCGGAGCACGGTCGGTCAGCTACTGAATGTCTGATATGCACCCAGTGCACGAACCCGCTTCGCGGGAGGGGCGCCTCGTTCTGAGATGGCGCGACTGCCATTTTGACTTGAGCGGGTAGAGGGGTCGATC
>NZ_JAMYSC010000127.1:0-3964 GCF_040321755.1 Mesorhizobium sp. M0276 | reverse complement strand
CGCGATTTCCATTGGCGGAAAGCCTGCTCGCCATCACGCATCCGGCCGAACCCCCACCGACGACAATGTAGTCGAAAACCAATGCTAGGTCTCCCTTCCCATCCGTATGCCCCGACGAGGGTAGCAAGTGTTAATAGGCTGCTTCAGCAAAGTGCCTCCTGTACCTCAGAAAATCCACACTCCACGACAGTAGTTGGCGAGAGGTCGAGAATCAGCTAAAATGTAACATGCTATTGTAGATACACGCGGCCCTCCCACCCGTTGGCCATAAGCTGGGCAGAGACGTGGTGTGAGAGGGGGGCCGAGCGACTCGAATAGTGTTGCGCAGGTGGCCTGCGGGACGGCAGATGCGTCGACATGCGCCTGTTTGAGGTGGCTTGGCCCCGACAAGTGGTCTCAAGGGGAAAGAGGAACTTGCCAATCTGCGGCGCGCGAAAAAGGGTGAGGTATCGCCCACTTGCGACGCGCATTTGCGTTGAAATTTCACGACTCACGTGAAAGTCGAAAAAGCCTTTGGCTATATGCGCCGGTACACAGGGGCGACGTGTGACAGCGCACGCTCGCCGAAACGCTTCAATACGCTGGTTCCCGAGGCAAAAGGCCGAGAATAGGACCGCAACCTGGCGATTCCACACATAACTACTCAGCGTAACTACTCAGCGTAGCTTCAGGCCGACAAGATCGCTGACACTCACAAGTCGTTCGAGAGTCTGAACCCTCTCAACGAGCCATTTCGGAGGCGTTATGAGAGGTGGAAGGTATAAGGCACGATAAAGCTGCTCGAGTTGTTCCGCGCTACGCGGAACGTCCGGTGTCTCCAAGAGTTCGCGGGTCATGCGCGTGGTATAGAGGCGAGCCTCACGCTTACCCTCAGCTATAAGCGCGGCTTGGGACTGCGGGGTAGCGGATCGGTCCAACAGGCGGAGCCAAACCTCGCAGAAGAGCGCGTATCCATAAAGCTGCGCTCTGTTATCTAGTGAGAGAGCTGTTTCCGAGAGCAGGATAGGAAACCGCAACTCACCAATAATATCCCCCCCATCGAGCTGCTCCGAAAGGTTGTGGACGGTCACTCCGAAGCTCTGGTCGCCATTAAGTATGGCGTGCGTCCGCCCATCACTGCCACGATATTCGGGAAGGGGAGCCGGATGCAGATTGATTCCTCCTCGATCGAACTGTGCAAGGATACGGGCGGGAAAGATAGTGGACCAAAGCACGCTTACGAGAAAACCTCCATGATGGGTAATGTCGTCCATTGACTCCAAATATGGTATATCGAATCGATCTGCGACTTCCCAAAGCTCTTCGCGCGTTTCGCTGCTCCACCATGTTTTCTCGTTCCGGGACGCCCCAAGGATAGCCGAGACTAGCTCCTTGCCGCAAGTCTCGATGATAAACAGGATGCAGCGGGTTGCGAGGCCTCGGGTGCCAGCAAATACGAGCCCATTATTCAAAATCGACATATTATGAACCTCATACATTCTTGCGGCGGTGCATCAGCCACTCTCATTAAGGTGTTCAAAATTTCGATCCCGAAGGGGGCGATATTTGGTTCGCCGAGTTCGGTCATGATGCTTTCCGTTCGCGTCCGCATCGCGGGAAATCGAAAGATCGGCGATACGCGGTCCCTCGAAACCACTCTTCATGAAGGGTCCGACGCATGAGCGCGCTCGTGTGTGTGTGTCGGAATGAAAGCGAGACTTTGTGATTTTGCGGATCGAGGCATGCGCGCCGAGACTCTTCATTTGGCTGGAGGAGAGGGGTTCTTGCCAGCGTCGAGCGCGGACGTCATCGTGAGATGCATAACGAAAATCCCAGCTGTCCAGCAAGTTTGCTGACGTGTTACAATATGCAAAGTTGACAGCATTCGTAAGATTCGTGAACTACCATTTCTAGTAGTTTGCGGGAGAACAAGAATTTTGTGATGTGCACAAAACAACGAGCAAGGCCTCGATCTGGACCCTCTTCATGATGTTCCCTTGCTCGGGGTGCAGGCGGATTTGGGTTTTCATCTCGACCACGCGAGAGGCGATCTTGATGAGGCGCAGTCGCAGCGTGTCGAATTGGGCGACGGCAAAGCTCGAGCGCTTCGGCATCGCGGCGTGCAGGCCCCAAATGAGCCAGTGGGCGCCGGCATGCAGGAACAGCCGGAACTGGTTGGCCGTCGCTCTTGTGCAGGATGTGCGGTCGGCGGCAAGATGCGTCTTCCACGACTTGATGTGGTTCTCGGCGGCGCCACGCCGGCAGTAGACATCCTCGTAGAGCGCCTTGGCCTTCCCGCCTGCAAGGTTGGTGACGATGAAACGGGTATCGGTACCTTGGGCGCCGACCTCGACCAGCGCTATGATGCGCTCGACGCGGCTCCAGCTGGCGGCGCCGTCAACGCACTTCTTGAACCTGCGGACCTTGTTAGTCTTCAACGCTTCAAAGCGCGCCATCGTGCTGCTCTCCAGGTCCGCGACATGCTTGCGCAGGGTCCTGGTGGGCGCCACGCCGAGGATGAAGTCGACGTCGTTGGCGCGGCACCAGTCGATGACCTGCGGGCTGCAATAATGATGGAGTGAATGGCTCCTGCTCCCGGGCATCAAGGTGCCAGATGGTAGGTTGTGTAGTGACCACAGACCCACAGTCGAAAGGAGCCATCCATATGAAGATTACCACGATCGGCCTGGATTTGGCCAAGAACGTCTTTCAGGTTCACGGTGTCGATGCCGAGGGGAACGCCACTGTCCGGCGCCGGCTACGTTGGAAAGAGGTTCTTTTGTTCTTCGGCCGCCTCGAGCCATGCCTCGTCGGATTGGAAGCCTGCGGATCGGCACATTTTTGGGCGCGGGAGCTTGTGGCTCTCGGACACAGTGTTCGCATCATGCCGCTCTCCTACGTGAGGCCTATGTCCGGCGTGGCAAGAAGAACGACGCGGCTGACGCGCCGCGATCTGCGAGGCTGTGACGCGGCCGAACATGCGCTTCGTGCCGATCAAGACCGAAGTCCAGCAGACGGCGCTGATGCTTCACAAATCGCGCGATCTCCTGATCCGCCAGCAGAACGTGCTGGTCAACGCCGTCCGCGGGCACGCCGCCGAACTTGGCCTCGTCGCCGCGCAGGGACGCGGAAAGGTTGAAGACATCATCGCCGCAGTCGAGGCCGACAACGACGATAGCCTGCCGACTTTGGCAAAGGCAGCCTTGAGACCGCTCGTTGCGCAATTGCGCACAAACGAAAAAGCGATTGCCGAGCTCGACGCCGAGATCAAGGCCTGGCACACGCAGAACGAAATGAGCCGGCGACTGGCGACGATCCCCGGGGTAGGGCTGCTGACCGCATCCGCTATTGCGGCGACGGTTCCCGATCCTTCCTTCTTCCGGTCTGGTCGCGAGTTCGCGGCATGGCTGGGCCTCGTCCCTCGGCAGAACTCGAGTGGCGGCAAAGAGCGGCTGGGCCGGATCTCAAAGCAGGGCAACCGCTATATCCGGCGCATGCTGGTGATTGGCGCGACTGGCATGCTTCGCTACGGGCGAGCAAAAAGCGCGCCTGGCGCGCAATGGGTCAATGGTCTGCTTGAGCGTCGCTCGCCGCGTCTGGTTACGGTCGCTATGGCCAACAAGATGGCTCGGATCGCATGGGCGATCATGACGAGGCAGGAAACCTTCAGGGTACCCGCGACAGCGGCGTAGCAGGAGGATCACGGATTAGTTGAGATAGGGGCGCCGCAAATGAGTAGCGACTGTAGAGGCTGCGCGGCAGGGCTCTCACCTCGGACCCTGCTCATCGCCACGCGGTCACCCATGCGCAACAGGAGAATATCGCAAATCCGATCAAAAAGCTCTTGTCGATCACATCAGTAGTCACGGGTGCCTTGCCTTGGTCGTCCGGTGTTCGATGTCGTCGCCCTTGCAAGGAAGTTGCTCGTGGCGCTGTGGAAATATGTGACCGCGGGCGTCGTCATCGAAGGTGCCGTCATGAAGGC
>NZ_JAMYSC010000126.1:0-4476 GCF_040321755.1 Mesorhizobium sp. M0276 | reverse complement strand
CCAAGAGACCGATCCTGCCTCAATCAGATGGCCTTCATATATGAATAACTTTCCCCGGACAGTCCTGCCCCTTGCGGGGGAGATGGCCGGCAGGCCAGAGAGGGGTGCTGTCCCGCCGACGTCAAAGTTCAGCGCCGCAGCGCAAGCGTCGCCTCAGAAAGCTAGCGACGCCTAATTGAACACCGCCTCGTAAAGCCGCCCCGCCGCATCGGCCGCCACCGGCACGATGAAGATCTCGTGGGTACCGCTTGTGCCGCTGAAGAGATAAGTCGCCTGCGGCAAGGCGATTTCGCGCGGGCCCCTGAACAGCAGCGAGAAGCCGCCACCCGGGCGCGGGCTGGCGGCGATGGGGTTGACCGCGCTCAGCTCAAGCGGGATCTGCTGGCCGCCGGCTTCGATGGTGAAGATTTGTCCCTGTTCAAAATCCGCTACCGACGCCATGCAAGCCTCAATTTGTCCACTGCCGGCGGCACTGTCGCCGCTTCGCCGCAAGCTGTCCAGAGGCGGCCAGTCTGCCGGGCCCTGCCCGCAAGACAATTCGCCGCCGCAAACCCAAAAATACAGCACCGCCTGTCCTTTTATGCGCGCAAGAGACGCTGTAGTACTTTGTTCGCGCGCGGGATTCTTTTCGATCCAAGATCAGCGCAAACAAGAACAGATCCCGGCTTCGGGACCATTGGCGGCCGGATCGGCTTGCGGGGGACGGACGATGGCGGATGCAAAGACGGACGTGGCGGGCGATGCGATGCCGCTGTTCTATTCCACGCCGGAGGCGCTCAACCCGGTGCGGCACGGCTCGCTTGGCCTGACCGCGCGCAGCGACTTTTCGTTCGCCCGCTCGGCGCACGCCATTCCGGTAGTGGCGTCGGAAATGCCCGCGGCGATGCGCTCCTACCCGATCGTCTTCATCGGTGCCGCCAAGGCGCCGGTGATAATCACCGGCGTGCGCCAGAACGAAAACCTGTTCGTCGATGCCGACGGCCGGTGGACCGCGCCGCACTATGTTCCCGCCTATGTCCGCCGCTATCCCTTCATTCTGGCCGACGACCCGAACGCGCCCGGCCGACTGACGCTGTGCGTCGACCGGGCAAGCGAGCGCGTTGTCGACCAGCTCATGGCGCCGTTCCGCGACGACAAGATCGCGCCGTTCTTCAGCGGCGCCGAGGCGACCGAGGCGACGAAGCAGGCGCTCGCCTTCTGCGATCAGTTCCAGATCGATTTCAGAGTCACCCGCATCATGATCGACAGGATCGACGCGCATGGCCTGTTCGCGCCGCGCCAGAGCAAAGTGACGCTGGAGGGCGGCGAAGTGCTCAACCTCACCGATTTCCAGGTGATCGACGAGCCGGCCTTCAACAAGCTGAGCGACGAAGCCTTCCTCGACCTCAGAAGGTCAGGCGCGCTCGGCCTGCTCTACTGCCACCTCGCCTCGACCAATAGCTGGACGTCACTGGTGCACCAGGCGTCGCTGCGAATCACGAAATTGCCGCCCGTCAGGCCTTGAGGTGGAGTGTCACCAGCACGAAACATTCCCCACCGTCCTCGAAGCGGGCCGTTACACGCAGCCAGTTGCCGAAATGCGTCAAGCGCGCCATCGACATGCCATCGCGCCGGTTGGGCATGCGGAACTCGGTGCCCTCCGGCAACCACCGCATCCCGTCCGGTGAGATTTCGACTCGTGCCATCGGCACGGGACCGCTAGGCTCCTTCAAGGCCCTAACGAAGAAAATCGCCTCGCGCGCCCATCCCGCCTCATAAGGTTCACTGGCGGCCTCACCGCTCCATCGCTCGTTGCGCGCGACAATGGCGGTAATGCTCTCGGGCAGCATCAGAAATCCCCCGAAATGCAGATTGCGTCGACGTAGAGGAACGCGCGCTTGGCGACGTCGGTCTCGGCGAACACGCAGAAATTGAGCATGCACCAGAGGTTCTTCATGGCCGGAATGTGAATCGACTCGAAACCAGACAAATCGAAGCTGCGGTCGTTGCAGCGCAGGGCGAGCGCCCGCATCGACTCCAGGTAGAAGTCGAAACACAGATAGGTCCAGTTCACCTTCGTCGGGATCTCATTGTAGCAGAGGCGCTGCGCGCCGCCGGCAATGTCGATCCAGCCCTCCGGCGAGAGATGGTAGTGGCTGATCGTCTTGTTCTCGGTGCCGAGCGGGATAATGCGTTCCGTTTCACGCTTGTATTGCCATTTTTGCAGATGCTGGCCGTCGAGCGCATTGAGGAAGCGCTATGCGGCATCACCCTGTCATCGCTGTTGTCCCGGTCTCCGCCTTGCAGATCGAACAGGAAGCCGACCGAATGCACATCCGTTTCCGACAGCTTCAGTTCGGTGGCCTCCGGCTTGAAGGTCGTGGCAGCGCCAGGAGCGGAAGCTTAGCAGGGGTCACGCCAGCGCCCAGTTAACGCTACGAAGCAGACCCTCAGCCTGTGCCGGAAGCTGGGCCCGGCTTACCAAGTGGCATATCCAGGAAGCGCTTCCCCCCTTCTCAACTAGGTACCATTTTCGGCTCTATGCTATACCTGCACGACGAGCCCCTTCCTTGATCGCAGCGAGGGCAAGAGGATTGGTGACGGGATAGGTTCGGATGAAGTTCTCGACGGTGAACCTTGGAAACTCGACGGCAATCCGACTGGCGATCAACTGCGCCTGCACCGGCTCTTCGAGCAGCGCGTGGCACAGGGCACGGAACATCAGAGTGACGGGAATATCCGGCGGACTTTGGCACAGCGACGACAGACTGTCGGCATAGCGACCGGCGACGAACCGCGCCCGGGCGAGTTGCGCGTAGTACCAACTCGGAGCCTGCGGATTGAGGCGAAGCGCCCGTTCGGCAAGAGCACAGCCTTCTTCCGGATTTCCACACACGAGAGCTCGGCTTGAGGCAAGCATCGACAGCACATCGGCGTCATTGGGTGCCAGGGCCAGCGCCCGGTCGTATTCCTCTGCGGCCCCGCTGATATCGCCGTCAAGGGCGCGGAGAGCGCCCATGTAAAGGCGCGTCATCGGATCGGTAGGATCGAGCGCCAGAGCCTTTTCCACGCATTCTCGCCAGCGCTCGACCGAAGCGGCTGAATCTGGCGTAAAGGCATTGAAGGCATCGACCGCATGTGCCAATCCCAACGTCATCCAGGCCCGCGCGAAGCCGGGGTCGAGTTCCACGGCGCGGGACAGCATGCGTATGGCTGCCGCCCTCGCCTCGGTCGTGAATCTGTCGTGCAGTTCCACCCCGAGTAGATAGCAGTCGTAAGCACCCAGGCTCGAGGGAGGCTTCCGCCGAGCCACCTCACGCCCGAGATTGGCGAGCTTGCCGAAAGTGCCTGCCAGGGCATTGATGACGTTCTGTGTGATGCTGTCCTGCATGAGAAAAAAGTCATCGGTCGACTCGTCGAACCGCGCCGACCAAAGGTTGGCTCCGGTCCGGGTGTCGACCAGCTGCACCGCGACGCGGACACGCTGTCCGATCGCCTGGAGGGTGCCTTCCAGCAGGTAATCGGCGTTCAGTTCCCGTCCAACCGAGCGTGTGTCGCTCGCCCGTCCCCGATAGGACTGCATGGTCTGGCGCGAAATGACCGCAAGGTCGGGATAGCGCGCTAGGTCGCCGATCATGTCGGCCGACAGGCCGTCTGCCAGCCGCGTCCAGCCGTCGTCGGCGCTCAGGTTTTCGAACGGCAAAACCGCAATTAGCGGCGGCTTACTGTCGTCGCCGAAAGAAAGGCCTGGTTTGGCATCGACGATCTTGCCCGCGGTAGCGGGGTCGATCAAGACACGGTACACGCGAACCGGTTCGGCGATACTTTTCATTTTCTGCACGCCGAGTGAGGCAAAGCCGATCGGCACCTTTCCCCTCACATGGTCGCAGGCGGTGGCGGAAATCGCGATTCCTCCAGGTTCCGCCAGCCCTTGCAGCCGATCGGCGATGTTTACCGCATCGCCGTGGATGTCGTCACCCTCAACGATAACATCGCCCAGATTGATGCCGATGCGGAAATCAAGCCGCCGTCCTGGCTGCGTGAGAACGTTCACCTCCGCCTTCTGTTGCTGGATTTCGACCGCGCAGCGCAGCGCGTCGACCACACTGTGGAACTCGACCAGCATCCCATCTCCCATGGTTTTCACCAGTCGACCATGGTGCGCAGCGATCCGTGGCTCGAATACTTCGTTCAGGTCGGTTCGGAAAAGCGCACGCGTACCCTCGTCGTCGATCTGGCTCAAGCGGCCATAGCCGACAACATCGGCAATCAGGACGGCTGCGAGATGACGTTCCATCCCCCATTCCTTCGCGGATTGTTACCCGCTTTCCAAGCTTACAGCAGGTCGCAGGTTGATGCCATTGCCGCCGTCCCTGAAAGACAGCTTTTCGGGTCTGTGTATCTTGCTGCAGGTCGCGATCAACGATGCAGCCCTAGCCACTGTCGTGCGTTCCCCACGGAGACTGGCACTATTGTCGGGACAGCCCTTATGCTCCG
>NZ_JAMYSC010000125.1:0-4919 GCF_040321755.1 Mesorhizobium sp. M0276 | reverse complement strand
GATATTCGTCGGCGCCCGCAACGAACGCCTGACTCGTTTCGGAGCGACCCATATCGTGCGGCGTGCGGCCACAGAGGCCGTGCCTACCAGGCCGGCCTTGGCCGACAAGCCCATATCGCCGCACATCTTCCGGCACTCCCTCGCCATGAAGCTTCTCCAGTCCGGCGTGGACCTTTTGACGATCCAAGCCTGGCTCGGGCACGCACAGGTCGCCACGACCCACCGCTATGCCGCAGCGGATGTCGAGATGATGCGCAATGGACTCGAGAAGGCGGGCGTCACCGGCGCTCACGGCGTGCGTTTCCGACCAAATGACTCCGTTCTGCAACTGCTGAACAGCATCTAAATATTATGTGGCGGAAAAATCCGGACCGGCGGGCCTAGGCTGGCACCAGGAAGGCTCCGCCACATAATCTCGCCCGACGCATAAGAACGGATCGGCCCCCCATCGTCTCTCGCACCAGCGCCGCCAGCCCCTCCGCGCCCTTGCGGAAGTCGACCGGCTTCGTCGCCACCATGACCTTGACCGCACCCGTCGGCCCGATCACGACGTCGCCTTCAGCGCGCGGATCACTGCGGCCACCGTCTTGGTATCGGCGCCCCGGCCGACGCGCATCGCGATGCCGTCGATCTCAAGCTCGATCATGCCGGCGTCCCGAGTGGCTTGCCGTTTCCGCTGCTTCGCTGGATGCCTGGCTACAGGCTCCGCCGCCGTCACAACCGCCGGCACGAAGGCAGGAGAATCTTGCTGCACCGAAGCGGCCTGTTTGCGCGCTTCGCGGCGCCAGGCGAAGACCTGCTGCGGCCTGAGGCCATACCGGCGGGCGACCCCAGAAAAGACTGCGTTCGGCTCCAGCGTCTCCGCGATGATCCGCGCCTTGTCATCCACCGACCACTGACGCCGACCGCCGGCACCGTTGATCACCTCGAAACGCCGAGGCTGCCGCTCCGGGTCAAACGTAAGGTCAAGTCCAGAC
Organism: Mesorhizobium sp. M0276; assembly: GCF_040321755.1. Lineage (NCBI taxonomy): Bacteria > Pseudomonadati > Pseudomonadota > Alphaproteobacteria > Hyphomicrobiales > Phyllobacteriaceae > Mesorhizobium > Mesorhizobium sp. M0276. The sequence continues at coordinate 3,942 of NZ_JAMYSC010000125.1, read as the reverse complement.
ACAAGCCGATCTCCGATCCCAAGACAGGATCGGCAACCTCACAGATCGCGACCACTCCCGAAAGGTGGTCCCACAACAGCGCTTACGCTTGTATGCTTCACCCAGAAAATTCAATCGGGTAGCGCTCCATCCCAACCGCCTAAAGGCGTGGGGTTTACAGATCCCCTATCGGAGACTCTAAAGAACAGGTTCGATACGCCTATCTCAGCGCGCTGCGTGGCATCGCGGCGCTTTGGGTCATATCGGTCCACGTCGCCCACATGCCGCAGCCTGGCATGGAGATGCCTTGGTTTGACCTCTACATCGCGCATGGTGTTTGGGGAGTGCAGCTGTTTTTCGTCGTCAGCACGTTCTCTCTTTGCCTGATGCAGCCCAGTCATGCTGACGAGGATCGACCGCTCCTGGGGTTTGCCTTGCGCCGCTTCTTTCGTATAGCACCGCTGTTTTATTTGCTCGTAGCGTTCACGCTTCTCTCCGTCTTCGAGCCAATGAGGGATTTCTTCAACACCAACCCATCTGGGTTCGCTCTAAATATCGGCACGTTCCTGACGAACGTGACGTTCGTCTTCAACCTCGTGCCAGGGTATGGCCACCAGACCTCAATCGTCATGGCCGGCTGGACGACCGGCACTGAAATGATGTTCTACCTGATATTCCCATTCGTCTATGCCCGCACCAAAAAACCTGTGGTCGGCGCTGGTGGCGGTGTTCATCAGCTTGGTGGTGGCAAAGGTCTTCGGCATGACGGTGATGCTGTTCACGGCCGACCCGGCAACTTATCAACAGCAGTCGATTTTTTATCATCTGCCGATATTCATGTTCGGTTTCAGTTGTGTGCGTCAAGTTCCGCAAAATGGCGTGGCGGTAGCTGTGACGTCGGCGTGTCCGCCGCGCAGCTCCCGTGTTTAGCGGAGCGGCGGACACATGACGGTGCTCAGGCGGCCAAGGCCCTCAGGCTCTCCTTCTTGTGCTCACGCAGATGGTCCATGTTGAGATAGCGGGTCGCCTCGAGCCAGTTCTCGTGGATCTCGACCGCCAGCGCCCGAACCAGCCGCAGGCAACTCTGCGGGTTGGGGAAGATGCGCACGACCAGGGTGAGCCGTTCCATTGGCTAGGCGTTATGTTCGCCTGCCTTGTCCTCGGGCTCGCCCTTTGCCCGATCCACATTTTGGTCAACAAAACAATAGCTTGGATAGGGGACATCAGCTACTCGGTCTACCTCGTGCATAGCCCGATCATCGTTGCCCTGTTCCCGTTCTATAAGCAGATACAGGCTTCGGGAGGGGGCAGGATAGAAACGTTTGCGTCCTGCTTTGTGCTGACGCTGGCGTGCGTCCTTCCAACTGCTGCGGTGACCTACCATGTCTTGGAAAAGCCGACCAACAAATGGGGCAAGCGGCTTGCCTCTCGACTGGCAGGACGAAAGGAACGGCCTCGACTGGTCGTTCGCAAAGCAGCCTAAGAAGAGGCACGAAAGCCGCTGCTAACCCCTAAGCGCAATTATCCTTTGCAGGCAGCGATAGAGTGGCCTGAGGACCCTGAACGCTATTGGCGATCTGGTCACGATTGATCTCTTGATCGAGAAGATGAGGCCATGAAAGGCTCTTCTCACTCCCAGGTTTCCGAATTCCACCGGCGCTCCGTCGGCGCACAATGCCTGCAATTTGGCCTCCAGCATAACGTAGTTGTGAGCAGCGTGCCCCTCGGTCATCACGTGTCGGAAGGTATATCCTGCGTCGATTGCGACATAGGCTATGATCCGCTCCAAAGCATGGACCAAACTCCCGTCACGGTATTCCAAAGTGGCAAAATCGTCCCAGCTCCATTTATGTTCGAAAAGCTTCCTTAGAGCAGCAGGGCGAAACCAGTACATTCCACCATAAGGCGCGACAGGCGTACTATCGTCCAAATGCACGATCAGGCGCAGCTGTTTGGCCAGCTTTGCAACACTAGCTCTGTTGCCAGCCCATGCGTTTCCCAAGGTCGGGTAGCCGATATGAACCACCGGTGGCATAACCAGACCAAGCGCTGGATTGCCGACAAAGAGCTCAAGCAAGTTTTCGACATAACCAGGTGTGTGAAGAAGGTTGTCGAAATTGTGAAGCTTAAATAGCTCTCCCCTTGGGCCGTCCTGGGGAGAGCGTTTGGAATGTATCCGACAGATCAGATCGTAGCGGTCCCCGATTGCGTAGTCCCGGCACCCGACAAGGAGTGCTGAAGTATCCCTGCCGTCGTTCGGAACGACCAAGACTATGAAATTTCTGGCGTTCGGCGCCTTCGCAACCGCTTGTTGGATCAACACCTGCTTGCTGGCATTGTCGGTCGTGATGATCAGGTCGTGGCCCTTCGGCACATTTTCGGTGTAGCCCAGTATCTCATCGATCATGTCAACGTGATATACATGCGCTAGAACCGCTATCCGGTAACTGTCCCAATTTCTTTGCGCACCAATGCGAGTGTCCGGCAAAACGGAGAGCAACGCCGCATTGCCATTTAGCGTACGAGGTGGGCCCAGGCGGCCAACGCTTTTCCATATCAGTGACAAATCATAATCTGATTGATTCTCTACTATCTCCAAAGCACGCGGCAGGTTGATAGCCTCGCGCTCGAGCGATAGCGTGTCGTGAAAAAAGAGGCGCCGCTTCAGGATCGGGCTACGGTCCTCCAGCGTTTTGTCCGGCTCCATGAAAGCTGGGTATGGTGTCTTATATCGCTCCGGATCGAGCAGGACCGAACAGGTGAAGCCCAAGGCCTGGAAATGTTCCGTGAACACCGTCTCATGTTTCGCGACTGAATCCATATAGGAGTTGATGGGCGCCATCTGGGTCCAATAGTCACGAAACGCTTTTGACTGATGCAAGGACCGCCGCACCGCGATGAAATGGGAGTTGAGGTGGAAGGGCAGTTCCGATCTTCTGACGTCGATCGGATTGGGTCTCACCGCCCTGTGAGCGGAAATTCCCCAAAAATCACAGCTACGTCGGTCCATCTCGGAAAACATGTCCGAGAACGGGAAAATCGGCCCGTAGAAGGTGTGGTTGAAAAGCAAAATCTCGTCGAAGCGTGAAAGTTCATCCCACCCGATATGTTCGAGGCCGGTTCGATAGGCCCATACATCGAACCCTTTGTTTTCCCTGATCAGGAAGCTATCAGCTGCCTCGGAGAGCCGAGACTGAGCTTCTTTGTCGATCGGACCGTTGCAAACCACCAGCATTTTCTCAACAAAAGGCCGGAGCGACGCAATCAGGTGAAAATAATAATCATCTACCTTGCCATATTGATCGTAGTAAAATGCAATGGCCAGACGCCTCATCAGCCTGTCTCTTTGGTGGCTTGACAAGTGATCCGCATGCGTATGCCTTCGTTACGAAGTGTTGCGTTCACGAGCTTGGCTTGAAAACGGAGGCCATGCCGCGATAGATCGGCCTGAGTATTTTGAACAGGACAGGCGCCCTGAATTTTAGCGAGCTTTTAACGGCGAAATTGAGCCCGGCCAGAGAGTGCCTCACTGATGTCTGCGCCCATGGAACAGGGGCTGGTAGATGGTGTACCGAAGGATAGCCGGCGTTCTTCCACTCAGACAACATATGACACTGCCATTGGAAGTCGCCCGATGGCAGCAGGCTGGCAAGCTTTTGCAGCTTGAACTCCAGCATGGTGTAGTTGTGCGCCGCCTGATGTGCGCACATGATGTGCTGCGTGGTGTATCCAGCATCCTGAGCCGCGTAGGCGATCAGCCGCTCGAGCGCATGCGCCAACCCACCGTCGAGATGATCCGGCTCGGCATTGAACTCTTCCCATTTCCACTTGTGCTCGAATAGCTTGCGCAGGGCGCGTGGCCGGAACCAGAACATGGTGCCATAGGCGGCCACCGGCGTGCTCTCATCGAACTTGACGTTGATCTTCAACAGCCGCGCGGTTTCCTCGACCTTGGGTCTGTTG
>NZ_JAMYSC010000124.1:0-5517 GCF_040321755.1 Mesorhizobium sp. M0276 | reverse complement strand
ACCACCGTGCCATGGCCGCTCGCCCCTCAGAGCAAGCGCCGTTCTCTCTCCAAAACTTTTTGCAGAACCTTCAGCACACTATCCGCAAATGCGTCCACTCCATGAAGAGCACAACCGTATAGCACCAGGAAGGCTAGCTACCTCCATCGCTTCGGAGACCCAGGAACCCTCAGAAAACCGAACCTCCCGAGCTCAGAGGCGCTCGTGATCACAATCGCGCTGGTGCGTGGATCATTGTTCAAGGGTTTGCCGATAGGCAGGCGAGATGGCCGATCGACATGATCTTCGCCCGATGCCTACAAACACAATGCCAGCCGCTGTCACGGAGTCGCGAAGACGAAGGCAATGAGGGTCGACGCCGATACTCATCGTTTAGTTGACAGAGCGCTTGGAATGCCATGCGCTTCACATCGGAGTAGTCATCCGGGAAGCCTGAAGCGCTTTGAAACGCATGTGCTGCGGCTACTATTCATAGCGTGGATGACTTTGATCAAAACAATCGATTTCATCACTCTTCCGGAATCGTGCATGGACAAAAAAGAGCCTCACGCACCAATCACACGCTGCTCTATGGCGTGACGAAAGCTGCCTTAGGAATAATCCAAAGGAGAAAATCTTCGATGCGCCCTGACGTGCAGTGGAGGTCGTACCGAGAAAGTGAGTTGCAACTGGCCGACAATGTCGGGCGGTGCGACCATGGTCGCTTCGGAGAATGAAATCGGGCCAGTTCACGGGGGCGGTACTGTTATTCGTCGACGGCCGCCCTTCCCACGAACAGGCGGCATCGCAAGTTGGTTCTGCCGATGAAAACGACAGCGCCGGATACATGTCAGCAGCCGCTCAGGATTGGATGAACGGGCGGTCGCAGCTGCAGGCGACAACACGGCCTATTTAGTTGGAAACAGTCGAGGTAGGCCAATTTGGCTTCCCCGTTACTATTTGGAGAAAGAAATGCTGTGTCTAGGAATCAGCGGCGGACTTGACCAAGTCCATGAAAACCGATTCGAGCGTCCGAACGCCTTTATGCACGATGGCGCCGCGGTGCTCGTCCGAGACGGAAAGGTGATAGCCGCCGTAGAAGAGGAACGCCTCAATCGAATTAAGCACTCGAACAAGCTGCCAAGTGGTTCGATTCAATACTGTCTTTCGACGGCCGGGGTTCAGCTCAGCGACATTGATCGTGTCGCGGTCTACGCCAGCGAGACCTACGCCAACGCCATGCTTGAAGGTATGTCCGCTTCCCAACCGGACATTCTCTCCATTCCGTTGGATGCTAAAATGTTGGTGCAGAACCTGTTAGCGCGTGAGTTCGACACTAAGTTGGACAGTTCACGTATTTCATTCGTAGGTCATCATCAGGCGCACGCCGTGAGCGCCTTTGCAATGTCGGGCTTCGAACAAAGTCTCATTCTAGCGATTGATGGCTGTGGTGATTTCCTGTCGGGCCTTGTGGCGGTAGGGTCTGGCACAGAAATTACGCAAATCGAGGCTTTCCCGGAGGAAAATTCTCTTGGGCTGTTTTATCTCGAGACGATCCGCTGTCTCGGCTACGGCCTGTTCGACGAGTATAAGGTAATGGGACTCGCGCCCTATGGCGACCCCGCTCCCTATCGCGAGCTCTTCGAGCAGTTCTACGAGCTCTCCGCCAACGGTGGCTACCGTGTTCACCTCGACCGCATCGGTCCGGCGTTGCTCCGCAACATCGAGATCAGGCGAAAGGGAATGCCTTTCACCCAGCAGCATCGAGATGTGAGTGCGTCACTGCAGGAAGCGCTTGAGCGGATCGTGTTCCACATTCTCCGGCACCACCGTGAGGCCACCGGCATGAAGCGGTTGTGTCTGGCGGGAGGGGTAGCCCACAACTGCACGATGAACGGCAAGCTGCTGTATTCAGGGCTTTTCGAAGACATCTTCGTGCAACCCGCGTCTCACGACGCTGGCTGCGCATTGGGAGCTGCGCTGATAGTCTCTAACGAGATGGGCCGCCCCGCGCCGCGTGAGCGACTGCAGGAGGTCTATTGGGGTCCTGATCTCGGGAGCGACCGCGCCGTGGAACAGGAACTGAATGCATGGGCCGGACATCTCGAGGTTGAACGCTCTGACGACGTAGCGAGCAGTGCAGCCGACTGGATCGCCAACGGCGCCGTGATCGGCTGGGTGCAGGGTCGTTCGGAGTTTGGGCCACGTGCGCTGGGCAACCGCAGCATTCTTGCCGACCCTCGGCCCGCTGCAAACAAGGACCGGATCAATGCCATGGTCAAGAAGCGCGAAGGCTATAGGCCTTTCGCACCATCTGTGCTGGAAGAGGATGCGAGCGAATTTTTCGACCTCCCGGACGGTAAGCACGAATTTCCTTTCATGAATTTCGTCGTTCGCGTGCGTGACTCAAAGCGCGCCTTGTTGGGTGCCATTACGCACGTCGACGGTACGGCTCGGCTGCAAACAGTATCGCGCGATGCCAACCCCGCTTACTGGGAGGTCATCAATGCGTTCAAGAAGCGGACAGGCACTCCAATTCTGCTCAATACGTCCTTTAACAACAATGCTGAACCGATCGTGGATACGGTTGCAGACGCGATTGCCACATTTTTGACGACAGAGCTGGATGGACTTGTGGTCGGGCCCTTCCTGGTAAAAAAACGGGCTGCAACGCTGCAGGATTGGACTGCGCTTGCGATTTCATTGCCTCCCTCAGTCTCCCTCCATCAAACCCGTGCTTACACAGCGCGAGATCATCAGGAGACTGTCTGCGAGATTATTCCGAACCACTTCAGCATTGACAGTGTGCGAATTTCAAACGACCTGTTTAATCTGCTGATGCGGATTGAGGGCGAAGCCGTGTTAAGCGATCACCTCAATATAATTGCGCCGGATCAGGCTGAGCATGAAGCTCTGATGGAGGACCTGCGAAGACTGTGGGAGCAGCGCCTGGTTCGGCTGCATCCCTCACAAGCTGCTCGGATGGATCATGGGTCCGATCAAACGCCGGACCAGCCTAATAGGCTATCAATGTGATAGAGATGCCGCTCAAGCTCGGCCTTCATCGACCCCGCCTGCGAGCTCACCGCTGTGATTAGGGGGGTCGAGGTCGCCCTGGTCAGTATGCTTAGGAATGCTATTGAATGGGTCGTGTGCTTGCCGTGAGTTTTCGGGAGGTTGTCCATTCGGACCGAACCGGGGAGACTGGGTTGGAAAGGCGGGTCTGGCCTCGATATTGACCGGACTTCTGTGTCGAGAGGTCCAGCCCGCAGAACTTTAGAAACTGGCGATGATCACCTAAGCGGCGAAGATCGCCGGCTTCGGCAATGACGGTCAATGCCTTGATCGGTCCGATGCCCGGGATTTGTCGCAGGAGCTGATAATCCTGGCTGTGCCGCAGCAGATCGTCGGCCTGTGCTTCGATCTCATTGCGTTGCCGGATCAGGCTGCGTGCTTCGTCAATGACCATCCGGAACATGCGAATGGCAGGCGCATCAAGTGCAGCGGCAATCCGATCGATGGGCGCGCCGTCTCGAAAATATCCATCAGAATATGTGTCTTGCTGACTTTGCGGCCGACGACATCCCAAGCTGCTGCCACAAACTCCTCCTTCGTCAGCGCCGTGATGCTTGCTGGGGTCGGAAAGGCATGGAGGAAGGCAAAGAATCAATCGCTGCGGCTGTTCCCCCGGAAGCGATCGATCTCGGGAAAATACGGCGGCAGGTAGTGTGTCAGGATGCGGTGCTGGATCTCGGTCTTGGCCCTGGCGATCGCTTCATGTGTCTTCGACAGTTCCTGCACGTCGTTGATGCCGGCTCGCAGCGGATCATGGTAGACCTGCGTCGCCTGGATCCTGAGCATGTGTAGGATCACCTGGGCATCGATCTTCTTGCCGAATATGACGCCGAAGGCCTTAGGAAGCCCAGGCATCTGTTCTCGATTTTGCCTACTAGGCTGACGAGAAGGTCGCGTGCCGACAGCAGCACCCGCACGACACAGGTGCCGTGGCTCTTGGTGCGAACCTGCTTAAACCATCCCCGCTCGTGGCGGCCCGATTTGTTCGGCATCATCGAGAGGGCGGCGCTTGACACGATCGGAAGTCCGCGCTTCCTTAACTCGTTCCAGAGCCAGATCGCAAGCGGTCACGGCTCCGTGCCGATCCGCTCCGTCTCCGCAGCTCCACAGTCCCGCCCGCATCTCCCAGTCGCGCCCGGGTAGCCATTGCGCTGCAAGGCGGGTCTGATCGCTACGGCGGCGCCGCCACCATCTCCATCAGTCGGTTCGGCGACAAAGCCAATCATCTCCCGTAAGAGAAGTGCTTTCGGGCAAGTTCCGCAGGTTCAAGGAGATCGTTGACGGCGCCGCACTTGGAGCTGCGTCGAGCGCATGGTCGAGCTTGCCGCCCAAGGTACGTGGCTTCGAAACGCGTGCGATTGCGCCTCATTCAAAACCGCTGCGCGGCTGGTCGCCGACATACGAGGGGGCGCAGGCGCCTGAAACGAACCCGTCGGTCACGACGGAGCAATCCTGCCGCCTGACCAGGCGCGTGGAAAAGTATCACAACGGTGACCACAGCGTCGCTTCAGGCCGTCAAAAGCTATTGCCGTGCGTCAAGGCGGGCTAGGTGACCCGTCGGAAGCCGTCACCAGCGGCTTTGTCGGGACAAGACACATGCTATTGGGATTTGGCCGCCGCAGCCGCGAGCATCGCTTCTCCCATCGCAATGGTCCCTTGGGCACGCAGCATTTCACCAGGGTTCTGAATGTCGCGCACCTCTTTGTTCTGGCTGAGTTTTGATTTTCCAACCAGGCCGGTGATCTCGATCTCCAGGGCGACGATTGCCTTGACCATCGTGTCGATGAAGTCCTTCGGCGCGTCGCCCATCTTCCATGGGACCGGCTGCGAGGTTTCTTGCATGTGAGTGAGCTTCGCCACGTTGCGGCGCACATACCGCTCATCATCCCGGACAGTGATGCGTCCGTGGGCATGGACGACGAGATAGTTCCACGTCGGCACCTGCTTGTGGAATTCATGCTTGCTCGGATACCAGTTCGGCGAGATGTAAGCGTCGGCCGCACGGAAGATTACGAGAACCTCATCGCCATTGGCGACTTCCTCCCAGACTGGGTTCTTGCGGGCAACATGACAATTGAGGACGCCCTTGTCTCCCTTCGAGCGGTCGAGCTCAAAGGGGACGTGGTTCGCGTCGAGGATGCCTTTGCTTTGGGTGACCAGGATGCCGAGCGGGTGTCTCTCGATAAGGTCAAACTGGGCGTTCTGATCGTGTACGGCAAAATGGGGCGGAACGTACAACGGTATTTCTCCTGTCGTGAGTGGGCGTTTGTTGGTGATCGAAGAAAATTACGGAGCGGGCCCAGGCATCTTCGTTGCCGTCGACGAGGGGCCCGGACCTCGCCGTCCACCACGCTCAAGAACCGCCATCGAGAAGTGGACGGGCACATCAGATGCCGCCGCGTATGAGTGCGGTTGGTCGGTGACAAGCCGCGCACTCTCGCCCCGGTTCAAAATTACTGCATG
>NZ_JAMYSC010000123.1:0-5662 GCF_040321755.1 Mesorhizobium sp. M0276 | reverse complement strand
GACCTCCGATCATCCAGAGGTCCTTTCAGAATCGATTTCCGCACACCACACAAGAGTCCCTTTGTACTCATGTGCGATTCCCCTGGTCTCGACGGGGCCATTTTGTTTGATGCGGCAGCTATTTGCTGATCTGCAAGGGGGCCATCGCCTTGGGCGGCGACTGCTGGTTGTCGCACGACGTCAGGAACGCAGCCGCGATCAGGAACAGACACACGATACCACTCAACTGGGACATGGCGAAACTCCTCCTGTTTCGCCCCGCGCACCCGCACCATAGCCGGAAGCGGCCCTGCCGCACATGACTTATGATGACAGCGATTTGCGCTTCGTGAATCGTGGTGCATGTCGCCCAAAAATTGCGCGCCGGCCGATTGCCTTTTGCAGCACTTTGGCTAAGACGGGCGCGACGCTTCTTCAGATCAATCGAGGACATCGCAATGACCGCCATCGTCGACATTGTCGGGCGTGAAATCCTGGACAGCCGTGGAAATCCGACCGTCGAGGTCGATGTCATTCTCGAAGACGGCTCGATGGGCCGCGCGGCGGTGCCATCGGGCGCTTCGACCGGCGCTCACGAGGCCGTCGAACTGCGTGACGGCGGCGCCCGCTATCTCGGCAAGGGCGTGCTCAAGGCCGTTGAAGCGGTGAACGGCGAGCTGTTCGAGGCGATCGGCGGCATGGAAGCCGAAAACCAGATCCATATCGACCAGACCATGATCGAGCTTGACGGCACGCCCAACAAGAGCCGCCTCGGCGCCAATGCCATTCTCGGCGTGTCGCTGGCGGTGGCCAAGGCAGCGGCCGAAGCCGCTGGCCTGCCGCTCTACCGCTATGTCGGCGGCACCAAGGCGCATGTCCTGCCGGTGCCTATGATGAACATCATCAATGGTGGCGCCCATGCCGACAATCCGATCGACTTTCAGGAATTCATGATCCTGCCGATCGGCGCGCCGACGCTGCGCGAAGGTGTTCGCTGGGGATCGGAGATATTCCACACGCTGCGCAAGAAGCTGAAGGACGCCGGTCACAACACCAATGTCGGCGACGAGGGCGGCTTTGCCCCGAACCTGAAGAGTGCGCCAGTGGCGCTCGATTTCATCATGGAATCGATCGAGCAGGCCGGCTTCAAGCCAGGCGAAGAGATTGCGCTCGGTCTCGATTGCGCCGCGACCGAGTTCTTCAAGGACAGCAATTATGTCTATGAAGGCGAGAAGAAGACGCGCGATCCCAAGGCCCAGGCCAAATACCTGGCCAAGCTCGCCGCCGACTATCCGATCATCTCGATCGAGGATGGCCTGGCCGAGGACGACTGGGAAGGCTGGAAGTACCTCACCGAGCTGATCGGCAAGAAGACCCAGTTGGTCGGCGACGATTTGTTCGTCACCAACACCGCACGGCTGCGCGACGGCATCCGCATGGGTGTTGCCAATTCGATCCTGGTCAAGGTCAATCAGATCGGCTCGCTGACGGAAACGCTCGACGCAGTCGAGACCGCGCACAAGGCCGGCTACACCGCCGTCATGTCGCATCGTTCGGGCGAAACCGAGGATTCGACGATCGCCGATCTCGCCGTCGCCACCAATTGCGGACAGATCAAGACCGGCTCGCTGTCGCGCTCGGACCGCATGGCCAAATACAACCAGCTGATCCGCATCGAGGAACAGCTTGGCAAGCAGGCAAGCTATGCCGGCAAGTCGGTAGTCAAGGGCTGATCCCGAACACTTGGAATCCCTGTATATTGGATGAAAGGGCGGGGCATTCCTGCCCTTTTTCATTTCGGCGGGCGCTAAGCCCGTCATCCGTAACCGTCCGTTAAGCACAATCGGGCGAAAAGATCCTGAGCCGCCTGAGTTCGCGGCTGCGAGGATTCGAGCGATGTGGACCCGTCAGCACAAGCAGAGAAACACCGGCCGGCTGATCATCCCCTCGCTCTGCGCGGCGTTCCTGGCCTATTTCGGCTTTCATGCCTATCATGGCGAATTCGGCATCAACTCGAAATACCAGCTGGAAGCCCAAACGGTTGCGCTGCAAAGCCAGCTCGATGCGATCAAAGCGCGTCGGATGGAACTCGAGCGGCGTGTTCGGCTCATGCATGAAGGCACGCTTGAGAAGGACATGCTCGATGAGCAGGCGCGCAAGGCGCTCAATTTGTCCCAGACTGATGAAATCACCATCATGTTGCCGGCCTCAGGGAAATAACCTATATTTAGTTAATCGCCAATATTTTCAATGATTTTAATCGCTTAGGCGCATGCCAGCTATGCAATTTCGGCATGGCGCAACGCTCTGACGCGTGTTAGCCTCCCGCAAATCGGTGGGGAGGAGCTGATCTCCCCGGGGCAGATTTCATCTTGCTCAAATGTCCACAAAGAGACGCCAACAGGGAGTGATGCATGGCTACCGCCGCCAGAAAAGCGCCTGCCAAATCCAAATCCGACGGTAAATCGGGGCTTTCGGCTCCCAAGCCTGCCGAATTCACCAAGGACGAAGAGCTCGCTGCCTACCGGCACATGCTGCTCATCCGTCGTTTCGAGGAAAAGGCCGGCCAGCTTTACGGCATGGGTTTCATTGGCGGCTTCTGCCACCTCTACATCGGCCAGGAAGCAGTCGTGACCGGCATGAAGATGGCGCTTATCGACGGCGATCAGATGATTACCGCCTATCGCGACCATGGCCACATGTTGGCCATGGAACTGTCGCCACGCGGCGTCATGGCAGAGCTGACCGGACGTCGCGGCGGCCTGTCACGGGGCAAGGGCGGCTCCATGCATATGTTCTCCAAGGAAAAGCATTTTTACGGTGGCCACGGCATCGTCGGCGCGCAGGTGTCGCTCGGCACCGGGCTGGCCTTCGCCAACCGCTACCGCGACAACAACAATGTCTCGCTGACCTATTTCGGCGACGGTGCGGCCAATCAGGGCCAGGTCTATGAAAGCTTCAACATGGCCTCGCTGTGGAAGCTGCCGGTGATCTACATAATCGAGAACAACCGCTACGCCATGGGCACCTCGGTTTCGCGCTCCTCGGCGGAAACCAATTTTTCGCATCGCGGCGCCTCGTTCAAGATTCCCGGCATCCAGGTCGACGGCATGGATGTCCGCGCCGTGAAGGCCGCGGGCGATCAGGCGACGGAATGGTGTCGGGCCGGCAACGGGCCGATCATTCTCGAAATGCAGACCTACCGCTACCGCGGTCACTCGATGTCCGACCCGGCGAAATACCGCTCCAAGGAAGAAGTGCAGAAGATGCGCTCGGACCATGACCCAATCGAGCAGGTCAAGGCGCGGTTGACCGAGAAGAAGTGGGCGACCGAGGATGAGCTGAAGGCCATCGACAAGGAGGTTCGCGACATCGTTGCGGATGCCGCCGAATTTGCCCAGCACGACGCGGAGCCGGATCCGTCCGAGCTCTGGACCGACATCGTATTGTAACGGGAGGGCAAGGACATGCCGATCGAAATTCTCATGCCCGCTCTCTCGCCGACCATGGAAGAGGGCAATCTTTCCAAGTGGTTGAAGAACGAGGGTGACAAGGTCGTCGCCGGCGACGTTATCGCCGAGATCGAGACCGACAAGGCGACGATGGAAGTCGAAGCCGCTGACGAAGGCACGCTGGGCAAGATCCTGATTGCCGCCGGCACCGAAGGCGTCAAGGTCAACACGCCGATCGCAGTGCTGCTGCAGGATGGCGAAAGCGCCGGAGATATCGGCAAGTCCGCGGCTCCCGCCAAGGCGGAAGCGCCTGATAAAGCCGAGGCTCCAGTCGCCAAGGACAAGGCGGAGGCCGCAAAGCCCGCCGCCGCACCGGTCGCTGCCGCTCCGAAGACCGAGATCGCCGCCGATCCGGATATTCCGGCCGGCACGGAAATGGTCTCCACCACTGTGCGCGAAGCACTGCGCGATGCGATGGCCGAGGAAATGCGCCGCGACGCCGATGTTTTCGTCATGGGCGAGGAGGTCGCCGAATACCAAGGTGCCTACAAGATCACGCAAGGCCTGCTGCAGGAGTTCGGGCCGCGGCGCGTCGTCGACACACCGATCACCGAGCACGGCTTTGCCGGCGTCGGCGTCGGTGCTGCGATGGCCGGCCTGAAGCCGATCGTGGAGTTCATGACCTTCAACTTCGCCATGCAGGCGATCGACCAGATCATCAACTCCGCCGCCAAGACGCTCTATATGTCGGGCGGCCAGATGGGCGCGCCGATCGTGTTCCGTGGACCGAACGGCGCTGCTGCCAGGGTCGCTGCCCAGCACTCGCAGTGCTACGCCGCTTGGTACAGCCACATTCCAGGCCTGAAAGTGGTGATGCCCTACACGGCCGCCGACGCCAAGGGCTTGCTCAAGGCGGCGATCCGCGACCCGAATCCGATCATCTTCCTCGAGAACGAGATCCTTTACGGGCAGTCCTTCGACGTCCCTAAGCTGGACGATTTCGTGTTGCCGATCGGCAAGGCGCGCATCCACAAGACTGGCAAGGACGTCACTATCGTCTCCTTCGGCATCGGCATGACCTATGCGTTGAAGGCTGAGGCTGAACTGCGCGGCCTGGGCATCGACGTCGAGATCATCGATCTCAGGACCATTCGGCCGCTCGACCTCGACACCATCATCGCCTCGGTCAAGAAGACCAACCGGTTGGTCGTGGTGGAGGAAGGCTACCCGCAGAGTTCGGTTGGCGACCATATCGCCAACCAGGTGTCGCAGCGCGCCTTCGACTTCCTCGACGCTCCGGTGATCACCATTGCCGGCAAGGATGTGCCGATGCCCTATGCGGCCAACCTCGAAAAGCTGGCTTTGCCGAATGTCGGCGAGGTCATCGAGGCGGTCAAAGCCGTCACGTATCGCTGAATCGGGCGGGAGGACGAAATGCCAATCAACATCACCATGCCGGCCCTGTCGCCCACGATGGAAGAGGGCAATCTCTCCAAATGGCTCGTCAAGGAAGGCGACAAGGTTTCGCCGGGCGATGTCATAGCCGAGATCGAGACCGACAAGGCGACGATGGAAGTCGAGGCCGTCGATGAAGGCACCGTTGCCAAGCTCGTCGTTCCTGCCGGCACCGAAGGCGTGAAAGTCAATGCGCTGATTGCCGTCCTCGCCGCCGAAGGCGAGGACGCAGCGGCTGCTGCGAAGAACGGTGGAGCTGCCGAACCAGCGAAAGCCGAGGCGCCGAAAGCAGAGACTCCCAAGGCTGAAGCACCGAAGGCCGAGACACCAAAGGCCGAGCCTGCTGCAACCGCCCCCAAGGCAGAGTCGGCTCCGGTCGCCAACGGCCATGCAACTGGCGAGCGTACCTTCGCCTCGCCGCTCGCACGCCGCATCGCCAGGGAAGCCGGCGTCGATGTGTCTGCCGTGACGGGCACCGGCCCCCATGGCCGTGTGGTCAAGGCCGATGTCGACGCGGCGATTGCCGGTGGCGGCGCCAAGGCGCCTGCCGCCAAGGCCGCGCCCGCCGGCGCGCCGGCTGCTGCCCCTGCGGTGAAAACGATGTCGGACGATCAGGTGCTGAAGCTGTTCGAGCAAGGCTCCTATGAACTCGTCCCGCATGACAACATGCGCAAGACCATCGCCCGCCGTCTGGTCGAGGCCAAGACCACCATCCCGCATTTCTACCTGACGCTCGACTGCGAACTCGATGCGCTGCTGGCGCTGCGTACGCAGAT
>NZ_JAMYSC010000122.1:0-5832 GCF_040321755.1 Mesorhizobium sp. M0276 | reverse complement strand
CGTTAGAGGCACTGCATTACGCGAATGATCGCACCTCAATGCAGGAAATGAGCGTTGTTTTGCGAGGCACGCATAGATGCGGCGACGCGCAGGGTGGAAGAAGAGGTTTCCTCTGCGCTGTTCAATCGCCTGGCTACGGTGATTGATGCCACTCAAGCCGCCTTCGGAAACGCCCCTCGCAAACGCCGCTTACAATATTCCGACGTAAGCTGTTGGTTCTTTTGATCGGCACAAGTGCGCCAAGTCTTAGCCACGGCTCGCTCGTTCACGCGCGAATTAGTCTCTTTTTTGCAGGAATGCGGCTTTGGAGACCCCAACTGCGCTGTCGACGGGCGCTGATGCTACAATAGTCTGACGGCATCACGCATCCACTCGGAGTCGTAAATGAGAGGCGCCGCAACCACTGCATTACTGGGGCTCAAACGCCCGGACCTTCTGCAAAGAAGCGGTTATGTGAATGGCGCCTGGCTCTCGAAGTCGGAAACACTCAGCGTGGTGGATCCTGCAACTGGCGATGAGCTGGCGCAAGTAGCGGCCTGTGGAGTTTCCGACGTGGACGATGCGGTCCATTCCGCGAGAGCAGCGTTCCTCGAATGGCGCGGCCTGCTACCTTTAGAACGTGGCGCATATCTGCGGAAATGGGCGATCGCTATGCGAGAAAACGCGCAAGACCTCGCTGTCATCATAACCGCCGAGCAAGGAAAGCCGATTGCTGAAGCCCGTGAAGAAATTTCATATTCTGCTGGCTTTCTTGATTGGTTTGCAGGAGAGGGCGAGCGGGCTTATGGCGAAACCATCCCCAGCCATATCGCCGGAAGCCTGCTGGCCGTGCAGATGCAGCCGATCGGAGTAACGGTCGCTATCACGCCATGGAACTTTCCCTCGGCAATGATCACTAGAAAGGCTGGAGCCGCGCTGGCCGCAGGCTGCACCATGATCGTCAAGCCCGCGCCGGAAACGCCCTTGTCGGCGCTGGCGCTCGCCCGTCTTGCCGAGGAGGTAGGGATTCCCGCCGGCGTGTTTCAGGTGATCACTGGCCAGGCTCAGCCACTGGCCACGCGGCTGTTGCAGCATGCCCAGGTGCGCGCGTTCTCTTTTACCGGCTCGACCGAGGTCGGCCGATTGCTGCTCGAGCAGTCCGCGAAGACCGTCAAGAAGGCCTCACTCGAACTTGGCGGCAATGCTCCTTTCATCATTTTCGACGATGCGCCAATCGAAGCTGCGGTCGCCGGCTGCATGGCCGCCAAATTCGCGACATCCGGTCAGGACTGTTTGGCAGCAAATAGAATCTACGTACAGCGGGGGGTCTATGACCATTTCCTAGAAGAATTCGCCAAGGCCACTCGCAAACTAAAAGTTGGGCACGGATTGGAGGTCGGGATCGACATCGGTCCAATGACCAAGGCGTCAGGCGCTGACAAGTGCAGGCAGCAGATCTCCGAGGCTCTGTCAGTCGGAGCTCGAATGGTGGCCGGCGCAAAGGATGATCCTCTTGGTGGGAACTTCGTGACGCCGACCGTGCTCGCCGATGTGACCGACGAGATGCGGGTCGCCTGGGAAGAGAACTTTGGTCCCGTGGCAGCAATCCTGTCCTTCGACGACGAAGGGGAGGTGCTCGCGCGTGCCAACAATTCGGAGATGGGCCTTGCCGCGTATGTCTACACCCGGAACCCCAACCGCGCGATGCGGCTCTCCGACCGGCTCGAATACGGCATGGTTGCGATGAACACCCCGAAATTCACCGGAGCTCCCATCCCGTTCGGTGGATGGAAACAGTCGGGTCTTGGCCGGGAAGGTTCCAGACACGGCCTCGCCGAGTATCTGGAACCAAAATACACATGCTTTGGAATTCTAGCAGCGTGAGAGGATGCGCCCAATGACTTTTGATATCAAAGAAATCAGCGAAAAGGACAGGAATTCCGTCCTGCATCCTTTCACGCAGCTTAAGGATTTCGCTACAGGCAAGCTCGGTGAGCCCACCATCATAGAAACAGGCAAGGGCATCCGCATTAAGGATGCGCACGGCAACGAGTTCATCGACGGTTTCGCGGGCCTATACTGCGTCAACGTGGGCTATGGTCGCACCGAAGTCGCCGAGGCAATTTCTCGTCAAGCTTACCGTCTCGCCTATTATCATTCCTACGCAGCGCACACGACAGAAGAACTTGCGATCCTTTCTGACCGCCTCGTGAAGATGGCGCCAGGGAAGATGAGCAAGATCTTTTACGGCATGTCCGGTTCGGACGCCAACGAGACGCAAGCCAAGCTCGTCTGGTACTATAACAACCTACGAGGCAAGCCGAACAAGAAAAAGATCATCTCGCGCGAGCGCGGCTACCATGGCTGTAGCGTCATGTCCGGCTCGATGACGGGCATGAGCTTCTATCATGACCACATGGATCTGCCGCTGCCGCAGATCGTTCACACCGGTGTTCCACACCACTACTGGGGCGCAAGCCCGGGCGAGACCGAGCAGGAATTCTCGGCGAGGCGAGCCGATGAACTTGATCAGCTGATCGAACGCTTGGGCTCGGAGAACGTCGGTGGGTTCATCGGCGAACCTGTGCTGGGCACCGGTGGCATTACGCCCCCGCCGGAAGGGTACTGGGAAGCGATTCAGGCCGTCCTCAAAAAGCATGATGTGCTGCTCATCGCCGATGAAGTCATTACCGGCTTCGGCCGCACGGGCTCCATGTTCGGCTCACAGCATTATGGCATCGAACCCGACCTCATCACGGTCGCAAAAGGACTAACCTCTGCCTACTTCCCACTTTCCGCGGCGATCGTGGGTGAGAAGGTCTACAAAGTACTGGAGGAAGGGGCTGCCAGGGTCGGCTCATTCTCGCACGGCTACACCTATTCTGGTCATCCGATCGGCGCCGCTGCGGCCAATGCGGTTCTAGACATAGTCGAGAAGGAGGATCTCCCAGGTAATGCTCGTGAAGTAGGCTCCTTTTTCCAGGCGCAGCTGAAGGAAAAGTTCGCGCAGTTGCCGATCGTTGGCGAGGTGCGCGGGGTCGGCCTTATGGGCGCGATCGAATTTGTGGCCGATCGCGACAACAGGAAGCGTTTCGATCCGACGCTCAAGGTTGGTGCACGAATTTCAAAGGCTGCTCGTGACCGTGGTCTAATCGCTCGTGCTATGCCGCACGGGGACATTCTCGGCTTTGCCCCGCCGCTCGTAGCAACAAAGGCCGAGATCGAAGAGATCGTCGCAATCGCGGAAAGCGCCGTGCGCTCAGTTATGGATGAACTCGTCCGAAACCAAAACATCTAAAAACGCCTCCATAGGGACAGCGCTCCGGGTGTGAGAGCGGGAAGCGCCATTCCTACAGGTTCTTTGCACTCAGCGGGACCGAGTGGAGTGCAAAGCGAATTGCGTCCTATAAGCTTGGGAGGATATCTCGATTGCCGGCTGCGACCTCACCGAACGTCATTTAGGCGAAGCGTACCCGTCCGGTGGGGACCGCAGACGTGCGTATCCGGCGGCCATGAGCACCGCGGTGCTGGGGTCAAGCTTTCGATGGGGAGACGCGATGATATTCTTCGAGGAGGAGTTTGACTTCCTCGATGCCTTCATCGGTGAAGGCCAAGATTCCGTCGTCATCGTTGGCGCCGTACACCCAGATGACGCCGTCCTCGGGCTCGAGACCGGGGGTCAGGTCCTGGATGAGCGTTTCGCTGACGCCGAGATCCCTGGCGACACGTTCGACGGTGTAGACGTGATGCACCTTATTGCGCTGCATGATCAGGCCGCCGCTGGTTGGGTCCGCAGTTTTGCGGATCTCCAATTCCACGGCAGCAAATCATCGATCCGATGGGCCGGATAGGCGGGCAGGCGGGCGAGGACGTCGGCGAGCCAGGCCTGAGGGTCGATATCGTTCATCTTGGCGCTGACGATCAGGCTGTAGAGAACGGCCGCGCGCTGTCCGCCGCGATCGGAACCGCAGAACAGCCAGGACTTTCTGCCGAGAGCGATGCCGCGCAGGGCTCGCTCGGCTGCATTGTTCGATAGGCAGATCCGCCCATCGTCGAGGAACCGGGTGAAGGATGACCAGCGGCGCAGCATGTAGTTGAAGGCCTTGGTCAGATCGTGTCCGCGCGAGAGCTTGTCGCGCGTCTCGATCATCCAGCGCTCGAGCTCGGTGACCAGCGGCGCGCTCCGCTCCTGGCGCACGGCGTGGCGTTGGCCTGGCGACAGGCCGTTGATCTCGCGCTCGATATCGAACAGGGCATCGATGCGCTTCACGGCTTCGACCGCCAGCGGATAGATCAGGTTGGGCTTCTCGCCGTGCGCCTTCTTGCGCGCCGCCGCTTCGACATCGGCCAGCTCGAACACTTTGCGCCGGCTGTGGGCCCAGCAGCTGGCCTCCAGAATAGGCGTCGGCTGACGACCCGTCGCATAGAGATCGCCATAACCACCAAAGGCATCGGCCTGCAGAATGCCGCTCCAGCCGGCGAGATGCGCCGCGGGATGTTCGCCTCGGCGATCGCGCGAATAATAGAACACTGCCGCCGGCGGATCGGCGCCGCCGAACGGTCGGTCATCGCGCACATAGGTCCATAATCGGCCGGTATCGGTCTTGCCCTTGGCCAGGACTGGCACCGTCGTGTCGTCGCCGTGCAGACGTGAAGCGGCCAGCACATGGGCTTCGAGCCGCTTGAACAGCGGCATCAGCGCCGCGGCGCCGGCGCCGACCTGGTCGGCGAGCGTCGACAGGCTGAACGGCACGCCTTCGCGGGCATAGCGTTCAGCCTGGCGGTTGAGCGGCTGATGCTGGCCGAACTTCTCGAACAGGATCATCGCCAGCAGGCCGGGACCGGCCCAGCCGCGTGGGGTGGCGTGGAACGGCGCCGGAGCCTGGCTGATCGCTTCGCAGTCGCGGCAGGTGAACTTCTCCCGCACGTGCTGGATCACTTTCCATTGCCGCGGCACCACCTCCAGGGTCTCGGTGATATCCTCACCCAGCCTGCGCAGCCGATGGCCGCCGCAGCAATGGCAAGCGGTCGGCGCCGGCTCGACCACGCGTTCGCGCGGCAGATGCTCGGGAAATGGCTGGCGCGCCGGTCGCTTGCGCATGTAAGGCGCCACCTCGGTGGTCCGGGCCGCGGCCTGTTCGGCGGCGATCTCGTCTTCCGTCGCGGTGCTCTCGAGTTCCTCGAAGGTGAGTTCCATCTGGTCGTGCAGGCGGGCTGAGCGTTCAGAACTCTGACCATGCAGCGCCCGCTGCAGCTTCCGGATCGTCAGATGCTGATGCGCGATCAGCGCCGCATCATCCGATGCCTTGGCCCTGGCGACCGCCAGTTCGGCCTCGACCAGCGCAGCGCGCGCGGCCTCGTCTTCGGCTCTGGCCAGCGCCGCGGTCAGCGCGGCTCTCAGCGCGCCAATATCGTCCGGAACAGCATCCTGGGCGGTGGCAACCATGCCCTGGAGTGAATCATAAAACGCGTCCGCTGACTCGCGGAAAATGGCGCAACTCAAAGAAAAACTCAGCCCGCGCGCTGCGGGCGGAACGTGTGAAGCGGGTTGCGCCAATCGATCCCGTCGAGCATGTAGGCGAGCTGCGCCGGTGATATGGAAACCATGCCGTCCGCCGGCGACGGCCATAGGAACCGGCCCTTCTCGAGCCGTTTTGCATACAGCGACATGCCGAGCCCATCATGCCAGATAATCTTGATCAGATGGCCGCTGCGGCCGCGGAAGACATAAAGATCGCCGGCATGCGGTTATGTGGCGCGCCACATAACCGTTCTTATGCGTCGGGCGAGATTATGTGGCGGAGCCTTCCTGGTGCCAGCCTAGGCCCGCCGGTCCGGATTTTTCCGCCACAT
>NZ_JAMYSC010000121.1:0-5969 GCF_040321755.1 Mesorhizobium sp. M0276 | reverse complement strand
AGAGGTCCTTTCAGAATCGATTTCCGCACACCACACAAGAGTCCCTTTGTACTCATGTGCGATTCCCCTGCCCTCGAGGGGGGAGATTAGCCGCTTCGCCGCTTTCACCTACTATCAACGCTGCAAGGTGAGTATCCACCCACCGACTTGCCTTATCTGACCGCAACCCCGGCCCAACCTTCCCCCTAATTGCGCGTCCCCGCCCAACATCGACAAGAAATTTCGCAGACATATCTACATCTTGGTGTTCGGGAGGCTGCATCGGCCGGCGCGGCCGGGACTGAAGGCTTGCCCGACGAATTCGCACTGGCCGTGCAGATATGCAACTATCGGCGCCAGGCAACATTGGAGGACTTGGTCATGGCCGATGCTGGGATGTTGCGGTTTCACGTTCCGGAGCCGGAAGTGCGACCGGGCGGAACGCCTGACTTTTCCAATGTGCCGATCCCGAAGGCCGGCTCGGTGCCGCGCCCCGACATCGATGTCGATCCGCGCACCATCCGCGATCATGCCTTCTCGATCATCCGCGTGCTGAACCGCAATGGCGAAGCCGTTGGGCCCTGGGCCGGCCTGCTTTCCAGCGACGAGCTTTTGGCCGGCCTGCGCCACATGATGACGCTCAGGACCTTCGACGCGCGCATGCAGATGGCGCAGCGCCAGGGCAAGACCTCGTTCTACATGCAGAATCTGGGCGAAGAGGCGGTGGCTTGCGCCTTCCGCAAGGCGCTGGCGCCGGGCGACATGAATTTCCCGACCTATCGCCAGGCGGGGCTGCTCATCGCCGACGGCTACCCGATGGTCACGATGATGAACCAGATCTATTCCAACGAGGCCGATCCGCTGAAGGGCCGGCAATTGCCGATCATGTATTCGTCGAAGGAGCACGGTTTCTTCTCGATCTCCGGCAATCTGGCGACGCAGTATATCCAGGCGGTCGGCTGGGCGATGGCTTCGGCGATCAGCAATGATTCGAAGATCGCGGCGGCCTGGATCGGCGACGGCTCGACGGCCGAGTCCGACTTCCATTCGGCGCTGGTGTTCGCCTCCACCTACAAGGCGCCCGTCGTGCTCAATGTCGTCAACAACCAGTGGGCGATCTCGACTTTCCAGGGCATCGCGCGCGGTGGCTCGGGCACGTTCGCGGCGAGGGGCCTCGGCTTCGGCATCCCGTCGCTGCGCGTCGACGGCAACGACTATCTCGCTGTCCATGCGGTCGCCAAATGGGCGGCGGAGCGTGCGCGCAGCAATCTCGGCCCAACGCTGGTCGAATATGTCACCTACCGCGCCGGCGCGCATTCGAGCTCGGACGACCCCTCTGCCTACCGGCCGAAGACCGAATCCGACGCCTGGCCGCTCGGAGACCCGATCGTGCGGCTAAAGAACCATCTCATCGCGCTCGGTGTCTGGTCGGAGGAGCGGCACACCCAGGCCGAGGCGGAAATCCTCGACACGGTGATCACGGCGCAGAAAGAAGCGGAAAGCCACGGCACGCTGCATGCCGGCGGCAAGCCTTCGACGCGCGACATGTTCGAGGGCCTCTACGCCGAGATGCCGCCGCATCTGCGGCGCCAGCGCCAGCAGGCGGGAGTCTGAGCCATGCCGAGACGCACCATGATCGAGGCGATCCGCGACGCCATGGACGTGTCGATGGCGCGCGACAGCAAAGTCGTCGTGTACGGCGAGGATGTCGGCTTCTTCGGCGGCGTCTTCCGCTGCACGCAAGGCCTGCAGGCCAAATACGGCAAGAGCCGCTGCTTCGATGCGCCGATCAGCGAATCCGGCATCGTCGGCTCGGCCATCGGCATGGCCGCCTATGGCTTGAAACCGTGCGTGGAGATTCAGTTTGCCGACTACATGTATCCGGCATACGACCAGCTGACCCAGGAAGCGGCGCGGCTGCGCTACCGCTCCAATGGCGATTTCACCTGCCCGATCGTGGTGCGGATGCCGACCGGCGGCGGCATTTTTGGCGGCCAGACGCACAGCCAGAGCCCGGAAGCGCTGTTCACCCATGTGTCGGGGCTGAAGACCGTGGTGCCGTCCAACCCGCATGACGCCAAGGGGCTGCTGATCGCGGCGATCGAGGACCCGGACCCGGTGATCTTCCTGGAGCCGAAGCGGCTCTACAACGGTCCCTTCGACGGCCATCACGACCGGCCGGTGACGCCATGGTCGAAGCATGCGCTCGGCGAGGTCGCCGACGGCCACTACACGGTGCCGCTCGGCAAGGCGGCGATCCGCAGGCCAGGGTCAGCCATCACCGTGCTCGCCTATGGCACCATGGTCTATGTCGCGCAGGCCGCCGCCGAGGAAACCGGCATCGATGCCGAGATCATCGATCTCAGGACGTTGTTGCCGCTCGACCTCGACAGCATCGTGGCTTCGGTGAAAAAAACGGGACGCTGCGTCATCGTGCACGAGGCGACGCTGACGTCGGGCTTCGGCGCCGAGCTGTCGGCGCTGGTGCAGGAAAACTGTTTCTACCATCTGGAAGCACCTGTGACGCGGGTCGCCGGCTGGGACACGCCCTATCCGCATGCGCAGGAGTGGGATTACTTCCCCGGCCCCGCCCGCGTTGGCCGCGCTCTCATCGAAACCATGGAGGCCTGAGATGGGCGAGCACATCATCAAGCTGCCCGATGTCGGCGAGGGTGTCGCCGAGGCCGAACTGGTCGAATGGCACGTCAAGGTCGGCGACATCGTGCGCGAGGACAGCGTGCTCGCCGCCGTCATGACCGACAAGGCGACGGTCGAAATTCCGTCGCCGGTCGATGGCGAAATCCTGTGGCTGGGCGCCGAGATCGGCGACACGGTGGCGATCGGCTCGCCTATCGTGCGGCTGAAGGTGGCGGGCGAGGGCAATGTTGCGGGTGGTGCGACGTCGGCAAAAGTCACGGCTGAGAGTACCCCCGCCCCTAGCCCCTCCCCACAAGGGGGAGGGGGACGCGTTTCAACCACGAAGGCCGACGCCAAGTCAGCCGCATCTAAGAATGCGCCAAGAACCACGGACGCCAGGGAATCAGATACCGGTATACGGGCGGCAGAGACCGAGTCCCCCTCCCCCTTGAGGGGAGGGGCTAGGGGTGGGGGTACTGCGCCGACGTCCAGAGTTGTCGGGCCCGTCGCCGCTCCCCGTCCCGAAGGCGAAAAACCGCTGGCCTCGCCGGCTGTTCGCCTGCGGGCGAAAGAGGCCGGCATCGATCTGCGGCAGGTTGCGGGAAGCGGCCCGGCCGGCCGCATCGGCCATGAGGATATCGATGCTTTCCTGGCACGCGGACCGCAGGTCGCCAGGATGTCCGGCCTCGCCCGCAACGACGCGGTCGAGGACATCAAGGTGGTCGGCTTGCGGCGCAAGATCGCCGAGAAGATGACGCTGTCGAAATCGCGCATCCCGCACATCACCTATGTCGAGGAGATCGACGTCACCGCGCTGGAGGAGCTGCGCGCCGCGCTCAACAAGGAGAAGCGCCCGGGCGTGGAGCGGCCGAAGCTGACGCTGCTGCCGTTCCTGATGCGGGCGATGGTCAAGGCGATATCGGACCAGCCCAATCTCAATTCGCTGTTCGACGACGAGGCCGGCATTATCCACCAGCATGGCGGCATTCATATCGGCATCGCCGCGCAGACGCCGTCGGGGCTGGTGGTGCCTGTGGTCAAGCATGCCGAGGCGCGCGACATCTGGGAGTGCGGCGCCGAGATCATCAGGCTGGCCGAGGCGGCCAAGTCGGGCACGGCAACCCGCGACGAGCTGTCCGGCTCGACCATCACCATCACCTCGCTTGGCGCCATGGGCGGCGTGGCGACGACGCCGGTCATCAATCATCCGGAAGTGGCGATCATCGGCGTCAACAAGATGATGGTGCGGCCGGTGTGGGACGGCACCCAGTTCATCCCGCGAAAGATGATGAACCTGTCGTCCAGCTTCGACCATCGCGTCATCGACGGCTGGGACGCGGCGGTGTTCATCCAGCGGATAAAAGCGCTGCTGGAAACGCCGGCGCTGATTTTTGTGGATTGAGGGCGGAGATGTCGGCGGGACAGCGCCCCCCTGTGCTCTGTCGGGCCGGTTTTCTTCTTACGATGTTGAAAGTTAGCGAAAGCAGTGGAGTGCGTAATCTCCCCCCTCGAGGGGGAGATGGCCGGCAGGCCAGAGGGGGTCGGTACGACTGGACGCGACCGCCTTGCGCAGCAGATGCAGGCTGGCGCTCTACGCCCGGCGACCCCCTCTGTCGCCTTCGGCGACATCTCCCCCTCGAGGGGGGAGATTACGGGCTTCAAGGGGGGCGCGAAGGATCGCTGCAGAGCGCTCTTTTCGAGCAGGCGCGACAAATAGTTAGGATGCCATCATGAAAGAAATCTCCTGCAAGCTGCTCGTCATCGGCGCCGGTCCGGGCGGCTATGTCTGCGCCATCCGTGCCGGCCAGCTCGGCGTCGACACGGTGATCGTGGAAGCCGGCAAGCCGGGCGGCACCTGCCTCAATGTCGGCTGCATCCCGTCCAAGGCGCTGATCCATGCCGCGGAAGAGTTCGAGAAGGTCTTGCACATGGCCGGCGGCGAGAGCCCGCTCGGCATCTCGGTCACCGCGCCGACGCTGGACCTTGCCAAAACAATCGCCTGGAAGGACGGCATCGTCAGCCGGCTCAACAGCGGCGTCGCCGGCCTGCTCAAGAGGGCCGGCGTGAAGACCGTGCACGGCTGGGCGACTTTTCGTGACGGCAAGACAGTTGCGGTCGAGACCGAGACCGGTAGCCAAGTGATCCGCGCCGAGGCGATCGTCATCGCCACCGGCTCGGCCCCGGTCGAACTGCCGTTCCTGCCCTTTGGCGGGCCGGTGATCTCCTCCACGGAGGCTCTGGCGCTAAGCGAAATGCCGAAAAAACTCGCGGTCGTCGGTGGCGGCTATATCGGACTGGAACTCGGCATCGCCTTCGCCAAGATGGGCGCCAAAGTGACCGTGGTCGAGGCCTTGCCACGGGTGCTGGCGCAGTATGACGCCGAACTCACCCGGCCTGTGGTCAAGCGGCTCTCCACGCTCGGCATCGAGGTGATGACGGGCGTCAAGGCGAAGGGAACCAAGGGTGGCGCGCTGCTGGTCGAGACATCCGACGGCAAGAGCACCAAGGTCGCCGCCGACAAAATCCTGGTGACGGTTGGCCGCAAGCCGGTGACTGAAGGCTGGGGGCTCGAGCAGATAGACCTCGACTTGGCGGGCAAATTCATCCGCATCGACGACCAGTGCCGCACCTCGATGCGCGGCATCTTTGCCGTCGGCGACGTCACAGGCGAGCCGATGCTGGCGCACCGGGCGATGGCGCAGGGCGAAATGGTCGCCGAAATCGTTGCCGGCCACAAACGCAGCTGGGACAAGCGCTCCATTCCCGCTGTCTGCTTCACCGATCCCGAGCTGGTGACGGCAGGCCTGTCGCCGGAAGAGGCCAAGGCGCTCGGCGGCGAGTTCAAGATCGGCATGTTCCCGTTCGCCGCCAATGGCCGCGCCATGACGAAGCTCGGCGAGGACGGCTTCGTTCGCGTCGTGGCGCGGGCGGACAACCATCTGGTGCTCGGCATCCAGGCGGTCGGGCAAGGCGCGTCGGAACTGTCGGCGGCGTTCGGGCTGGCGCTCGAAATGGGCGCAAGGCTGGAGGACATCGCCGGCACCATCCATGCCCATCCGACGCAAGGCGAAGGCTTCCAGGAAGCCGCGCTCAAGGCGCTGGGGCACGCGCTGCATATTTGAGGCGGTGTGATCTCCCCCCTTGAGGGGGAGATGGCCGGCAGGCCAGAGGGGGGTCGGTTCGACTGGATGCGACCCTCCTTGCCTTGCGACAGATGGAGGTTGGCGCTTGACGCGCGGCGACCCCCCTCTGTCGCCTTCGGCGACATCTCCCCCTTGTGGGCAGGGCTATCGCATATGAGTAAAGAGGCTAAGCAGGTTTTGATCGGCCCATCGTGCCTTGAGTCGTTTGTG
>NZ_JAMYSC010000120.1:0-6188 GCF_040321755.1 Mesorhizobium sp. M0276 | reverse complement strand
AAAGAATCAACCTTTCCACTCAACGCAAGACTTACTCTTACTCATATGCGATTCCCCTGCCCTTGCGGGGGAGATGGCCGGCAGGGCAGAGGGGGGCGCCCGGGCTCAACCTTGGCAGCCCTTCCAGCGCCTATGACCGACTACAAAACGCTCATCGACGCCGAGACCTGGGCTTTCATCGAGCGGACCAATTCCTACTATCCGCCCGACACGATCGATTACACGATCGCGCAGCAGCGCGACATCTACGACCGCATGTGCCGCGAATTCTTTGCCGGCTACCCGCAAGGCGTCGCGGTCGAAACCTCCGCCATTGCAACGCGAACGCACGAGATCCCGATCCGCATTTACCGAAGCGCACGCCAAGCAGCCGTGACGGTGCTGTATTTCCATGGCGGCGGCTTCATTCTCGGCGGCCTGAACAGCCATGACGATGTCTGTGCCGAACTCTGCGACCGCACCGGCTACGAGGTGATCTCGGTCGATTACCGGCTGGCGCCGGAGCACTTGCATCCATCGGCCTTCGACGACGTGATGAGCGCCTTCGAATGGGCTGGCATCGCCCGCAGCCACCCAATTCTTCTATGCGGCGAGAGCGCCGGCGGCAATCTTGCCGCCGCGGTCAGCCACGCGACACGCGGCCATGCGAAACGGCCGATCGGCCAGGTGCTGATCTATCCCGGTCTTGGCGGCGACCGGTCGAAGGGATCCTATCTCAGGCATGCCGAAGCGCCGATGCTGACCATGCGCGACATCGAATTCTACAAGAACATCCGCACCGGCGGGCGAGACGGTACCGGCGACATCACGCAGTCGCCGCTTGCCGACGCCGATTTCGCCAACCTGCCGCCGACCGTGCTGATCACCGCGCAATGCGACCCGCTGTCGTCCGACGGCGAAGCCTATCGCGACCGCATCGTCGCTGCCGGCGGACGGGCATACTGGTTCGAGGAACCGGGCCTGGTGCATGGCTATCTCAGAGCCCGGCACACGGTCGGCCGCGCCCGCGCGAGCTTCACCCGGATCGTCGATGCAGTGGCCGCGCTTGGACAGGGCGCCTGGCTCTGGTGAGTGGTTTTGTCGTCTCGCGGTTTGGGCCTTATTGCACGGCCTCGGCCGCCGCCCGGCCGGCGCTGCGGCCGGAAAAAATGCAACCGCCGAGGAAGGTGCCCTCAAGCGCCGCATAGCCATGCACGCCGCCGCCGCCGAACCCAGCGGCTTCGCCGACGGCGTAGAGTCCCGCGACCGGCTGGCCATCGGCACCCAGAACGCGGCTGTCGAGATCGGTCTGCAGGCCGCCCAGCGTCTTGCGGGTCAGGATGTTGAGCCGCACGGCGATCAGCGGGCCATTTGCCGGGTCGAGCATCTTGTGTGGCTTGGCCGTGCGGATCACCCGGTCGCCGAGATAGGCGCGGGCGCCGCGCAAAGCGGTGATCTGCATGTCCTTGGAGAACGGATTGTCGAGCTGCCGGTCGCGGGCGCGGATTTCGCGCCCGACCTGGGCGACGTCAAGCAGCGGCTCGCCGCCGGCGAGCGCATTCATGCGGGCGACCAGCGTCGGCAATTCAGCCTCGACAATAAAGTCTTCGCCTTTCTCCATGAAGGCTTTGACAGGACCCGGAATGCCTGAGGTGGCGCGGCCGAGCACCTGGCGCCAGCTCTTGCCGGTCAAATCGGGATTCTGCTCCGACCCCGACAGCGCGAACTCCTTCTGGATGATTTTCCTGGTCAGGATGAACCATGAATAGTCGAAGCCGGTGCTCATGATGTGGGAGAGCGTTCCGAGCGTATCGAAGCCGGGATACAGCGGCACGGGCAGGCGCTTGCCGTGCGCATCGAGCCACAGTGATGAGGGGCCGGGCAGGATGCGGATCGCATGGTCGGTCCAGATCGGCGACCAGTTCTTGATGCCCTCGACATAGTGCCACATGCGGTCGCGGTTGATGATCGAGCCGCCGGCCTGCTCCGTGATCGCCAGCATGCGGCCGTCGACATGATCGGGCACGCCGGCGATCATGCGCTTTGGTGCCGCGCCGAGCCGCTGCGGCCAGTTTTCCCGGACAAGCTGATGATTGGCGCCAATGCCGCCGGAGGCGACGATCACCGCCTGCGCTCGGAATGCGAAATCGCCCGCGATGTCGCGTGAACTCTTGTGGCCGCGCTCGACAGTGCTCGGCTGCAGTATGTCGCCGCGCACACCGTCAACGGTAGCACCCGTGCGGGTCAATTCATTGACGCGGTGGCGGAATTTGAAACTGATCAGCCCCTGCTTCTGGGCCTCGCGCACGCGCTGGACGAAGGGTTCCAGCACGCCCGGGCCGGTACCCCAGGTGATGTGGAAACGCGGTACCGAATTGCCGTGGCCGATGGCATTGCCGCCGCCGCGCTCGGCCCATCCCACCACGGGGAAAAATTTCAGGCCGCGCTGAAGGAGCCAGGAGCGTTTCTCGCCGGCGGCGAAGCCGACATAGGCTTGCGCCCATTGGCGCGGCCAGAAATCCTCGGGCCGATCGAAAGCCGCTGTGCCCAGCCAATCCTCCAGAGCCAGATCGTGCGAATCGCGGATGCGCATGCGCCGCTGCTCGGGCGAATCGACAAGGAAAAGGCCACCGAACGACCAGAATGCCTGGCCACCGAGCGACTGCTCCGGCTCCTGGTCGACGATGATGATCCGTTTGCCGGCCTCGGCAAGTTCGGCGGCGGCAACCAGCCCGGCAAGGCCGGCGCCGACAATGATCACGTCCGCGTCGTCAGACATTTCCCCTCCCAATCAGCCGGCTAAGCTCAGACTGTCTCCCAGCTATCCTTGCCGCCGGCGCGGAAGATGGCGTCGATGACTTTCTGGTTGAGCACGGATTCCTCCAGCGTGAAGACGCGCTCCTTGCCGCCCTGTGCCGCACGCGCGAAGGTCTCGACCTCCAGCCGGTATTGCTGCGTGCCGGGAAAGCGGAACACTTGCGCCTCGGTGTGGTTCTGGTTGTGCAGTTCGACCCGGTGATGGTCGTACAGCCCGGCGTTGAAGGGCGAGAACACTTCGATGAAACCCTTCTCGCCGTGGAACACCATGACCTGGCGCGCCGCCATCTGCGTCGACAGGTAGAAGGACAGTTCGAAGTCGCCGAAATCGGCGCGGATCGAGGAGTAGATGTCGGTGCCGAATTTCTCGTCGCGTTCGATTGTCGCCTGCACGCGCAGCGGCTCCTTGCCAGTCGAAAAGCGCGTCGACACAGTCGGATAGACGCCAATGTCGGGCAGCGCGCCGCCGCCGAGATCGAGCTTGTTGCGCATATTGTTGGGGTCGACATTGTAGTAGGAGAACGCGCCCTGCACATGGCGCAGCCGGCCGATGGCGCCGCTGGCGATGAGATCGCGCACCTTGATCCATTGCGGGTGGTAGATGACCATGAACGCTTCGCAGACGAGCACTTTTTTGGCGTCGCGCAGCTTGATCAGCGGGAGAATGTCCTTGGCGTCGAGCGCCAGCGGCTTTTCGACCAGCACATGCTTGCCGGCTTCGATGGCCTTGGCTGTCCATTCGACATGTTGCGAGGTCGGCAACGGGATGTAGACGCCGTCGATTTCGTTGGAGGCGAGCAGGTCCTCATAGGAGCCGAAGGCATGGCGGGCGCCAAAGCGCTCGACCAGTGCCTTGGCCTTCGACAGGTCGCGACTGGCGATCGCCGACAGCACACCATTCTCCGCCTCGACCATCGCCGGCAGCAAATGCTCGCGGCCGATCTTGGCCGTGGACAACACACCCCATCGAAACATCAGGCTTCTCCATCACGATTACAGGCCACGAGGTTTGCCCGATATCGGAAGAAAAGCCAATTGGAGACTATCCATCGAAGCGCGCCTGCCCAATCAGCCAGTGGAGAATAATCGCGCCCCAGCCGTAGCGGGTCGTGCTGTTGGTGATCGATGTTTGCATAGGACGTGAACGAATGTTGGTGAGGCTTTCTTCCACCCTCCCCCTTGAGGGGCCCACAAGGGGGAGGGTGAGCGCGCTTTACCCACTCACCTTGAAGAAATCGACGAAGGCGCGCAGCGCCGGGCGCATCTGGCGGCGACTGGGGTAGTAGACGAAGAACCCGTCGAAGGGCGGGCACCAGTCCTCCAGCACGCGGATCAGCCGGCCGTCGGCAAGCGGTGCCCGCACATAGTCCTCGAAGACGAAGGCAAGCCCGGCGCCATCGACCGCTGCTTGCGCGATGAGCTGATCCTCATCGAGGATCAGTGGCCCCTGCGTGGCGATCTCGATCACCTCGCCATTCCTCTCGAACTCCCAGCGGTAAAGGATGCCGCTGGAGAAGCGGAAGCGGAGGCAGCGATGGTCGGCAAGGTCGCGCGGGTGGCGCGGTCTGGGCATGGCCTCGAAATAGGATGGGGCGCCCACCACCGCGCCGCGAATGTCCGGCCCGATCCGCACCGCGATCATGTCACGTTGCAGACTCTCGCCGAGCCGAACGCCGGCATCGAAACCGCCTTCGACGACATCGGTGAAGCGGTCCTCGATGGCGATCTCGAGCACGATATCGGGATAGGCCGCGGCAAAAGCGCCAAGCCGTGGCGTCAGCACCAGATGCGCTGCCGTGCGGGGTACGCTGAGCCGCAGATTGCCGGCAGGCCGATCGCGTGCTTCGATCGCCGTCTCCAGCGCCAGGTCGATCTCCGAAAGAGCCGGGCGCAATCGCTCCAGCAACTGCGCGCCTTCTTCCGTCGGCGCGACGCTGCGCGTGCTGCGCGCCAACAGGCGTACGCCGAGCCGTGTTTCCAGGCTGGACACGGCGTGACTTACCGCCGATGGCGCAATTGCCAATTCCTTGGCCGCGCCGCGAAAGCTGCCGCATTGGGCAACGGTTGCCAGCACTGCCAGCTGTGAAAGATGTGCTCGGTTCATTGATCTACTTTTTAGAACAACCCGTACACACATGAGCGGATTATCGAACGCAAAGCAAGGCGCTATCTTCCAGGCATCACAACAAGGAGACGCGTGATGCAAACTCGCAAGCTAGGTACTGAATTGAATGTCTACCCGGTCGGCCTCGGCTGCATGGGCATGAGCTTCGCCTATGGCGGCCAGGCGGAAGCCGACGCGATTGCCACCCTGCACCGCGCCGTCGAGATCGGCGTCAACTTCTTCGACACGGCGGAAGTCTACGGCCCCTTCGAGAACGAGATCCTGCTCGGCAAGGCGCTGAAGTCGGTGCGTGACAAGGTGACGATCGCCACCAAATTCGGCTTCAAGATCCTGGAAGAGGGCACCGGCATCGATCGCATGGCCGGCGTCGACAGCCGTCCCGAACACGTCAAGGCCGTCGCCGAGGCCTCGCTGAAGCGGCTGGGCACTGACGTCATCGACCTCTACTACCAGCATCGCGTCGACCCCAACGTGCCGATCGAGGATACGGTCGGCGCCATGGCCGAATTGGTGCGCGAAGGCAAGGTGCGCGCGCTTGGCCTGTCGGAAGCGAGTGCCGCGACCATCCGGCGGGCCCATGCCGTGCATCCGATCGCTGCAGTACAGAGCGAATATTCACTGTGGAGCCGCGACCCGGAAGACGAGGTGTTCGCCGTTTGCCGCGAACTGGGCATCGGCTTTGTCCCTTACAGCCCGCTCGGCCGTGGCCTGCTGACCGGCACGATCGCAAAGCCCGAGGCTTTGAGCGACGACGACTGGCGCCGCGGCCTGCCGCGCTTCCAGGCCGATGCCATGGCGGCCAACGCCGCCGTCATCGCCACGCTGGAAAAGATGGCGGCTGAAAAGGGCGTGACCACGGCACAGCTGGCGCTGGCCTGGGTGCTGCACCAGGGCGACTTCATCGTGCCGATCCCCGGCGCGCGCAAGATCCGCCATCTTGAGCAGAACACGGCTGCGGCGGAGATCGAGCTGAGCGCTGCCGAGGTAGCGGCCATAGGCGATGCGCTGTCGCCGGACAAGGTCGTTGGCAAGCGCTACACCGAGGAGCTGTTGGCGCTGGTGAATGGGTGAGTCAGGTCACCGTTGGAGGGGCGCTTCGGCGCCCCTTTTTCATGCGAACGTGACAGCGAAGGTTGCGAGAAGTCAGCGCGAAACACCCCCCTCTGTCCTGCCGGACATCTCCCCCCCAAGTGCAGGACTGTCCGGGGAAAGTTATTCATATATGAAGGCCATCTGATTGAGGCAGGATCGGTCTCTTGGTCGGTTC
>NZ_JAMYSC010000119.1:0-6259 GCF_040321755.1 Mesorhizobium sp. M0276 | reverse complement strand
CCCCCCCCCCCCGCCTCGTGGGGCGTGCCGCCGCCGGCCCCCCTCCCCACCCCCCCCTTGTGTGGGGCGGCCACGCCCCAGTTGCCTCAATGGACACCAGTTGCGGGGGCGGCGCCGAGTTGGCCGACAGGCCGGCCGCCTCCCACTCTCGTAAAAATTCAAGCCACGAGCGTGTTCTCTACGAGCTTGATCCAGTACGATGTTCCATACGGGATTGCTTCGTCGTTGAAATTGTAGGCGGGGTGATGCAACCCGGCGCTGTCACCGTTTCCGCACCAAACAAAGGCACCCGGTCGTGCCTGCGCCATGAACGAAAAATCTTCCCCAGCCATGATTGGCGGCGTCTCGAGCACGTTGTTTTCGCCGGCCACCTCCTTCGCCGCGCCAATCGCAAGTTCGGTGGGGATGGCATGGTTGAAAACGATGGCATCGCTGTCTTGGATCGTTAGATCGATCTTGGCGCCGGTTATTTGGGCGATACCGGCTGCCACCTCACCAACGCGCTGCTT
The DNA here is from genome assembly GCF_040321755.1 of Mesorhizobium sp. M0276. Taxonomy (NCBI): domain Bacteria; kingdom Pseudomonadati; phylum Pseudomonadota; class Alphaproteobacteria; order Hyphomicrobiales; family Phyllobacteriaceae; genus Mesorhizobium; species Mesorhizobium sp. M0276. Next base: position 5,750 of record NZ_JAMYSC010000119.1, on the reverse strand, counting down.
GATAAGCTGACGCACCTCCGGCTTAAGCGTCCGCATACTGCCCCGCAGCACTGCTGTGTGTGGAATAATTCTCTGCGTGTTGCCGGAATGGAACTGATGGAACGAAAGCCCCGCCGAATCGACGGGGTCGACGTTCTGCGCCACGATTTGTTGCATCGCGGTGATAAGCTGCGCTCCGACCAGAATCGAGTCGATGCATTTATGAGGCGTCCCGGGATGACCACCGTGGCCTTCGATTCGGATCTCGATTTCATCGGTTGCCGCCAATGTCGGACCGTGCTTGATCCCAAAGGTACCGATAGGCAATCCTGGAAAAGTGTGCATGCCGTAGACCTGCTCAATTCCGAAGCGCTCCATCAGGCCGTCCTCGATCATCGCCACCGCGCCCGCGCCGAGCTCTTCCGCAGGTTGGAAGATCACGACGGCCGTACCGGCAAAATTCCGGGTCTCGGCAAGGTAGCGCGCCGCGCCCAATAGCATTGCGGTGTGGCCGTCATGACCGCAGGCATGCATAATGCCCTTGTTCTTGGAGGCATAGGGAAGATCAGTTGCTTCCTCGATCGGGAGAGCATCCATATCAGCGCGCAAACCGATAACTTTGACGTTGCCGTTGCTTACCGGCCTCTTACCCTTGATAATGCCGACGACGCCGGTCTTGGCAAGGCCACTAATGATCTCGTCGCAGCCGAATTCGCGCAGGCGCTCGGCAACGAGGGCCGAAGTGCGGTGTTCGTCAAAGCCCAGTTCGGGATGTGCGTGGATGTCGCGGCGCCAGGCCACGATGTCAGGGAGAAGGTCGGCGACGCGATTGAGGATGGGCACGGGAGTTTCCTTTCTTGCGGTTGGGATAAGGTTGATGCTGTCTCGCCTCGTCGATGAGGGATCAGGTCGGACGAATCTAGGCGCGGATCGGTCCTGGCGCCGAAACGCTGGGAGCCTGGAGGAGCCAAACCCGGGGCAATGCCTCGACATAAGCCACAGGTGGCGACCACTCCTCTCGCTCTTCATACCCGCATTCGCGACCCGGGCAGCTTGGCGAAATTCAATTTCGAGCACCGATCACGATTCTAGCGCTTTCGACGATCAGGGATCCGTCTTCAAATCTTGCACTGGGCAGTAACTCTTTAGGCGTTCATTGTCGGCGATTGCCAGAATCCCATGCCTCGAATCTTTTCCACGCTCGACGCCGACTTGTGGTCCCTGGAGCTGTGATTGAGGCGCTGCTCAAAATTAGGCAATCAGACTTTTTTGGAAAAGGATCTTCTCCATGCCTCGCACTTTGATGTAACCCATCTTTGATTCGTCGAGCCCCTATTGACACCGGATCAGGCACCTCCGCTACGCAGCTCCATATGGTCAAACCGTAGCAAGCGTTTAAGAGCAGGGTTACGCGAACCAGCCCTGCGATCCGCCGGGATTCGACGTTTTTTCGATTTCTGCGCACAATATCCTTAAAATCACAGGGAAAGCCTTAGAAATACCCAGCATCAAAACCGCGGTTTCGTCGCGCTCCAGGCGTCCAAGTTCGCCAAAACTATTGGAGCAACTCTAGCTGCTCCTAATGTCCGGGGCGACGATAAAAGATCCGCTCCCGAAGCTATCGGGAGATAGCGGAATTGCTGTCCGCGATGTACCGACCGCCGAAGACGGAGCTTCGCCAGTTGGCTCGAGGCTTGCTAAGGCGTCCAGTGCTTCTGCTAGCGCCGACTACACCTCCTGCTCAATTTCGATGGTCTGATGATTAACTGAAGAAAGCCGTACCAATCTTGGTGAGCTTACTGTGCGCAAAGCGGATCAACAAAGCCCATCGTTGGTTCAATGCCCTGACCGCCCGCCTCATCACGGCGCAAATAGCCGAGGAATGCAGATTTTCTGCGAGAGCGACGGATGTTCAGTTAAAAACAGCCCTTTGGTGCGTGCTAATAAGACATATCCACTAGGCAGGAGAGAAGCCTGGTTGGATTGAGCACCCAGGGTGAAGGACGACCGTGAGATGAATTATAAGAAACCTTTCTTTGCCGATGAGTTTGAACGCCGTGTTCACGACGTAAAGCAACGGATGGAGCGAGCAGGACTGGATCTGCTAATCTGCCAGGATCCTGCGAATATGTACTGGCTAACTGGGTATGACGGCTATTCATTCTACGTGCCTCAAGCCGTCTTAGTACACCTAAAAGCGGACATGCCGATGTGGTTCGGACGACTCGTCGATGTAAATTCCGCTCATATTACGACGGATTTACCCGCTGAGAACATAGTATCGTTTTCCGATAAGCGGCTTCACCATCCTGAAATGCACCCCTTCGATGATCTTTGCGACCTGATCGATTCACGCGGGTGGGGATCCGATCGCGTCGGCGTTGAGCTCAACGCCCACTACTACACTGCGCGGGGACACCAACACCTTGTCAACGGCCTTCCGAATGCGAAGTTCGCCGATAGTCGCGAACTGGTTAATTGGGCCAGGCTCGTTAAGTCCGAGGCCGAACTCGTCTATATGAGAGAAGCGGGCCAGATGGTCAGCAATACAATGCAGAAGGCAATTGCAAAGCTAAAGCCGGGGGTTCCGCAAAACGAGGTAGTCGCCGAGGTATTCGGCTCTCAGGTGCGAGGACTCGACGGAAAGTATGGCGACTTTAGCGGCCCTCCCCTAATCCAGACCGGCGAACAGACGAACACTCCGCACCTCAGTTGGACCGATGAACCCTTGCCAACGTCTGGCTTGGTTCTCATGGAGTTTGGCGCGACGCGACGGCGCTATTGTGCGCCGTTGTGCCGTACCATCCACATTGGAAAGCCACCTGAAGAGGTCAAGCGTCTCGCGAAGGTTGTAGTGGACGGTGTTGATGCCGTACTCGAGATGGCGGAACCAGGGGTAGTCGTCGAAGAGGTTAATGCAGTCTGGTTGAGTGTCCTTAAGCGCAATGGGTATAACAAAATAGGCCGCTCCGGCTACTCAATCGGCCTCAACTATCCGCCGGACTGGGGCGAGCGTACGGTTAGCATTCGCCCGGACGACAGGACCGTTCTTCAAGCCGGCATGTGCTTCCATTTCCAATCAGGGGTCAGGCTCGAGGACTTCGGGGCCGCAATATCTGAGTCATTTGTCGTCACCGAAAGGGGGGGTGAACGGCTGACCGATGTCGATCGCCGCTTGATCGTGGTGGACTAGCTGCGCCAGACCATCGCGCTGCTCTCGTGGTAAGTCGCGAGGAACGGTAGACGACCCTGCGAATTGATGTCCGCCCGGATACCATTCCAGGATACGGTTTACGACCATCGAGTGACGCAGGTCATGTAACCGTGGCCCAGTTCGCCCGTGCTGTGATTTCAACCCGGCGCGACGTATGACGGCAAGGAACAGCCATGTGATCGCTTCTGGTGTGTAACGGCGGGTGCGGCCCTGCTCGTGCCAGAACAGGCCAGAGCACGGACCCTGCGATGCATCGGCACGGCTCCGTGCAAAGGCCCGAAGCTCGATCATCACGCCATCGGGCACCGGCAAGATCCTGGTTTTGAAGAACTTGGTTTGCCGAACCGTGATCGTATCGCTCTGGAGATCGACGTCACCAAGATCGAGACGTGCAAGCTCACCCCGCCGCAGGCTCGCCCTCGGTCACCGGGATATCAACTCCACTCTGGTCTACATTACGGTCACACAGGACCTGCTGCATCTCGCCAACGAACGGTTCAGGGCCGTGGGCGCACCATGCCTCAACCTCGAGCGGGAGGTGCGGTCATGAGCAAGGCCAACCCGTTGCCGAAACTGATGCGCGCGTTCTTCTACGAATGGCTTGTTGAGCAGCGCAACGCGTCCATCCACACGGTCCGGTCCTACCGCGACACCTGGCGGCTGTTCCTGCGGTTCATCGCACAGCGTGCGGAAAAGAAGGTTGCGACGATCACTCTGGCCGATCTGACGGCGAGTGAAGTGGCTGCGTTCCTGAGGCACACCGAACACGAGCGCGGCTGCACGATCGGCTCGCGGAACTGTCGGCTTGCCGCGATGCGCAGCTTCTTCAATTTTGTGGCGTGGCGACCAGGGACCCTGCATCGCTCGCCCAGTGCGTCGAAATCCTCCACATCCCGATCAAGCGGGCACCGGTATCGGAACCCTGTTATCTGGATCCAGCAGAGGTCACGGCGATCCTTGCCCAGCCAAGCCGCGCGACTCTCCAAGGCCTGCGCGATCACCATCATTGACCGGTTCCTCGATCACCTTCTGAAAGCCGGCGCGATCGATCGCAATCCCATCACCACCCTGCGCGAAGCGTTCAATATCAAGCAGTGCATGCCGATCTGGCGCGCTCTGGCGTCGCGCAATCCGGAAAAGGCTTTTGCTCAATTGCGTCGACCACAGCCCTTCGGCAGCGTGCTGGGAGAAGTCATGGCTGAGCGTCACTCTTGATGCGCACGCAATCTGGGCTATCGAACCGGATCCCACAAGAACGCGTCGATGCTCGGCCGGGCAAGTCTCGTATTCGTTGCAGATTGTAAATCGCAGTGCATCGGCGGCGCAGGTCGCTTTCGGGGCTGGTGGCCACTGCCCCTGCACAAGCCGAAGCAGTGGGTGAATGCCCGCGCACGGAATCTGGTGCCAGCGCGGACCGGGACGTCGACTACGACGCTGCCAGAACAGAGCGACCGCATCGCGCAGATATCGCTCCACCTGGGCTTCGGTCACATCCGCGACCAGGATATTTCGCCGCGCAAGATGGTCGAGGAACCCGCGCGCATAAGCACAATAGTTTCCTACCACCACCGGGCTGTACTGTTGACTGATCAGTTCGGCTTTGAGCTCGGTAATCAGTTCGCAAGCGGATTTCCGACATCAATGGCTCCTCTGCTGGTCAAAACGACCGCAGAGATTCGTCGGAAAATAATGTGGAGCAAATCCCTCGACCAACGGCAGAATTGTGCGGATTTCACGCGTTCCTTCACATTCCTGCGACCTCACGATTAGTGCGTCGCCAGAAGAACGATGCCGCTGATGCAGCAGCCATCTGCGAGGCGGTGACGCGCCCTTGCGTTTTGTGCCGGTGCGATCGGTCGGGAACCAGGCGGCGCTCATGCATCACAAGGTACGCGAACTTCTGGTGGCCCAAACGCACCCAACTGCTCAATGCCCTTCGCAGCCATCTGGCCGAAATCGGGATCATCGCCGCCTAGGGACCGAACTCGCCTTGGCTACCCTCGTCATCGAGGGCAACGACATGATCCCGGAGTTCGTACGTTCGGCACTGTTGCCGTTGTTGCGCCAACTGAGCGAACTTGATGTCGAGATCGAGCAGAGCGATCAGGCTATTCTGGCCCTCGGCAAGACTGATGAAGTGGCATCCGTCTGATGACCGTTCCCGGCACCGGCCCCATTACTGCCTCCGCGCTTGCGGCGAGCATCCAGGATATCTCCGCCTTCCCAGGTACGCGCAAGTTCGCCGCCTTCTTAGGCCTCACGCCACGGCAGAACTCCTCCGGCGGAAAGGAACGGCTGGGACGCGTCTCCAAGATGGGTGGACCTCTATCATCATGGCGCCACGTTGGGAGGTCCGTCTCGCTTTCCGGTTTTCAATGCAAAGGCTCGCTACCCCCTGTGAGTGAGGGTTGGTTGGATCGTGCTCAGCTGACCCTGACTATGTTGAGGAAATCTTCTTCTCAGATCCGCAACTCGCCGCATCTATGCGTGCCTCGCAAAACAACGCTCATTTCCTGCATTGAGGTGCGATCATTCGCGTAATGCAGTGCCTCTAACG
>NZ_JAMYSC010000118.1:0-2500 GCF_040321755.1 Mesorhizobium sp. M0276 | reverse complement strand
CTAGTCGGCAGACACACGGCGGGTGCTAACGTCCGTCGTGAAAAGGGAAACAACCCTGACCTACAGCTAAGGTCCCCAAGTTATGGCTAAGTGGGAAAGGATGTGAGGATCCCAAAACAACCAGGATGTTGGCTTAGAAGCAGCCATCATTTAAAGAAAGCGTAACAGCTCACTGGTCTAAATAAGGGTCTTTGCGCCGAAAATGTAACGGGGCTAAAGCCATACACCGAAGCTTAGGGTTTGGTCCGCAAGGGCCAAGCGGTAGCGGAGCGTTCTGTAAGCTGATGAAGCCATACCCGTGAGGGGTGGTGGAGGTATCAGAAGTGCGAATGCTGACATGAGTAACGTAAGGGGAGTGAGAGACTCCCCCGCCGAAAGACCAAGGGTTCCTGCTTAAAGCTAATCTGAGCAGGGTTAGCCGGCCCCTAAGACGAGGCGGAAACGCGTAGTCGATGGGAACCACGTTAATATTCGTGGGCTTGGAGGTAGTGACGGATCATTGAGGTAGTCCAATCTTATCGGATTGAACGGGCTGCTGCGTGGTTCCAGGAAATAGCTCCTCCTTATAAACCGTACCCGAAACCGACACTGGTGGTCTGGTAGAGTATACCAAGGCGCTTGAGAGAACTATGCTGAAGGAACTCGGCAAATTGCACGCGTAACTTCGGAAGAAGCGTGACCCTTTTCTACGCAAGTAGAGGAGGGTGGCACAGACCAGGGGGTAGCGACTGTTTATCAAAAACACAGGGCTCTGCGAAGTCGCAAGACGACGTATAGGGTCTGACGCCTGCCCGGTGCTGGAAGGTTAAGAGGAGGGGTGCAAGCTCTGAATCGAAGCCCCAGTAAACGGCGGCCGTAACTATAACGGTCCTAAGGTAGCGAAATTCCTTGTCGGGTAAGTTCCGACCTGCACGAATGGCGTAACGACTTCCCCGCTGTCTCCAGCATAGACTCAGTGAAATTGAATTCCCCGTGAAGATGCGGGGTTCCTGCGGTTAGACGGAAAGACCCCGTGCACCTTTACTATAGCTTTACATTGGCATTCGTAGTGGCATGTGTAGGATAGGTGGTAGGCTTTGAAGCCTGGGCGCCAGCTCAGGTGGAGCCACCCTTGAAATACCACCCTTATTACTATGGATGTCTAACCGCGGCCCGTTATCCGGGTCCGGGACAATGTATGGTGGGTAGTTTGACTGGGGCGGTCGCCTCCTAAAGAGTAACGGAGGCGCGCGATGGTGGGCTCAGAACGGTCGGAAATCGTTCGCTGAGTGCAATGGCATAAGCCTGCCTGACTGCGAGACTGACAAGTCGAGCAGAGACGAAAGTCGGTCATAGTGATCCGGTGGTCCCGCGTGGAAGGGCCATCGCTCAACGGATAAAAGGTACGCCGGGGATAACAGGCTGATGACCCCCAAGAGTCCATATCGACGGGGTTGTTTGGCACCTCGATGTCGACTCATCGCATCCTGGGGCTGGAGCAGGTCCCAAGGGTATGGCTGTTCGCCATTTAAAGCGGTACGTGAGTTGGGTTCAGAACGTCGTGAGACAGTTCGGTCCCTATCTGCCGTGGGTGTAGGAATATTGAAAGGATCTGTCCCTAGTACGAGAGGACCGGGATGGACGGATCTCTGGTGGACCTGTTGTGGCGCCAGCCGCATAGCAGGGTAGCTATATCCGGACGGGATAACCGCTGAAGGCATCTAAGCGGGAAACCCACCTTAAAACGAGTATTCCCTGAGAACCGTGGAAGACGACCACGTTGATAGGCCGGGTGTGGAAGAGCGGCAACGCTTGAAGCTTACCGGTACTAATAGTTCGATCGGCTTGATCGTTCTCATTCCTTATGCCCATTTGACGAAGTCAAATGGTCTGTTCTCACTCACGCTCGTTCCGCCCTGCGGGCGGCGCTACGTGGGTGCGGCGCATCAGCGCCGACGGTCGGTCGACCTTGCGAAGCTTCGCTTCGAAAGGCGTCAGGACCCAAAGAACTGTAAAGGCACAAAAAAGACCAGCGAACAGCTCAGAGAAAGCAGCAAATAGGATCCCTATTCGCTACTCACTATTGGCTATTCGCTAAAAAACAGCTTCTCGAACAACGTGCGTTTTGCCGACCTGGTGGTTATGGCGGAGCGGCTGCACCCGATCCCATTCCGAACTCGGCCGTGAAACGCTCCAGCGCTGATGGTACTTCGTCTCAAGACGCGGGAGAGTAGGTCGCTGCCAGGTCTGCCAAACGCACGTTGATCGCACATCCAAATCGGATGTGAGAGAAATCTTCTCTTTATGATAAGGCCCGCCAACGGGAACCCGGGCCGCGTAAGCGGCCCTTTCATTTGGTGAGCCAAATACCTATCTGTAGGCCATCCTGTTAGGAGGCCTGCGCATACTTCCAAACCTCGACGCGGGGTGGAGCAGCCCGGTAGCTCGTCAGGCTCATAACCTGAAGGTCACAGGTTCAAATCCTGTCCCCGCAACCAAACTTCAAACGCAAACGGCCCGC
>NZ_JAMYSC010000117.1:0-6467 GCF_040321755.1 Mesorhizobium sp. M0276 | reverse complement strand
GCTCCTGGCTGACTGGGGCTTCGCCTTCTTGGCTGGCGGCTGCGCGAGGCAGGGCCGCCACCGCGAGCGCGGCGCCGAGCAATGTCCTGCGGCTGAGCGGCGCACGCTCGATGGTCATGGCAAAGACCTCCGGGCCATATGCGATGCGGCAAGGGCGGCGAGCGCCGATCCACAGAGCAGCACCGCGGCGAAAGTGAATGCACCCCACCAGCCGACCGTATCGAAGAGCGTGCCGCCGATGGCGGCGCCGCCTGTAATGGCGAGCTGGATGACTGCCACCTGCAGCCCGCCGCCGGCCTCCGCGTCGTCCGGCAACGTGCGGCTGAGCCACGTGCCCCAGCCAACGGGCGCGGCCGTGCCGAAGAAACCCCAGGCAACGAGCAGCAGCGCCGTGGGAACCGGGAAGGCACCGAGGGCGATGAGCGCAGCGGCCAGCGCGGCCATGACCAGCGGGATGACGATGAGGACGCTGAACAGGCGCGTGCGCAAAAGCCGGCCGACGCACCATGTGCCGAGCACCCCGGCCAGCCCCATCGCCAGCAGGATCGCCGAAAGCGCGGCGATGTCGAGCCGGGTGACGCTCTCGAGGAAGGGCCGCAGATAGGTAAAGAGCGCGAACTGGCCCATGAACAGCATCATGATTGACGCCATGCCGATGGCGATAGGAAGACGGCCGAGTAGCGCCAGCGGATTGCCTGGACGCTGCCTCTGGCGCGGGGGCAGCGCCGGCAGGCTTGTCCACTGCCAGGCCAACGCCAGGAGCCCAAATGGCACGACGAGGAAAAAAGCGCCGCGCCAGCCGACATAGGCGCCAAGAAAACTGCCCAGCGGCGCGGCGATGGTGGCCGCAATGGCATTGCCGGCGTTTAGCATGGCGAGACCCTTCGGAACCATGTCTTGCGGCACGAGGCCCATGACGATCGCGGTCGACATCGACCAGAACCCGCCGATCGCGATGCCGAGCAGCGCCCGGCCGACCATGAGAAACGCGTAGTTCGGCGCGAAGGTGACAGCCAACCCGGACACGATGAGGAGAAGGGTGAAGCCGGTCACGACCAGCCGGCGGTCGATCCGGCGCGTGAGGCCGGCGACCAACAGGCTGGTCACGACGGCGAAAGCGCCCGAAATCGAGATCGCCTGTCCCGTGCGGCCCTCGGTTATGCCGAGATCGGCCGCGAGCGGCGACAGCAGGCTGACCGGCATGAATTCCGACGCGATGAGCACGAAAACACACAGCGCCATCGACAACACGGCGCCCCATGCGACGCGGTCTTCGACAAGCCTTGTATCGTAGGTCGTTTCCATAATTGGCATCCTCGCAAGGCGACTGGGGCGGATCAGCCGCCCATCCCCATCGCCATGCCGGAAGATATTGCAGAGGGACCCATTCTATTAGACTGAGTAATTCGCATGGACTTATCTGCTTGTGATATAAATGTCAGTCGGGAGGTGCCCTATGCAGCGCGATGGCATGAAGGATCTGCTCTGGTTCGTGGCGGTCGCGCGGGAGCGCAGCTTCACCAAGGCGGCGGCCAAGCTCGGAACCTCGCAGTCGACCCTGAGTTCGACAATCAAGGAGCTTGAAGCTCGTCTCGGCGTCCGCCTGCTGACGCGTACGACGCGGAGCGTCGCTCCGACCGAGGCCGGCGAGCGACTTTTCCAATCGCTTGTTCCCCGCTTCGAGGAAATCGAAGCCGACCTTGCAAGCCTGGTGGCCTTTCGCGACAAGCCCTCCGGAATGGTCCGTATCACGCTGTCCGACCATGCGCTCCAGACGACCGTCTGGCCGAAGCTGCAGCCCTTGCTCGGCGACTATCCTGACGTGCGCGTCGAACTCTACAGCGACAACGGCATGAAGAACATTGTGGAGGAGCGCTTCGACGCAGGCGTACGGCTTGGTGAGAGCATCGACAGGGATATGATCGCAGTGCGGATCGGGCCGGATTGGCGGCTCGTGGCCGTGGCTTCGCCGGAGTACTTTTCCCGCCATCCGGTTCCGACCGCACCCCAGGATCTGGTCGATCATGACTGCATCAATATGCGGCAGGCGACGTTCGGCGGATTATATGCCTGGGAATTCGCCAGGGATGGCCGCGACCTTCGTGTACGGGTGGAAGGCCAACTCACCTTCAATTCGTCCCTTCCCATGATCGAGGCTGCGATAAGCGGTTTCGGGATCGCCTATGTCCCGGAAAACCTCGTCAGCCACCACATCGCCAAGGGATGCCTTAGGCTCGTGCTTGACGACTGGAGTCCGCCATTTGCGGGCTATCACCTTTACTACCCGAGCAGGCGACAACTCTCGCCTGCGATGTCGGTGATCGTTGAGGCGCTCCGCCATCGCATCTGACCCCAAAGACTGTGCCTGTGGATCATGAAGCTGACATTGGTAAATGGCAGGAGGCGATCGATTGCGCTCATAAATAGATCTGCGACAATGGCAGTGCTGGACGCGACGGTCAGCTGTCGAAGGCCAGTGAGCTGGATAGCTCCTCATGGGCGTCGACCTGTTGCTGCAGCAGAGCGAGTTTCTGCCTGACCATGCCAAGAGCATCGGCGCCGGCGATAAACCGACGGGGCAGCTCCGGCTTGTCGACCAGAGTTATCAGCGCCTGCGCGAGTTTTGCCGGGTCGCCGACTTGCTGGCCGTTCGCGGCTTTCCAGCCCGTTATCTGCTGGGCGCGGCGTTCGCTGTAGTCGCTAACGGATGACGGAGCATATTGAGTGGATTCGTCCGTCAGCAGCTCCGTGCGGAAAAACCCGGGGTTCACGATCATCGTTTCAATGCCGAACGGCGCTACCTCGGCTTGCAGTGACTCGATCCAGCCGTCCACGCCGAATTTCGCCGCAGCGTATGCAGAACAGAACTCGAAGCCGACCAGGCCTGCCGTCGATGAGATTGCAATGACCTTGCCAGAACCCTGCGCGCGCATCACCGGCAGGACTGCACGGGTGACATTCATCGCGCCGGTCAGGGTGGACGCGAGCTGAAGTTCGATATGGGCCGGAGTCAGGTCCTCGAAATAGCCCGCATAGAAGCCCGCGGCATTGTTGACGAGCACGTCGAGCCGACCAAAGCGGTCGAGGGTTGCCTTCACCGCAGCGTCGGCGTCGGCCGGCTTGGTCACGTCCAACGTCGCGACCAAAAGATTGTCCGACTGGCCGATCGCCTTGGCGACCCGATCGGGGTTACGACCGGTCGCAACGACCTTATCGCCGATGGCTAACACCGCCTTGGCAAAGTCGAGGCCCATGCCTCGTCCAGCGCCGGTAATCATCCATACTCTATTCACAGCCGTATCCTTCCTGGCCAGTATCTTTTCAGTTTATGCAGCGTTGGCTTTTGGCACGTCCGTCTCAGCGGTGATGTTGAACCACCCGGTGGCGGACTGAATCACACCCCATAGTTTCGCTGGAATATCGATGCCCAGAACGCTCGACGGCCGGATTTCGGTCTCGATCAGATCCTCGCGACCGCTCTTTGCCAGCTGGACCCACTCCGGGTTCATCACCAGTCCTTGCCCAACCGCGACGAGCGCGAGGCCTCTCGCCAGGGCGAGTTCGGCCTGAACAGGCGTCCTGACCTGGCCCGCGGCAACGACCGGGACCCGACCGCTGGCTCGGTGAGTGATCAGGCCAGCGATGGTGTCGCCCTCGGGCGCCTCTATAGGCTTTGCCTCGAGAACGCTCGTCAGAGATGCATGGAGGTAGTCAACACCTTCATCGATAAGACGTTCAATCAGCTCGTACGTGTCGGCAATACGCAAGCCACCTGCCTCGGGTTCCTCGGGTGACACCCGGTAGCCCACGAGGAAGGGGCGGTTCGCGTGTGCGGCGACCACTCGCTTTGCTTCACGCACCACGGCGATTGGGAAACGCATTCGATTTTCGAGCGTGCCGCCCCATTCATCGCCACGCTGATTGTAGAGAGGCGAGAAGAAGTTCTGGATGAGAAATCCGTGAGCACCATGCAGTTCGATGCCATCGAAGCCTGCCTTGATGGCCCGTCGTGTCGCCTCGCCAAAGGCGGTAATGATCGCGAGGATTTCGTCATTCGTCAGTGCACGTGTCTTCACACCGCCCGGATTGAAGGGACCGGGCGGGACTTCAAGCGCACTGGCGCTGACGACCTCGCCGCCGGGTATAAGTGCCGGCACGGCCTTATTCCCGGCGTGGAAGATTTGCAGGACGGCCAGGGCCCCGCCGCTTTTGGCCGCTGACGCCAGGCTGGAGAGGCTTGGGGTGAAACGGTCGTCGTAGGAGGCGAATTCGCCCGCAAAGCCGATGCCGTCGGGCAACACGTGGGTGCAGCCGGTGAGCACAAGTCCGACGCCAGTCGCCCGACGCCGGTAGTAGGTGATCTCCGCATCAGAGACCGTTCCGTCGTCGTTGGCCGACCACGTGGTCATCGGCGCCATGACAATCCGGTTGTCGAGGTTTAACCCGTTCGGAAATTGGAAGGGCTGGAAGATCTGTTGTGAGGTGTCCACAGCGTTTCCTTTCGACTCGCGTTGTCTCCGGGGTGAAATAGCGAATAGGACTCGATACGATTAGCCGCTATAATCTGCATGAAGTTAGAAATGGGATTGATAAATGAGGCGCGGAGATTTCAGCGAGCTGGCCGTCTTCATAGCCGTAGCGGAGGCAGGCAGCTTCACACGCGCCGCAGCAAAGCTCGGCCTATCGCAGTCGGCGCTCAGTTACGCTGTCAGGACGCTGGAACAGCGCCTGGGAGTCCGGCTGATCTCACGCACCACACGCAGCCTGTCCGTGACCGTAGCTGGAGAGCGCTTGCTGCGAAGCCTGCGACCGGCCTTCGATCACATCGAAAGCGAGATCGCCGCCGTCAGCGCCCTGCGCGACAAGCCCGCTGGCCTAATTCGCCTGACGACATTCCGGTATGCTGCCAAATCGGTACTGTGGCCCGTCCTCGCCAAACTCCTCCTGGAGTATCCGGATATCGAAGTGGAATTGAGCCTGGACGAGGGGCTGGTCGACATCGTTGCAAACAAATTCGACGCCGGTATCCGGATCGGCGAGCAGGTCCAGAAGGATATGGTGGCAATAAGGATCGGCCCGGACCTGCGCATGGCGGTGGTCGGATCACCGTCGTATTTTGCAAACCGAACCGTTCCAAAGACACCGCGCGAACTTGGGGAACACAGAGGCATCAGCTACCGTCAGAAGACCGGCGGCGGGCTCTTTGCCTGGGAGTTCGAAAAAGGCGGTGAGGAACTTGAAGTCAGGATGAATGGCCCACTCGTCATCAACGACGGTGAAATGCTCGAGGATGCGGCTCTTGACGGGCTCGGTTTAGCATACACGTTTGAAAGCCAGGTTGCCCCGTTCATCGCAGACGGACGCCTTATCCGGGTACTGGAAGACTGGTGCCAACCCTTCTCAGGCTATCACCTCTATTACCCCAGCCGACGCCAGCACACGGCGGCCTTCGCTCTACTTGTCGAGGCACTCCGTTTCAAGGCGTGACAGGTGGCAGAACCGGCTTCAACATGCCGCTCTACCTTAGCATCGCATGAGTTATCCTTCTCTCATATGCACAACCTCGCGGGACGTCGGCAATCGGGTTCCTCCCGCTCCGGGAGAACAGGCGCGCCCAATCTTGGAACGGATGATCGTCTTGACGATGGTGACAAAGCCATCCTCCAGCGCCGATCGTTTCAGGGGTTCGGCCGTAAGATCGGCATTGGCGGCCAGGATCGATCTCGCGCGCCGTGTTGTTCTTCGGCCTGTCCTTCTGTTTGGCCGGCCAATGCGTCAGGAGATGGACATAGGACTGTTCGAGTCTGTGACCCTGGCGGAGAGGGAGGGACTCTAACCCGCATTCGGGCAAAACACCGGATTCCCACCCGTCTCCAGGCGGCTGGCCCTTCCAGCGATACAATCAGCGATGCATAGCACGATACATGGCTCCTGGGAGCCCGGTTTCTCACAGCAAGCGATCGCAGCCATTCGGTGCTGCTGTCTAACGTTGCCCGCGCGACACGACGTACGGGCGGCCGGGCAACGCTCGACGAGTTCGAGGGATGATTGAGCGTGTGAGTGATCAGCACTTGCGTCGATCGCGCTGCTGTGATGTGCGCGGCGTCAAACGTCTCGATGGCGAGACACGCCGCCTCGTCTTCTTGGACGGAGTCGCAAAACGTGATGTGCTAACACGATGGTGAGAGGCAATGTTTGCCTACTCATGAGCCATTGCGAAAAGCCAAGCTCATTGGGATCGACAGGAAGATCGCCGAACTGATCGAATTGCGCGGGCTGATTCATCACCTGGTCGAGCACTGCCACGGCGGCGAGGGGCCGGATTGCCTGATCATCGACGAGTTGGCAGGACAGGACAAGGCATGGCCCAGTGAGGCCAGGCCGAAATCATGAATCGTTAACCTGCAAGGACGGCTTGGCGGTAGGTCGGGTTCATGAGGGCTTTGAGGCGCTTACGCTTGAGCGAG
>NZ_JAMYSC010000116.1:0-6876 GCF_040321755.1 Mesorhizobium sp. M0276 | reverse complement strand
GCCGCCGACTGATGACAAACCGCTCAGCGGCAGCGCAAGATCGTTCATGGTGGGTGTGGTCTCCGGGAAATGGTTCGGATCGGCTGACGCAACCAAATCCTACGTCATTTCAACGGCTTGCGCCACATCCACCAACCCCCATGAATTTTTCAGGCTAGCTCTGGCCACGTCAACATCTCGGGCACGCAGCAATACCTAACCCTAACCCCGGACCTTCTCGTTCAAGAAGACCGATCAGGCGGTCGTTCCTTACCTTGAAAAGGCGGAGATCGACGCCTTGGTCGCCGCTCCAGATGGGCGGACGGAGTAGAGTCGGCGCGACTACGCGCTGCTGCTTTCCCCTACAACGTGCGAGAGCGTCAGAGGCGGTCGCCGTCAAGGTGGCGGACCTGGACGTGAACGGCCCCAGCGTCAAAATCCATGGCAAGGGCGGCAAGCAGCGATACTGCCCATTGTGGACCGCCGTCGTCGAGTTACGGGCACTCGTCGGCGACGGAGCCCCTTCTCGATCCGTCTTCCTCAATCGCTGCGGCCAACCCATACTCGCTTAGTCGGGCAGTCGGGTGAGGACGTCAGCGAGCCAGGACTGCGGGTCGATATCGTTCATCTTGGCGCTGACGATCAGGCTGGTCGCGACATCGTACTGACGCGCCACCGCCTGTGGCCCCGGGCGCGAATGCCGCGGCCAGTATCCGGCACTGATCCTCTTCACGCCAACGCCGACGCCGCTCCGGCCCGGTCGATAACGTCACATGGCTCATGCTGTGCTGCTAAGTATGCCCGTAAGGACGCCTTAAGAGCGCAGCCTCGCTGCCGTGCCATGCTCGCGCAAGGCGGCCCTCGCCTGAGGCGTACGCTGGATCTCCCCTAGCCACTGGTCTCATTTTAGCTGCCCCGGAATTTGCGCAGCAGTGCTCAATGTGAGGAGATCTTCGAACGAAAACCCTGATTGGAAGGAGAGTGCCGCATTGCTGCCAGGATACAGTCCTGGGATGGTGTTAGCCTCAAGATAGACCGGGGCGCCGTCGTTATAGATAAAGTCGAAGCGCACAAGCCCTTTGCAGTTCAACTGTCTATAAAGCCTGAGGGCATCATCGCGGATACGTTCTGCCGCCAGCCCATGGAGTATCCTGGGTGTGGCACGCTCATCAACCGACTTCACCTTCAACCGGTTATCGTAGAAGCGCCAGCCGTCTGGAAGGTCGAATAGCACGGCATCGCCTATGATAAGCTCTTGGTCAACTTGAAAGATGCCGACGGTACCGAATGGCCCATCGATGAATTCCTCAAGGCGCCATCTGGAGCGGTCAGTAGATTGGATTCGGGTAATTGCCTCTGCGGCTGCAACCTGGCCATCCAGAATCTTGATCCCGAGACTGTTCCCTTCGTCAATTGGTTTGAGGACAAGTACCCGCGACTGCTGGAGTTCGCACGGCCAGGACTGGGGATCTCCCAGGGCTGTTACTAAGCAGCCGTGTGGGACTGGATAGCCCAAGCCTCGAAGCAATGAGACAAAGATCTCTTTGTTCATTCCGATCGCGGAGGGCAGAATTGATGGCCCGGAGTAGGGAACGCGTAGGATGTCAAGGAACCCCTGCATCGTACCGTCTTCGCCCCCTGCGCCATAGACAATATTTAGTACGAAGTCGCATTGGCGGACGGCGCGAATAAGATGGTCTACATCGTTCGTGTCCACAACGTCAACTGAACGGCACAGTTTTTGAAGATACGGCAACAGTGCATCTCGATTTGAAAGAGAGCTCTCGCGCTCATTTGATGAGCCTCCAGCAAGAAGAATTAGGCGCGTCCTAGATAGGACTTCTCGTGCAGTCGAAAGCATTGTGGCGTTATGCATATCGTCTTCCTCCTTGAATGCGAGCTCGTACTGAGTGCCCCTCCGCGCGGCATCGTCGACTTACAATGCTAAGTGCGCGGTTGAACATCTCGGCCAGCGAGCCGGCGTCGCCATTAATGGGTAGGGCTGGCCAACGCTTGAAAGAACGTTTCTTAAGATGACAGTGCTGCCTTGACATGTTGCTTTCCTTCCTTCGTCCCATCGATCGCGACACGAAATGCCGGTTGGCAGCCGCCGCCGTCTCATAAGGTAGTCTCTCAAGAGTCGTGCCAACTGTGCAGAAGAAACGCAGGGAGATTTTTATGTTGTTCCATAGCTTAATAAGAGCGCATAGGAACCGGCCCAACACCATCGTGTCGCTGACTCAACACACCCGACCGTTGTCGATTGTCGAGCTTCTCCCAGGAATGGCGGACAGGATCCTGCGCGAGTAAGCGGTCTGCAACTGAACTTTCATCCAGTTGCGATTAGAGTATCCGTCTCGGTCGCTCCGATACCATTCTCTGGACCGCCGGAAGGTAGAGTTTCCCGGCTTTCTGACGATGGCGGGCTGGCGGCGCCATCGGGATTGAGCAACGAGATCGGGGCCTTGTGTCCGATCGCCCCATGTGGGCGTTCCTCGTTGTAGAGTAGTTATCTGCGCCAATCCTCCAACTTTTCGGCGCCTCGGCAAGGGTCAGGAATCAGTGGGCCTTCAGGCACTCCGCCCTGAAGCGGCCGTTGAAGGCTTCGATGTAGGCGTTGTCGGTCGGCTTTCCTGGCTGAAGTCAAGCCTCACGCCTTTCGCGTAGGTCCATAGGTCGAGGTCGCGGGAGACGAACTCGGAGCCTTGGTCGACGCGGATCGTCTTCGGATACCGATCTTCGGACAGACCTGTTCCAGTGCCCTGACCACATCCTCCGCCCGATAGTGAAGCGCGGTCGAGCACAGGCATATAGCGGGACGTGTCGACGACCGTCAGCACACGGATCTCCTTGCCCGTCGCGAGCTGATCGTGGACGAAGTCCATCGCCAGACGTGTTCGGGCCGACGGCTTCCCCCCGCCTTCCCGCAGCTTCCCTTCACACGCCTCTTGGGCGTCTTGTTCCTCAGTTGGAGGCCAAATTCCTGTAAATGCGATAGGTTCGCTTCATGTTGATGTGGCAGCCCTCGCGCGTGAGCATCACGTGCACGCGCCGGTAGCCGTAGCGCGCGCGTGTGGCGCAGATGTCCTTGATCCGAGCCTCGATGCCGGCTGATCGCGGCGGCGGGACTTGTAGTGATGGGTCGACGTGTCAAACTCCAGAACCCGGGATGCCCGCCGGATCGGCACGTTCCACTCATCACACGTCTCTGCTTCACTCTCAATCCGCTCCAGCAAATGCTGGGAATAAAGCACCTAGGAAGGAAAATACCTATCCGCAAGAATACTATCGACGATGGAAGTCTATAGACCAGGACAACAACACTCCCTGTGCTCCATGGCACATCAGAAACGAGGACTAACAGGACGCCTTTTCCTTGACTGTCCACGAGCATCTCGTTGAATAATCGGCCTACAGTGTATATTTCGGAAAGCAATACTACGATGATATCTGTCACTCATTGACCATCATTTCCGCATTATATACCGCACCAAATGCTCAGCCGCATAGAAGTCAAAAGTGTCAAATTTCGCAACGCCAGCAATAAGGTTAAGCTAGGCTGACTCTGTTATATATTCCTTAAAACATCCAGCACCCAAGTGTATCAATACTTCATGCGGACTTGCGTGCGCGACTGCTGCGAGGTCATCAACCGTGAAGTCCCGGTGTAAGATGTCCACGAACGATCCTGGTTGACAGTTTACTTCAGCTATATCTGTAACATCTATCGCCATAGAGTCCATCATAATGCTGCCAACTTGAGCGGCGGGGCGACCAGCGCAAAGGACAGAAATCTTATTTGCACAAGCCCATGGGACACCATGCTTATAGCCGATCCCTACGATCGCCATTCGACTGTCTCTAGCTGTGCGATAAGTCCCGCCATACCCGACCGCTTCCTTATCGGGCACGTTGCGCACTTCCAGAATTTTTGCTCGGAGATTGATCACGGATTGAAACGGGCTTGGGCGGACGCACGTGGTGTTGAGCCCGTACAACGCCGAACCGGCCCGCACCATGTCAAAGTGATAAGACTTGCCGAGCCAGGCGCCTGCGGAAGCGGCCAAACTCCCGCGAGCAGGTCTAAGTAAATTGTAAATTGATTGGAAGCGATCACGCTGGAGAGAATTTGTCACGTCCGAGGAGTATCCGGCGCATGCAAGATGGCTAAATATTACCTCGGGAGGATACCTCTGAAAGGTGCGCGTTAGGCACTCTTGGCGCAACTGTTCCATGTTGAGGCCGGCCCGAGAGAATCCGGTGTCCACGTTTAAGAAGTAAGGGAGTGACTTTACACTTGCCGTGAAACGGAGATCCTCGCAATTATTAACAACCGGCGTCAATTCAAAGTGGGAGTAGACATCAAAATCCCTTCGCAGGCCGCCTCCAAATACAACGACCGTCGGGCCCCGCAGAATGGATCGTAAGGTTATTGCCTCATTTATACTTGCTACGAAAAACACTCGGCAACCGGCTTCAGCTAGAGTCATCGACACCATTTCGACACCTAGTCCATATGCATCGCCCTTAACTACAGCACTTACCTCAACCCGAGGCCCGACAAAGGTCGATATTGTTTCGAAGTTTGACCGTAATGCTGCGAGATTGACTTCCAGTACAGCATCTGGTGACCGAGCCACGGGCGACATTGGTTGCCTAACATTCTATTGTGCTTTCTCAGAGAGATGACGCTTAGCTTGCCTGAGTTAGGCATCGGCTCCCCAAGGGGCCTCGACTGTCTACACCGCAACCTATTGGCATCAGCCTTCGTTCCTCAGTATTGCACGGGAAGATGTGAAATTCAAACTGTAAACGTTAAGGTAATGTTAATTTTTGTGAATGACTTACAACAGTAGAAAACATTTTTTTATACCAAGTAACGTGGGATCAGGACGCTTCTTTGTGCTATGAGAAAAGTGTATGAAGGAGTGAAGCATGGAAGAAAGTGTGAGAATCTTGACCATTGGGTGCGGTGGGCCGGCGGCGCCGTTCTGGATTCCTGAATCAAAGCGGGCGACAATATGAGCTGTAGGTAGGCGCAAGAGATCTTCAAATGGGCTCTCGTGCGTCAATAGTGTCCATTAAAGCCCCGCTCATGGACACTATCCTCACAGTCCAGACCCAAGGCTATCTGATCCGAGCCGCGCCACGAAAGGCGGTCGTCACCGGCCGCTTACGGCATACCCGTGCGGTTCATGACACTTCGACGCTCTGCGGAGGTGGGGAAGAGGCCTGGTGTTGGCCAGAAAAAAGACATTTCCAGATATGGTGCGATTTTTGCTTGTGTTAAAGAGTTCACCTTATAGCGGAGCCTGCTCATGCCAGAACATATGTTCTGCCAGCGTTCACGACCGACCGGATCTCGTTGATTTGCCCAACACCGGAAGCCAAAGGATTAAGTTGCCGCTCCATGCTGCTTAGGCCTGTAAATATGGCGCCTCAGGTAATTGGCTGATCATGGAGGAATTACATGACGAATTTAGGCGTTCATTCAGAAGTCGGCAAGCTACGCGAAGTGCTGGTCCACCGGCCGGGGTTCAGCCTTCGCCGTCTCACACCGGAGAACTGCAGGGATCTTCTCTTCGAGGATATACTCTGGGTCGAGCGAGCGCAGGAGGAGCACGATGCCTTCGTAGACGTCCTACATCGACACGGCGTCACCGTCCATGCTCTCGGCAAAATGCTTTCGGAAACTATGGAAATACCCGAAGCGCGCCGCTGGCTTCTGGATCGACGGATTCACCCTTCCATTGTGGGGCTAGACTTCATCGACGATTTGCGGTCTTGGCTTGATGAGAGGACAGCCAACGAGCTCGCGAACTGTCTAGTTGGGGGCCTCGCTCGGGCAGATCTTGGCTTTGCGTCAAGCGGACTGACTTGTCGAACTTCACGATCTGAGGACTTCGTTCTACTACCGCTACCGAACCAGCTTTTCACACGGGATAGCTCCTCGTGGATCTACGGCAATGTCTCAATAAATTCGATGTATTCGCCCGCAAGGCAGCCGGAAGCCGACAATGTTGAAGCTGTTTACCGGTTTCACCCACGATTTCGCAATGTAAACTTTAGTTATCTGTCATCGGGTCGAGCAGAAGGAAATTACAGTCTAGAAGGAGGCGACGTGATGCCGATCGGTGGCGGTGCCGTTTTAATCGGGATGGGAGAGCGGACTACGCCACAGGCCGTTGAAGCCCTAGCTCAAAAGCTCTTTAAGGACGGCAACATTACATCCGTAATCGCCACGCTGATGCCGAGGGATCGGAGGTTCATGCACTTGGACACAATCTTTACTTTTTGCGATCGAGACCTCGTGACAGTCTTTCCGCCAGTAGTTGAGAGGATGCGAACATTCACGCTCCGCCCTGGCAAGCTCCGCGGCAAAGTGGATGTCATTGAAGAGACTGAACCCTTTTTAACTGTTGTGGCTAAGGCTTTGGGATTCAAAGCTTTGCGCGCCGTTGCCACGGGCGGGGATAGTGACGACGCGGTGCGAGAACAATGGACCGACGCAAACAACGTCATAGCCATTGAGCCGGGCGTTGTCATTGCCTACAATCGGAACGTTCTCACCAACAAGCAATTGAAACGGGCCGGTGTCGAAGTGATAACGATCGAAGACGGAGAACTCAGTCGCGGACGCGGAGGCGGACATTGCATGACCTGCCCTTTGGTACGCGATCCGATCTAGAATTGGCGCAAGGTTATCACCCCGGCGCAAAACATCTCACGCGTGAAGGACATCAAGGTTTAGAACCGTCAGACCAAGCGTAAGACCGTATGTCCGCCTCTGCCGGTGAGGTGGCTCGCCCTATACTGCGCGTCCGAGGGTTGCTTCTCTATTGGCGTGTTGAAGTCAAGCGCTTTTCGAGCCTTCCGCTTCGCCGGCGTTGCGCATCT
>NZ_JAMYSC010000115.1:0-7722 GCF_040321755.1 Mesorhizobium sp. M0276 | reverse complement strand
GCGCGCTCTGGGCTTGGCCGGCGGCCTTCGTCGGCCTCATGCTTGCTGGCGGTGCGCTGGGCATCACCGGCGTGCCCGTTCCCTTCGTCGAGCCCGTCATCCTCGCCTCGATTGTAGCGCTCGGCCTGCTGGTCGCCGCTGCGGTGGACCTGCCTGTAACGGCAGGGGCGATCATCATTGGCTTCTTTGCATTCTTCCATGGCCACGCGCACGGCACCGAGATCCCAGAGACTGCGCGGGGCTTCGAATATGTCACCGGCTTCGTCCTAGCCACAGCACTCCTCCACGGCGCAGGTATCGGCTTGGGTCTGTTGCCGGGCCGGCGCTTTCGCGGCCTCGTGCGGCTGGCCGGCGCGGCGACCGCCGCGGCAGGCCTTGGCCTGATGGTCGGCGCGGTCTAGCGGAGGACGTGCTCACCTGTTTGTCCGCCTAGCACGTTTCAGTGATTGATTGAATCGCCGGTGGATGGAACGAAAGCGTTCATGCGGGATTGGCGTCTGCATTAGCGGGAATGGCCTCCTAATGAGAAGGTTTCGTTTGGTTGCTGAGACCAAACCCCGACCAGGAGACAATCCCATGGATGAAGCCACCGGCGGCGGTGGGCCTGCTGCGTCGTCGCATGAGCGACCTGTCGCCCGCGACGCAACGATCCTATCGGCACGCGGTGGCGGCGTGCGTTCCAGGTTTTCTGGTGTTACAGAGTATTTCCTGGCCGGCGCTGAACCAGGGCGGTCTGTGCGTTGCGTTTCTTCTAAGGGCATGAGCGTGTATACGCTGCGCCACAGTTCTGCGACTCGTATGCTTGAGAGCGGTACGATACCGGATTATCCAGGTGCTGCTGGGCACAACAACCTTTCGACGACGGCCCATGTGGCAACAAGCACGATCGCCTGGACGCAGAGCCCGCTCGACCGCCTGACGCTGATGCCGCCCGCCTGAAGCCAGCGATGCGCTCCGAGCTCCTGCCGCAACGGTATTGTCGAAAGTGGCAGAGCGGCACGCGCGAACGGTGGCTCGCCGACCGTCCGGCCGAATCGCATTGACGGGGTTTCGACGGACCAAATGACCACGGTACAAAATTAGATTGTTCCGATCCCAGCAGAAAATTGAAGGAGATATGCGCCCGTATCGAGAAAACGCCGATTTCCTGCAAGCGGTCCGCTGTCAAAGAATAAGGGCACGGTCGCTTCCTACTATTGCGCGTGTTCTGGCAGGAACAGCGGTGGCTGGGCGGCCTACAAGAAGTTCTATTCCTTAGACGTTGCTGGGATTGCACGTCTCATTTTGGGGTTGCAAATGGCCTTGAAGAAGTTCCCCTCTCTTGGAGTTCTGACGCTCGAAGGAGGGCCCGCCGGCGGCACCACAGCGTGGCCCTCCGGGTCGATGTTGAATCCCGCTACGTTCGGCTTCCCGGTCATCTGGGAGACCGTGTCAGGAGCTTGGGCGGAATCGGTGATCCGCGGCGATCGAGCACTCGAGTCGCCCTGCATCGAAGCTGCTAGGCGCCTGGTCGAAAGAGGCGCAAATGCAATTACTGCAGACTGCGGTTTCTTCATCCGACATCAGGAGGCGGTAGCTGCCGTGGTAAATGTGCCCGTGGCGATGTCTAGCCTACTGCTCATTCCAACGCTGCTCCGTCAGCTGCCGCCAGCCGCTAAGCTTGCTATCGTTACGGCCGACTCGGCTCATTGCGACAAAGATCTGCTCGGGGTCAAGGATCCGGCCGACCGGGAGAGAGTGGTAATCGGCGGGGGAATCGAATCCAGCACGTTGCATAGATTCGAGATGATGTGTCCGTCCCGTCCGACTGAAGTTGCTGAAACAAAAACAGATGTAGCTGCCAAAGCCGAGATCGCTGCTTGTGTCGCTGATATCGAAACCGATGTAATGGCCTGCATAGCGCGACTCCGCGCCGCTCATCCCGATATCGCGGCAATCCTGTTCGAATGTACCGTGTTTTCGATCGTCGCGCCGGCTATTCGTTGTGCAACGAAGTTACCCATCTACGATCTCACCAACCTTTGCAGGTTGACGTTCAAGTCGGTTGCCTAGTCATCCGAGTCCATTGCCTATTCGTACATTATCATAAAGTTTGTTGAGTATCGATTGCGGGAATGGGGGTTCTGGCTTGGGAGGGGGGCGATGGATTTCCACACCGGACCGGAACCGGTGAATCGCGTTTTGCGGCTTGAATGCGGCGAAATTGCTCAGAAGGTACTCTGTCGCAATACGGGCTGCTGGCGCCAGGGCGCTACGTCGCTCGACGACACAAGGGCAAGTGTCCGATCGCCGTAGCGGCGTATCGCGGCCAATTAACGAGCAGGAGAACAGTCAGGTCGCGGTACGGTTGGCCAGCACTTGGCGAGCCTGCGCGCAGCGCGGCGACGCGTTGCTACGGATGAAACGATCTGGCTGGTCCGTGAACACGCGGGATCGATGTCGGATCCGTCGCGTATTCGATCCAAGGATCTCACCGCACGACCATTGTTTCCTGGCGAAGGAAGCGCGAGGCCGCCGTTGACGCGCTCCTGCGCCAATGCCTCAGGTTGTGGTCGCGGAGAACCGATTTCGAAAGGGCGGGACAAACGCCTGAGATGATGTACTTCGCCTCCGCCCCCCATCGCCGGTTCCAGCGTCGTGTGATTTGGAGCGTTGACTGATTTCAACAACGGACACGGCGGATGGAGACTGCCGGGACAAAATGCGGGCCCTGAACCGTCTTTGCACGGTTTCGGGCTTCCGGCGGTGTCTGACACTCGATGGCCTTTAGCTTCAACTGTCCGGCCGATCCTTTGATCACTGTAAGATGAAATTGTTCCGTTCACCCGCAGCGAATTACAGAAGATATGCGCATACGTCGAGAAAACGCCGATTTCCTGCATTGCCAAGTGGTGATTTGCGCGAAGCGGCTAATTTGATTTGTTAAGGTAATGAGGCGACACAGAGCGGTCCGGTAACAGGTGGCCCACAGTACGTCCAGGGGTGGCCGGGGCATGGTCCGAAGTTCGCATATAAAGGGGAATGGCAGCTTCAAGCTACTGCATGTTCTGGTAGGAACAGCGGCAAGTAAATAACTGAAGGAGGAAATAACGCATGGATAACTCGAAAAACAACAACAGGTATAACCCATTGAAACGTTTTGTCCTGAAGGGGATGGCTGCGCTCGGCATCGCGGCGGTGACAATCGGCTTGATGGCCGGTTCAGCCCCGGCGCAGTCGCTACTTGACAGAATCAAGAATGGAGACACTATCCGGCTCGGCTATTCCAATGCACCTCCCGGCGCTTATCCGGGTGCCAACAATGAGCCGCTCGGCTTAGTCAATGCGATAGTAGTGGATATCTTGAAGAAGATGGGTACGACAAAAGTCGAGTCAGTCGTAACCGACTGGGGCGCGCTCATTCCCGGTATGCAGGCCGGTCGCTTCGACATCATAACTGGTGGAATGTACATCAAGCCGGAGCGCTGCCGCAACGTTTTATTCAGTGAACCGATCTCCACGGCAAAGGACGCGCTGATCGTGCTGAAGGGCAACCCGGAGGCGGTGCATTCATTCGAGAATGTCCGCGACAAGGGCCTCGTCCTTGTCACAGGTTCTGGTTACACCGCAGTCAAGATCGCGCAAGATTTAGGCTTCGCCGATGACAAGATCATGCAGGTCGCCGGGACCGCTGAGATCTCACAGGCTGTGAAGTCTGGACGCGCCGCGGCTGGCGTTATGGATTGGTTCGAAGCGACGAAACTCGCCGCATCGAATGACGGCCTCGAGCTAGCCGACCCGTACACCTCGCCCGTCCCGCGCGACTATGGCGCCATCGCCTTCCCGCTCAACGAACAGGCAACGGTCGACGCGTTTAATGTTGTGTTGAAAGCTTACATGGGATCTGACGAAATGATGTCGTCGGTTAGCAAATACGGCTACACCAAAGACAACCTGCCGGACGGCACCACGACTGCAGCGGCCTGCAATCGTTGATGCCAATCCGGAAACTGCGGTTCATCCACGTGACCACCTCCCCGGCCTTGGCCGGAGAGCGTCCAAAGGGGGAGGCATGAACGAGTTTGAGCTCGGCTTCAGTGTGGCGGCTTTGGCAAAAGGCGTTGCGACTACCCTTATCATAACTCTCGCGGCATCTCTGGTGACGACGGCCTTGGGACTGATCGTCGGCCTGATCCGCGTCTCCCGCCATTGGCCGCTACGCTGGTTGGGCATCGCATACATCGAATTCTTCCGCGGTACGTCTTTGCTGGTCCAATTCTACTGGTGGTTCTTTGTACTGCCATTCTTCGGTGTTTTCCTATCGCCATGGACTGTCGCAATCTTGGGTCTCGGCGTGAATGGCTCCGGCTATGGCGCCGAATACGTCCGCGCCGCCATTCAGGCCGTTGATCGGGGGCAGTATGAAGCGTCAACAGCGCTCAACTTCAAGCGGATGACGATGATGCGTCGCATCATCCTGCCGCAGGCGATTCGCGCCATGCTGCCGGCTTGGGGCAACCTGCTGAACGGTGTGCTCATGGGGACCTCGCTCGTGTTCTTCATCACCATCACCGAGTTCACCACAGCCGCCAAGCAGGCGGCCGATGCCACCGGCGACTACCTGCTATTCTTCGCAGTGGCACTATTTGGCTACTATATCATGGCGCGCGCTCTCATCAGACCCTTCGTGCGCTGGCTGGAGCGCCGCCTCTCGCGCGGCTTCGTGCGGCAGGCGTCGGCATGAGCATTTGGGATTGGTCCTACGTCTGGGAGGCGTTTCCGTATCTGTATCGCGGTGCTATCGTTACCATTCAGGCGACATTGCTCGGCTTCGTAATCGCGCTCGTACTGGGCCTGATCTTCGCGCTGATCCGCCAATCGTCCAACCGCTATGTGTCCATGGCCATGACGGAAATCGTGGAGTTCATCCGCTCGACGCCACTCCTGCTACAGGTATTCTTCATCTATTTCGTCGGTCCCCAGGTCGGCATCGTCATTCCTGCCTGGACAGTGGGCGTCGGTATGCTCGGCATCCACTACGCAGCTTATATCTCTGAAGTCTACCGCGGGGGTATCGAGGATGTGGACGGCGGCCAGTGGGAGGCCTGCACAGCGCTCAATCTGCCGCGAAGGCGGACTTGGCGCGCCATCATCCTGCCGCAAGCCATCCCGCCAATCGTGCCAAGCCTCGGCAACTACCTGGTTAGCATGTTCAAAGACACTCCGATCCTGGCGGCGATCTCCATCCTGGAAATGCTTCAACAGGCCAGGAACTTAGGCGCCTCCAATTACCGCTTTACCGAAGTAATCACTATGGCCGGCTTTTTCTATCTCGTGTTCAGCCTGGTCGCTTCCGCCATCGTGCAGTCGGTGAGCGTGTGGCTTCACCGCCGTTACCATCTGCAGTAGGAGGTCTTCCGCGATGAATGAAACTGTGCTTCGCTTTGAGGGCACGAAGCGGTACGACGCACTGACCGGATCAGACGAGCTCGATCTCGATATTACTCGCAAAGAGAAAGTCATGAACGAACCCATGGTCCGCTTCGAGAACGTCACAAAGTGCTACGGGGCGTTGACCGTACTGGACGGGCTTAATCTCGACATCGCGCGCAACGAGAAAGTATCGATCATCGGGCCCTCCGGCTCGGGGAAGACCACCGTGCTGCGCATGCTGATGACGCTGGAGCGTATCAACAAGGGAGTGATCTGGGTGGACGGGGAGCCGCTCACGCACATGCAGAAGAATGGCCAGATGGTGCCGGCGAGCGAGCGTCATCTGCGGCGCGTGCGCGCTCAGATCGGGATGGTGTTCCAGCATTTTAACCTGTTCCCGCACATGACTGCGCTTCAGAACTGCATGGAGGCGCCGGTCTCGGTGCTTGGGATCTCCAGGCACGAGGCTGAGGCCCGAGCAGCAGATCTGCTCGACATGGTGGGGCTCAGCGACAAGAAGAACCATTTCCCTATCCAGCTTTCCGGCGGCCAAAAGCAGCGCGTGGCCATTGCCCGCGCGCTCGCCATGCGGCCGAAGGTTATGCTGTTCGATGAGGTGACCTCGGCCCTTGACCCGGAGTTGGTCGGGGAAGTGCTCAACGTGATCCGCAAGCTCGGCACTGAGCATGACCTCACCATGCTGATGGTCACCCACCAGATGGGCTTCGCCAAGGAGTTCTCTGATCGCGTCTGCTTCTTCTACGGAGGCAAGATTGTCGAACAGGGTCCGCCAGATCAGTTCTTTGGCGACCCTCAGAACGAGCGTACGCGACAGTTCCTCAATGCGGTGCTTGAGGCGAGATAGGATAAACGCATCGAGCCGTTCGGCGAGGCGCATTGCCGGGGGACAATCGCTGCATTGCAGTTCTGATGGCGCGTGACGTGCTCGTGGCGCCGCCGTGCGATACCTGTCGAACTGGTCCTTCCAAGTGGGAAAGGGGACATTGAACGACGAACCGTGGCGTCGCTCATGCACATTTCGGGTGGTCGCGTGACCGCACCCGCTTGCATGCTAAAATTCATGCGGTTCCGGGGACCACGAACAGAAGCATTGACCCACTCACCCGAACGATGAAGCTCTTCACCGGACCGTTCTCTGCCAGCCTGGCGTGTCTCGCGCCCTCGTACAAGCCGACGCTGAAGCGAAGCTGATACGGCCTCAGCAAACCAGATGCGGTCCTCGCGGATCGATTGGTGTGGCGCTGTGCACGTCCAAACCATCCTCCAGAACCTTGGCGCCGGCAAGTAGTTCGCCTGAAAACTCTTGGACCCCTTACGTTATCCGGAGGGTAAGCGATGCGCCAGGGCACCTTTCGAAATCGTCTTGATGGTTAAGTCGCTCGTTGGTCAGCGCCAGCGCCGGTCACTTCGGATCGTCATAACGGGTGACCTAGTGGAGTTCGCGCAGGGCGGGGATGACGAGGGCGATGTCGTTGTACGCCTCGTGCGTGCGCGGTCTCGGGCCCCGGCCCGGGCTTGCCGAGGACGGGCCCGCCCTTTTGTCGACGTAGATCAGGATCGGCAGCAGCAGGCCGTGGTTGGGGTTGTTGAGGTCGAGTAGCGATTTCCATTTTTTGATCTTGAGATTGATGGCTGCGTAGAACCCCTGGCACCACCGCCGCGGGTCGATGCCGCCGCTGGGCTTGGTGGCGAATCGGGGCGCATAATCCTGCGGTCTTTCGAAGAGCGTCTCGTTGATCCGGTTGTGGATCCTGGCGACGCTGGCAAACACGGCGTGATCGGTTGCAGATCCTTTGGCCGGGACGTCGCGGGCGCGCTGCGCAGCGCTTTAAGGCGATCGGCGCCAAAACGTCTTTCCAGGCGATGATGCCGTTACATGCACGGTATCCCTGTTCAAGATGCGTACGCTTCTCAATGATCCGATCAACCAGAACGCGCAGCATGGGGCCGATCCGGTTGGCTTCGCTGCGTATCGCCGGCGTCCATTCGCGATAACGCTGATGGTTTGGCGGCATATGCACGGCGATCGTATGTGGCGGCGTTGCTGCTGGCACGCACGTGCACAGCAATTCGCTCCTCGCCGGGGAATGAGATCGGCGAGGCTATAAAAGGTTCGGTTCCGCAATCGGCCTAGAAGCCGCTCTAGATGCCGACGCAATTTTCGCGGGCGTGCAGGAAAAACTGCCGCACGTCCACCAACATGGCGGGCTGTTTGGACGCCAGACGGGGGGCCCCCAAAGAAGAATAAAAAAACAAAACGACACCAACCAGCGCGCAGACAAAAAATAA
>NZ_JAMYSC010000114.1:0-8300 GCF_040321755.1 Mesorhizobium sp. M0276 | reverse complement strand
CGATCATCGCGGCCCCGCCGAGCAACGCGATCCCCGCACGGTCGAGACGCAGGCCGGGGATACGGCCAATGGCAACACCGGCGTAGGTGAGAACCAGGATCAGCAGTGCCGCGGCGCTCATCGATGTCATTCGTAAAAGTCCCTGTTCGAATTCCTTTTCCCCAGATCGGGTTCCCCCGTTCGGGTATTTCACACCTTGGCGCGGCGCCGGCAAAAAGCGCCGAAAGCTGGCTCTCAATAATCAGAGTGCCTGCGGCAAAATCACCCGCGCCCGCAGCCCGCCGCTATTTGCCCGCGACAATTCAAGACTGCCGCCATAAAGCTCCACGAGTTCAGCGGCGATCGGCAGGCCGAAGCCATAGCCTGATGTCGCCTCGTCGATGCGCCGCCCCGGCCGCATCACCTCCGGCATCGCCGCCGTGTCGAGACCAGTGCCATCGTCATCGATGTCGAGCGTGACGTGGCCGGCATCGGCCCTTGCCGTGACGGTGACCCTTGAGCGCGCCCATTTGCAGGCATTGTCGAGCAGGTTGCCGAGGATTTCGTCGAAATCCTGCGTTTCGGCGGCAACCGCAACATCGGTCGCAGCATCGACATGAAAGCTGAGCCCGCGCTCTCGGTGCACGTTGGCTATCATGCCGGTGAGATCGGCCAACCTTTCCGCAACATTGGTGCTGGCGCGTGCCGGGCCGGACAGAACTGCCGTGCGTGCGCGTGAAAGGTGGTGGCGGATCAGCCGGTCCATCAGGTCGAGTTGGGAGCGCATCATGCCGTCGGCGGGTTTGGTCGACTGGCGCTCGAGTGCGAGACCAAGCGCTGCCAGCGGCGTCTTCAATCCATGCGCAAGGTTGGCGACATGGCGCCTGGCGCGCGCCAGGCCTTCGGCATTGTCGGCGAGCAGGCTGTTGACTTCCTCGACCAGCGGCAGGATTTCGCTCGGCTGGTCGGTGGAAATCGACGTGCGTCTGCCGGCGCGGATATCGGCAAGGCCATCGCGCAGAGCGGCCAGCGGTCGCAGGCCGAGACGCACCTGCGCCAGCATGGCACCGAACAACAACAGGCCCAGCGCCATCAACGCCAGCGCCAGCGGCACCAGGGCTTCGCGCAGCGGCCCATAGATAGCGCGGTAAGGCGCCGCCGCAGCCACGGTTACAGTTTGGTTGTCGAAAGGCGCGGCAAGGATGCGCCAGTGCAGGGCCTGGCCGTCCGGTCCCGGCCCGTCCGCGGGCGCGGGCCGGCCGAACGTATCGAGCGACCCGAGCAATTTCGACAATCCTGGGAAATTGTGGAAGCGGCTACCATGAACCGGCGGCAGCGGCAGGGCGCCCAGGCCGGCCAGCGAGGCCGACACCAGTTCGCCGTCCGATCCTGTGACCTGCCATGCCCAGCCAGATCCCGGGCGATCGAAGGGCGGCCCGTTGAGCATTGGCGTCACGGTCATCTTCCCATCGCCGTCGTGCTGCAGTGCCGCCGCTATGGCGAAGACCTGGCCGTCGAGCCGCTGGTCGATCTGGCCGATGACGAAGCGCTGCAGGATCAGCGCAATGGCGATGCCGGCCAGAAGCAGTGCGACGATGATAGCGGCAGCCGCTGCAAGCCGCAGCCTGCCGGCGAGCGAACGCGGGATGAACCTCATGTTTCGCCCGCCGTCAGCCGATAGCCGAGGCCACGTACGGTTTCGATGTGTCGGTGGCCGATCTTGCGGCGCAGCCTGGCAACGATCACCTCGAGCGAATTGGAATCGATATCGGAATCTCCTTCATAGACGCGCTCCAGAAGGTCGGCGCGCGTCACCACCACTTCCTTGCGCAGCATCAGGCTGGACAGCACGCGCCATTCCAGCGCTGTCAGCTTCAGCGGCAGGCCATCGAACTCGAAAGTGCCGAGTTGCGCGTTGAAGGCGAGCGGGCCGCAGGTAACTTTTGTCTGGGCATGACCGGAAGCGCGCCGCACCAGCGCGCGCAGCCGCATGATCAGTTCCTCAGTCCGGAACGGTTTTGTCAGATAGTCGTCGGCGCCGGCCTTGAAACCCTCGACCTTTTCCGACCATCCATCGCGCGCCGTCAGGATAAGCACTGGCAGGTTGCGCCCCGCTGCCCGCCATGCCTTGAGCACGGCCTTGCCCTCGATCTTCGGCAGGCCGAGATCGAGAACGGCGACATCATAGGCGCCGGTGTCGCCGAGATGCTGGCCGTCCTCGCCATTGCGGGCGATGTCGACGACGAAGTTTTCGCCGCGCAGCGCTTCTGCCAACTGGCCGGCGATCGACACGTCGTCCTCGACGAGCAGCACCTTCATTGAATCGGCTTCCTTACGCCTGCCTCAGAATCGGGTCCTACGCCCGTCGGCTTAACTGAAGCTGAACGACCTGGTTCAGGCTGGATTCGCGGAACCTGCGGTAAAACTCTCCCATCCAAACACAGCCAAGGAAAGACGAATGTCATGACCGAAACACCTAGCAGCTCAAATCCGGCCGAGCCCGGCAAGCCAGCCGATAGCCGTCGCGCTCGTCGACCCTATCTGACCGGCATCTTCGCCGTCGGCCTGGTTGCGCTGGGTGTTATTGCCGGCGCCGGCGCCATGGCGGTGGACGCGCCCCGCGACACCACCATGCTCATCCAGCCCATACCCATTTCGTCGCTCGCGCCCTACAGCGTCGTTGCCGTCAAGGGCAAGGTCGTCGAAATCTTCGGCGACAAGTTCGTCATCGACGACGGCAGCGGCCGTGCGCTGGTCGAGACCGGTCGGCGCGGCGAGGGTGGCAAGCTCGTCACCGCCGGCGAGGCGCTGACCGTACAGGGCCATTTCGACGATGGCTTCATCCACGGCGACATCATCGTCCATGCCGACGGCCGTGCCGAAAGCCTGAAGCCACCACGGCCAGGTCCGCGCGGCCTGCTCGATCGCCTGCATGGCCGTGACGTCGATATCGTCGCGCCGGGCGTACCCGGCTGAGCCTGGCATCACGGCCGGTAAGCCAGCGGCCGTCTGCCCGAAATGAATGGAGGTCACGGTGCTCATCCAGCCCAGTTTCCGGAACGTGCTTGCGCGCGAGAGGGGCATCCAATGATAAAGTGGGGGATACGGACTAAGCTCGTGGCTTGGGCCGGCTTTGCCTGCCTGTTGGCAGCCGCAGGGGCCGCCATGCATGGGTCGACCGCCCAGGACATCGTTCAGCCAAGGGCTTCGTCGACGACCGCCGGTCAGGCTTCGAGCGGGCCAACAGCCATTCACGTCAGCGTCGTTTCGGCGACCGTGGGCACTGTCGAAAAGGTCATCGCAGGTATCGGTACGGTCGCGCCGCTGCAAACCGTGACAGTTCGAACGCAGATCGACGGAGAAATCCTGAGCATGCCTTTTACCGAAGGCGATGTCGTCCACCAGGGCGACATGCTCGTGCAGATCGACCCCCGACAGTTGCAGGTGGCGCTGGCGGTGGCGGAGGCCAAGGAGACGCAGGACATGTCGCAACTCGACAATGCGCGCAACGACCTTGCCCGCTATTCGGCGCTTGCCAAGAAAGATATTGTCGCCGCCGAGACGCTGGATCAGAAGGCGGCGGCGGTCGAGCAATTGAACGCCGCTGTTAAATCCGACGAAGCGGCGGCGAGCAGCGCCCTTACGCAACTCGGCTATGCCACGATCAGGGCACCCATCACGGGACGGACCGGCTTCCGGTCCGTCGATATCGGCAGCATCGTCAGCACTGCTTCCTCGACAGGCATCGTAACGATTACCCAATTCGACCCGATCGGCGTCGTGTTCGTCGCGCCCGGGGACCGCTTCGGCGAAATCCGGCAAGCGATGAAGGACAACGTCGCTACGGTGGAGGCGCTATCTACGGACACGCGAACGGTTCTCGCCCGCGGCAAGCTGACGTTGATGGACAACAATGTCGATTCCGCCAACGGCTCGATAAAATTGCGCGCCACTTTCGACAATCAGGACGGAAAACTCTGGCCCGGTCTGCCCGTCGCAACCCGGCTGACCACGGCGGAGCTGCATGGTGTTGTCGTTCCCGACGAAGTGCTTTCGCGCGGCGTCGGCGGACTTTATGCCTATGTTGTGGGCGCTGATGGCAAGACCAGCCGGCGTCTGGTCGAATCCGGCGTCGAGACCGACGGCATGGCGCTTGTGACCAGGGGTATTGCGGCGGGCGACAAGATTGTCTCTGACGGACGCGATCAGGTTGGCGATGGGACGGCGGTGGCCGTTTCCGCAAATCCGGATCTGGCCAATCCGGGTGGCGTACAGCAACCCGCCAACGCCATCGGTGGTGGCACCCCTGTTGCGACGACAGCCGCGCCATGAGCGCGGGGCCCTCCGACCGCTTCGTTCGCCATCCGGTCGCCACGACGCTCGGCATGGCCGGGATCCTGCTGATCGGCCTCTTCGCTTATCCGAGGCTTCCGGTCTCGGCGCTGCCAGAGATTGCGTTCCCAACGATCCAGGTCTCGGCAAATCTCCCAGGAGGCGCTCCGGAGACTATGGCCTCGTCGGTGGCGCAGCCTTTGGAGACGCAGCTCTCCAAGATCAGCGGCGTCACCGAGATGACCTCGTCGAGTTCGCTGGGCACGACCCAGATCACCGTTCAGTTCGACCTCGATCGCGATATCGATGCGGCGGCCAGCGATGTCCAGACGGCGATCAGCGCGGCAAGCGGACAATTGCCAAAGGATCTGCCTTCGCCGCCTTCGTTCCATAAGGTCAATCCGGCCGACGCGCCCGTTCTCCAACTGTCTGCCACCTCCGATACCTTGTCCTTGATAGACGTCGATGAGTTCATCGAAACCCGGGTCGCCCAGCGCATCAGCCAGATCAGCGGCGTCGCCCAGGTCAATATCGGTGGCCGGCAGAAGCCGGCGATCCGTATTTCCGTCGATCCGGGACGCTTGGGGGCAGCGGGCGTAACGCTCGAGGATGTGCGCACCGCCATTGAGGGCCTGAGCGTCAGCGGTCCGAAGGGCAATCTCGATGAAGGCAAGCGAACCTTCCCGATCTACAACAACGACCAGATCACCGATGCAGCCGGTTGGAGCGACGCTGTCGTTGCCTATCGCAACGGCGGCCCGGTCAGGATCCGCGACATTGGCCAGGCCGTCGATGGTCCCGAAGATGCCAAGATGGCGCATTGGACGAACGGCAAACGCGGCATCGCCGTCGATGTCTTCCGCCAGCCCGGCGCCAATGTCATCCAGGTGGTGGAACGCATCAAGGCTGGACTGCCTGAACTCCAGGCAGGATTGCCGCCCTCGATCAAGCTGGCGCTGGTGACGGACCGCACGACCACGATCCGGGCCGCGGTGTCTGATGTCCAGTTCACGCTGTTGATCACCATCCTGCTGGTGGTCATGGTGATATTCATCTTTCTGCGCAATGTGCGGGCGACGCTTATCCCGGCTGCGACGCTGCCGCTGGCGCTGCTGGGTGCGCTGGCGCCGATGTGGCTGTTCGGCTTCAGCCTCGACAATCTGTCGCTGATGGCGCTAGTCGTCGCTGTCGGTTTTGTCGTCGACGACGCCATCGTCATGCTGGAAAACATCAGCCGGCACATCGAGGCGGGCGAGAGCCCAATCCAGGCAGCGCTCAAGGGGTCGAAAGAAGTCGGCTTCACCATCGTGTCGATCAGCCTATCGCTCGTCGCCGTGCTTATTCCGGTTCTGGCGATGGGCGGCATCGTTGGCAGGCTCTTTCGCGAGTTCGCCCTGACGCTCACCATCGCGATTGGCATCTCGACAATCGTCTCGCTGACAATGACGCCGATGATGGCGTCAAGGCTGCTCAAGCCAGCCGGGGCCGTCCGCCACGGGCGCCTTTACAAGTGGAGCGAGCGCGCCTTCGAGGCGCTGCGGGGCCCCTATGGACGAGGTCTCGATGTCGTGCTTCGCCATCGCTGGGCGACGCTGACGGTCTTCTTCGCGACGCTGGCCGCAACCGCCTATCTGTTCATCATCATCCCCAAGGGCTTCTTTCCGGAGCAGGACACGGGCTTTATCGGCGGCCTGTCGCAAGCCGCGCCCGATGTGTCCTACGCGGAGATGGCCAGATTGCAGGAACAGGTCAGCGCGGTCGTGATGAAGGATCCTGCCGTCTACAGCGTTTTCATGGACATAGGCGGTGGCAATGGCGGTAACGCGCTCAGCCAGGGTCATGTCAACATCACGCTGAAGCCAAGGAGCCAGCGCGATGTCTCGGCGCAGCAGGTCATCGCCCGCCTCGGGCCGGAGGTCGCCAAACTGCAGGGTATTCGCCTGTTCATGCAGGCGGCTCAGGATATCAACATCGGCGCACGCCCGGCCAAGACGCAGTACCAGTACACGCTTGAGGACAACGATATCGAAGAACTGAACGTCTGGGCGCCAAAGGTGCTGGCGGCCTTCAAGGGCTTGCCCGAGCTTGCCGATGTCGGCAGTGACCAGCAACAGCAGGCGCCGACCCTGACACTGACCGTGGACCGCGCAGCGGCCTCCCTGTTCGGCGTGTTGCCGCAGACTATCGACGAAACGCTCTACGACGCCTTTGGCCAGCGGCAGGTCGGGCAGTACACGACGCAGACCGACACGTTCCATGTCGTTCTCGAGGTGCTGCCAAACCTGCAGCAGGACGTCGAGACCCTGGAGCGCCTCTCCGTCAAATCGCAGTCGGGAACCCTGGTGCCGCTGGCCAATGTCGCGCACTGGACGACGCGCGGCGTGGCGCCTGTCTCCATCAACCATCAAGGCCAGTTTCCGGCGGTGACGATGTCGTTCAATCTTGCGACTGGTGCATCTCTCGGCACTGCCACGACCGCGGTGCGAAACGCCATGGCCGCGCTGAAGCCGCCGGCTTCGTTGGAGGGAAGCTTTGCGGGCAGCGCCAAGGCATTCGAGGAGTCCCTCTCGACCGTACCGCTGCTGATCGGCGCCTCGCTGGTCGTCGTCTACCTCATCCTCGGCGTTCTCTACGAAAGCTTCATCCACCCGATCACGATCCTGTCGACATTGCCCTCGGCAGCGCTTGGCGCTCTCGCCACGTTGATGGTGGCCGGCTTCGATTTCGGGCTGGTGGCGATGATCGGCGTCATCCTGCTGATCGGCATCGTCAAGAAAAACGGCATCATGCTGGTCGACTTCGCCATCAAGGCGGAGGCCGAACAAGGGCTATCGGGGGAAGACGCCATCCGGCAGGCGGCGTTGCTCAGATTTCGGCCAATCCTGATGACCACGATGGCGGCGATCCTCGGCGGCGTTCCGTTGATGCTCGGACATGGGGCCGGGTCGGAACTGCGCCAGCCGCTAGGCTATGCCATCGTCGGCGGCCTTGTCGTCAGCCAGGTGTTGACGCTTTTCACGACGCCGGTGATCTATCTGCTGCTGGACAAGATGACCAGGCGATCCGTTAGGGGCCCCCTTGCCAAGGACGGATGGATACGGCGTGAGAGCTAGTCCCTAGGATAGCCCTGCCAGCCTTGCGGGGCATATACCTCCGTTTGCTTTTTGGGCATACGATGGCGGCTCGGATTGCCGGCCAACCTCGTCGGCTGTTGCGCTCGAAAGGCGACGCCCACGTCGAGGCGGAAATTCCGGTATGGAAAGCCTAATTGTGCATCGGGAAAGGGGTGCCTTAACGCAGTGCAAGCCATGCCGTTCCAGCCAGAAGCGTGACCAGCGTCAATGGCAAGCCGATCTTGAAGAAGGCGCCGAACGACAGCGGCGTGCCAGCGGCCCGTGCCTGTTCGGCGACAATCAAATTGGCGACCGAACCAAGCAGCGTGAAATTGCCGGCCAGCGTCGAGCCCATGGCGACGACCAGCCAGGCGCGCTCGGGGTTTTCGAGGCCGGGTATGAAGGGCCGCAGCGCCAGCACGGCCGGGACATTGCTCATGATGTTGGAGAGCACCGCGGTGAAGCCGGACAGGCGCCAGACATCGTCCAGACCGAGGTTCTTCGCCGAGGCAATCATATCCGAGGTAAGAAGCGTCTTTTCGGCGCCGGCGACGACAATGAACAGGCCGGCGAACATGAACAGCAGCGGACCGTCGATCTCGCGGTAGATGCGTTCCGGCTTGATGGCGCGGGTGAGCAAGAGGATCGCGCCGCCGATGAGCGCTGCCTTGGCGACGGGCACGCCGGCGAAGAAGGCAATTGCCAGTCCGATGCAGACCACCACCGCCTTCAGCACCTGCCCCTTATGCATGCGGCCGCGCGCGACCTCGGGCGTCAGTTGCACCGTGCGGGCGAATTCGGCCCGGTAGACGACGCGGATGATGACGACCACGGCGACGAGGCCGAACAACGCGACCGGAGCGAGTGCTGCCGAAA
>NZ_JAMYSC010000113.1:0-8610 GCF_040321755.1 Mesorhizobium sp. M0276 | reverse complement strand
ATCCCCATAGCTCACCGCCTGCGGCCCGCGGGTTCCTGCATCAGAGACTTTCGTACGCCTGACGGCACCCGAAACCCTTCAGCAAAAGCGGCCATTCTCGGCTAGCCGTGTCACCACCAGCAAGCCCTTGTTCTAGATCAACCCGTCATGGAACTCTCTTCAGGGAGGCTACAATGATCAAGCGAGGACGCATGTGGGTGACAAGAGCTTCATGCGTCCTTTGCCTTTTTACACTGCCCGCCCACGCGAGCAACTTAGGTGATCTTGTCAGGAATGGCGACGTCGCGGCGGTGGCTTCCGCCTTGGACAAAGGCGCCGCTGTTAACGAAATTGACGGCGTTACGGCGCTCTACATCGCCTGCGAAGGCGGAAATGTCGAGTTAGCCAAACTTCTGATCGATCATGGCGCGGACGTCAACCTGCCCGTCAGCTGGCAAAGAACGCCACTCTACGCCGCCAACAAGGCTGGGCACGCCGAGATTGTGAAGCTGTTGCTCGACAATGGGGCCGATCCAAATCAGGTGGCGAAAGCGCAGACGCCGCTGCACGTGGCTGCCGAAAATGGCTGCCTTCAATGCGTCATTCATCTTGTGGACGCCGGGGCAGAGGTCAACGCACTGACATCGAATGGAAATCCGCCCATACATTTGGCTAAGCTCAGGGGTCACGATGACATCGTGGCCTACTTGCGCAGTCATGGCGCCGGGCGACCGGCCGTTGCGCCGATTTCGGCTCGACTTGCATCGGCAAGCGCTGAATCAGGCAAGGAAATTTTCGACGGAACGTGCGGGGCTTGTCATCTTGCATCGCCGAACCTTAAGATTCCCAAACGGGTTAATCTGTGGGGCGTCGTAGGGCGGCCGAAGGCCTCACAAAGCGATGTCCCGTATTCGTCAGCTATAAAGGAAGCCGGCGGCACTTGGACCTTTGAGGACCTCAATTCTTTTATCTCAAATCCGGCATTCGCTTTGCCCGGAACAGATATGATTTTCCCGGGTCTGCAGGACGAGAAGCAGCGAGCTGACCTCATCGCTTACCTGCAGACCTTGAGTGACACACCGCTGCCGCTTCCCGACAATTGATTGCTCCTGTCTGCGAGCACTGCAATCCGCAACCAGCGATCGGAGCCATCAGGCATCCTGCGCGTGAGCGCACCAGTTCTGTTCGGTCCGGATTTCCTCGTACGGGTCATCGCGGATCCTCGGGTCGAGGTTGACCTCCAACTTTCCGATGGATTTGTCGATCTCGGTGCCGAAGGCCTCGATCTGGCGATACAAATCGGCAAAAATTGCCGATTCCAGCGCAGACGGCTGCTTTTGCGCGTCCAAGAGGACGCGCAACGCTGGCGTATCAGACCTTGGCGACGATCTTCATGAAGGCTGGCATGTCATCGCCGAAGCCGACGGTGGAGTCGTTGTCTTCCTGGTGGCGTTGGCGGGCAGGGCGGTTGCTGTCGCGCTGCGGCCTGGTGTCGCCGCGTTCCGGTGCGCGCTGCTCGTTGCGATCGGATGATTTGCGCTCGGTGTTTTCCGACCGGATCGCGTCCTTGCGCGAGCGGCGCTCGCCGATGTCCGCGACCGCGCCCTCGGCCACATTGGGCTGATCCTCGCGGACCGTTTCCGGTGCCGGTTCTTCGCTGTGCCTGGCGTGGCGTTCGCGTGGTTTGCGCTCCTTGCGGTCGTCGTCCTTGCGGCCGGCACGGCGCGGCGCGCCTTTGCCGCGGCGCGGAGCATCGTCCTCGCCTTCGCTGGCGACCACTGTCGACAGGTCGCCGTCATGCCACTCGATCTTGTTGCCGATCAGCCGCTCGATGGCGTCGATGTACTTGGTGTCCGACTTGGTCGCGATGGTGAAGGATTTTCCAGAGCGCCCGGCGCGTCCGGTGCGGCCGATGCGGTGAACGTAGTCCTCGGCATGGATCGGCACGTCGTAATTGAAGACGTGGCTGACATCGGGGATGTCGAGACCGCGCGCGGCGACGTCGGAGGCGACCAGGTAGCGCAGCTTGCCATCGCGGAAATTGGCCAGCATCTGCATGCGCGCGCGCTGGTCCATGTCGCCATGCAGCGCGCCGGCGTCGAAATCATACTTCAGCAGCGAGCGGAAAAGTTCCGACACTTCCACCTTGCGGTTGCAGAAGATGATGGCGTTCTTCAGTTCCGCATCCTCTGCCTTGATCAAATTGCGCAAGGTCTCGCGCTTGTCCCATGGCTTGGAGCCGGACTTGACCAGGCGCTGGATAATGTTGGTCGCTGCGGACGCGGCCTTCGAGACCTCGACGCGCACCGGCGCATGCAGGAATTTTTCGGTGAGCTTGGTGATCTCCGGCGGCATCGTCGCCGAGAAGAACAGCGTCTGCCTGGTGAACGGGATCATCTCGCAAATGCGCTCGATGTCGGGGATGAAGCCCATGTCGAGCATGCGGTCAGCTTCGTCGATAACGAGGATCTCGACGCCATTGAGCAACAGCTTGCCACGCTCACGGTGATCGAGCAGGCGGCCGGGCGTCGCGATCAGCACGTCGGCGCCGCGCTCCAGCTTCTTGTCCTGTTCGTCGAACGACACGCCGCCAATCAAGAGCGCGATGTTGAGCTTGTGGTTCTTGCCGTATTTGACGAAGTTTTCCTCGACCTGCGCGGCAAGCTCACGTGTCGGCTCGAGAATGAGCGTGCGCGGCATGCGGGCACGGGCGCGGCCCTTTTCCAGTCTTGTGAGCATCGGCAGCACGAAGGATGCGGTCTTGCCGGTGCCGGTCTGGGCAATGCCCAGCACGTCCTTGCCGAGAAGCGCGTGCGGAATGGCACCAGACTGTATCGGCGTCGGCTGCGTGTAGCCGGCGTCGGTGACTGCGGAAAGAACCTTCGGCGACAGGCCTAGGTCTGAAAAGGTCAACGCTTCTGGAGCGGTCGTGGTGTCTGAGGACAATTGTTGCTGTCTTTGGCTGGTTCGGGGAAGCGCAACGGCGTCTAACGGCGTCTATCGCGGCAAGCGCCACGCGCCTGCAAGATTGGTATTGCAATTAGGAGCAAGCCCTCGATTTGTCAACAGAAACGGCCGTGATTGGCGCGATTGTGAAGTTGTAACCTTAATCGGGATGCTTAATCGAGGTGTCGGTCGCGGCGCCGGCTCAATAGCGGAACTGTTCGGCGAGAATGCGTTCGTTCCAGGAATGATTGGGATCAAACAGCAACGTCGCCGTCGCAGTGGGCGATTCCCTGACCGTGACCGAGGTCACCGCCTTGACTTCCGTATGGTCGGCGGCGGCGTTCACAGGCCGCTTTTCCGGCTCGAGAATGTCGAAGCGCACGGTCGCCTTGTTGGAGAGCAGCGCGCCGCGCCAGCGGCGCGGGCGAAACGGGCTGACCGGGGTCAGCGCCAGCAGGGGCGCGTCGAGCGGCAGGATGGGCCCGTGCGCGGAAAGATTATAGGCGGTGGATCCGGCCGGCGTCGCGATCATCACACCGTCGCAGCTCAGTTCCTCAAGCCGTATTTGCTCGTCGACGGTGATGCGGATCTTGGCCGTCTGATAGGATTGCCGCCACAGCGCGACTTCGTTGATCGCCAGCGCCGAAAGCGTTTCGCCTGCCGAGGTCTCGGCCAGCATCTCCAGCGGACGGATCGTTTCGGCGACCGCGGCCGCAATCCGCTCGGTGAGCCCACCGGACCGGTACTCGTTCATCAGGAAACCGATGGTGCCACGGTTCATGCCGTAGACCTTCTTGCCGGTCCCCATCGTCTCGCGCAGCGTCTGCAGCAGGAAGCCGTCACCGCCAAGCGCGACGACGATCTCGGCATCCTCGACGGAGGATTGGCCATAGCGCGCCGAAAGGCTTTCCAGCGCCGTCTTGGCGTCGGCGGTGTCGGACGAGACGAAGGCGATGCGGCTGGCGGTTTTGCTCATGGTTCCCCAACGACGACCGGTTGGCAGCCGGCTTTTGCTGGGCCGCGCCAGCGCCGGGGTAGCATGGGCGGGCCAGGTCTGCAAAGAGAGGCATTATCCCGGATGCCGTGGCTATCCCGGATGGCAAGGCTATCCCGGATGGCAAGGCGACGGCAGAACGGCGGGTTGCGGACGTGCCGTTCGCGCGTCATGTCAGAGGCTGCGCGAATGTGATGGTTAAGACCGGGCTTAAGCTCTCGTAAAGCCGGACCCGTCATGTTAGCCGGGCATCGGATGGGTGGCGTGGGGCTAGCCAGTCGAGGCCGTCATATTGCCGGTAACACGCCTGATCATCGTCTTTCTGATGCTGGGAAGCTTCGCGCTGCTCTTTGCCGAACTGGTGCGCCAGTCCGAAGAGACGAGCTTCCGGCCTCAACCCACGGCGTCGCGCTGTGGTGATGCCGCCGGGGCACCATGCCCGCAAAGGGCGCTGTAACTCGGACCTGACCTGGCCGGGCATGTGCTTCCTGGCTGGAAGCGAAGACCGGGTGCCGGATATTGAGCGGACATTCCAGCTGTTGCGCCAACGGATCCTCAGCTATGAACGCTGCCGCAGATGGCAGCCGGCTTGCCGCTTCTGCGCCAAGTACTCGTCGACAAGCTGGCGATAGCGCACTTTTCCGAAGCTCGGGAAATGGCCGCCATGCACGACCGAGACGTCGAGGTCGCGCAGGCGCAGCAACGTGGCGACATAGTCATCGACCACAGAGTGGTAGACATCGTCGATCAGCGGGCCGTCATAGATGATGTCGCCGGATAACAGGATGCCCGTCCTGTTTTCGTAGAGCGCGATGCCGCCGGGCGAGTGGCCGGGCGTATGGATCACCTCGAAGGCGCGGTCGCCGAGATCGACGACATCGCCATGCGCGAGCAGACGACCGGCGGGTGCGGGTAGAATGCCGTAGCGTGCCGTGTCCCAGCCTTGCGGCATGCCCTCGAACATCTCGTCCGT
The DNA here is from genome assembly GCF_040321755.1 of Mesorhizobium sp. M0276. NCBI lineage: Bacteria > Pseudomonadati > Pseudomonadota > Alphaproteobacteria > Hyphomicrobiales > Phyllobacteriaceae > Mesorhizobium > Mesorhizobium sp. M0276. Next base: position 3,718 of record NZ_JAMYSC010000113.1, on the reverse strand, counting down.
CGCGTAGGTGCTGGCGGCGGTCCATTCGTTGCGCGGATCGGCGAGGATTTGAGCCTCGGCCGCGTGCACGCAGCGGTCGGGAAATTCATGGTGGCAGCCGATATGGTCGAAATGGGTGTGGCTGGCGACGCAGGTCAGTTGTCGCTCGTTCACCAGCCGCACGTGACGCCTCAGGCTGAAATGGCCAAGCCCGGTATCGAACAGGAGATCGCGGTCGCGGCCGCGCACATGCCACATGTTGCAGCGGAAGAATGGCTTGATCCACGGCTCGTGGATCAGCGTGACACCGTCGGCCATGCGGATGGTCTCGTACCAGTCTGGAGCGTCGATGAGCGGAAGCGTGCCCATGGTCAATCCGTCAAAGGGATGATTGCGCCGATATCGCACGAAATCGCGACCGTGTCGCCGGGCTGGACGGTCGACGAAGCCGGCAGCCTGGCGATGAAGTGTAGCGAGGGATCTTCGACGGAAACGGCGAGCACGCGCTTGAAACTGCCCTGGAAGACGATGTCGCTCACCTCGGCCGTACCCAGCCTGACACCGCCGCTGGCCACGCCGAAGACGAGATGCTCCGGCCGTATGGCAAGCCCGACGGCCGAGCCAACCGGCAACGTGCAGGGCAGTGAAATCGGCCCGACCGGCGTCGCGACGGTGCTTGTCCGGTCTCTGGCCTCCGTGACCGTGCCGGCGAGGATCGTGCTTTCGCCCATGAAGGTCGCGGAGAAGCGAGTCGCCGGCCGCGCATAGACGCGCTCGGGCGGCCCCTCGTCCTCGATGCGCCCGTCATTCATCACCACGCAATGGTCGGCCAGCGCCATCGCTTCTTCCTGGTCGTGGGTGACATGGATGAAGGCAGTGCCGACGCGCTTCTGGATCGCCTTCAACTCGTCCTGCATTTGCCGGCGCAATTTGAGGTCGAGCGCGCCGAGCGGCTCGTCGAGCAAAAGCACCGCCGGTTCGATCACCAGCGCACGCGCCAGCGCCACGCGCTGCCGCTGGCCGCCGGAGAGCTGATGCGGCTTCTTGTCGAAAGCGGAGGCCAGCCCAACCAGCGCCAGCGCCTCGCGTGCCCTTGCCGCCCGTGTCGCGCCGTCGACGCCCTGCATGCGCAGGCCAAAACCGACATTGCCGCCGACGCTCATATGCGGGAAGAGCGCATAGTCCTGGAACACCGTCGTCGTCGGGCGTTTGGCCGGCGGCACCGAGGTGCAGTCCTCGCCGCGGATGAACACTTTGCCTTCGCTGGGCGTGAGGAAGCCGCCCAGAATGGACAGCAGCGTCGTTTTGCCGGAGCCCGAGGGTCCGAGCAGGATGGTGTAGCTGCCCGGCTCGATCTTGAGCGAGACATTCTTCAGCACGGTTTGCTGGCCAAACCGATGCGATACGGAGCTTATATCGACCAGGGGTGCGGTCATGCTCTTCTCCTGCGCAGCAATGTCAGTTCGAACAGCACGACCAGCACGATCGAGACGGCGAAGACCAGCGAGCCGACGGCATTGGTTTTCGGGTTGAGGCCGGAGCGCAGCAGGTTCCAGATTTCCACCGGCAAGGTCGTGTCGAAACGGGTCAAAAGGAAGGAGATGACGAACTCGTCCCACGAGAAGGTCATCGACAGGAAGAAGCCGGCGAAGATGGCCGGCGCCATGACCGGCACGGTGATCAACAGCAGCACTTTCCATTCCGGCGCGCCGAGATCGCGCGCGGCGCGTTCGATGTTGATCTGGTGGTCGCCCATCTGGCTGTAGATGATGGCAAAGCACAGCGGCAGGTTGATCACGACATGGCCGACGCCGGCGGCGAGCAGCGATTTCGGCACCCCGGCCCAGTTGAACAGCACCAGCAGTCCCATGCCGATGATGAGATAGCTGACCGTCAGCGGCAATGTAATCAGCCCGCGCAGCAGGCCAGATCCGGGCAGGAGGAAACGGGCAAAGCCCCAGGCCGAGAGGAAGCCGAGCGTGACGGCGGCGAGCGACGAGATGGACGCCACCAGCAGCGAATTGATCAGCGCCGAGGTCAGCCGCGGGTCCGAGAGAACCGCATCGTACCAGCGCAGCGACGGGCCGGTGAAGGGCGGGATCGGAAACGACGTCGCCTGCAACGAAAACAGCACGAGCACGATCACCGGCAGGAAGATGAAGCCGTAGATCAGGACGGCGTAGAGCCACGAGGCGATGCGGACAATCCTGGCCATCTCAGGCTCGCTCGATCTTCAGCCAGCGGGCGCAGCCGAGATAGGCGATGGTGACCACCGCCATCAGGATGATCGACAGCGCCGAGGCCAGCTGAAAGTCGCCGCGCCGGCCGATCTGCATCATCACCAGCTGCGGCATCAGGAGTTCGTTGTTGCCGCCCAGGATCTGCGGCGTGATGTAGTCGCCGATGCACAGCACGAAGGTGAGGAAGGCGCCGACCATGATGCCGGGCAAGGTCAGCGGCAGGACGACATGCAGGAAGGTGCGCACCGGCCCGGCGCCGAGATCGGCGGCGGCCTTGCGGTAGCTCGGGCTGAGCTGCTTGAGGTTGGCGAAGATCGTCAGCGTCAAAAGCATGATGAAGAAATGCACGAAGCCGGTGACGGTGGCGAACCGCGTGTTGGCGAGTTGCAGCGGCTCGCTGAACAGGCCCGAGCCGGTCAGCGCCCGGTTGATAACGCCATTCTGCGCCAGCACCAGCAGCCAGGAGTAGGAGCGCACGACATAGGAGGTCCAGAACGGCAGCACCGCCAGCATCAGCGCCAGCCGTTGCCAGCGTTCCGGCACCTGTTCGGCCAGGATCCAGGCAAACGGGTAGGCGAGCAGCACGGAGAGAAGGGTGACGATGGCGGTGACCTGCAGCGAGTTCACCATCGCCTGCCAATAGGAAGGGTTGGTGAAGAACTGGCTGTAGTTGGACAGCGTGAAGCCACCGCCTTCATGCGCCGTCAGGCTGGAAAACCCCATCGCGATGAAGGGCAGCACGAAGAACAGCAGCGTCCAGCCGAGCGCTGGCGTGACCAGCGCCCAGGGCAGAGCAGAGCTCGCCCGGGGCAAGGCACGGCCCGCCCGGGGCAGGGGATTGTTTGCCGAAGGGCTCATGAGCGATATCTGCTCATTTTGCCTGCAGCATTTCGGTCCACATGTCTTGCATCTTCTTGTCGAGATCGGCGTTGGGCGCCGGGTAGGCCTGGGCCCGCGCCAGGAAGCCCGGCTGCTCGTCGAAACGCAGGATCTTTTTCTGCTCGTCGGTCAGCGTCGCCTTGGTGTTCGCCGGCATGCCCCAGTAGCAGGACGAGGTGGCAAGCCGCGCCTGGCCTTCCGGGCTCATGATGTACTGGATGAATTTCAGCGCCATGTCCTTGTTTTTGGAGTCCTTGAACATGGCCAGCGACTGCGACCACAGAACCGCACCTTCCTTGGGAATGGAGAAGTCCAGCGCCGGGTTTTCCTTGGCCAGCCCCGCCGTCACCCATTCGCCGCCACCAACAAGTATGTCGACCTCGCCGGTCGCCAGCGCCGTCTGGCTGGCGGTCACTTCGCCGACAAGCTTGGCATTGGCCTTCATCTTGAGAAGTTCGTCCTTGAGGGCGGGCAGGTCGGCTTCGGTCAGATCCGCCGTCTTCTTGCCGATGGCGAGTGCCGCCATGCCGATGACCGGGACTGTCAGGAATTTCGTGTGCGGGCGGGCGGTTGAACATCACGCCGCCATGGCTTTGATGAAGCGCTCACCGAAGATGACG
>NZ_JAMYSC010000112.1:0-8817 GCF_040321755.1 Mesorhizobium sp. M0276 | reverse complement strand
CCTCCGATCATCCAGAGGTCCTTTCAGAATCGATTTCCGCACACCACACAAGAGTCCCTTTGTACTCATGTGCGATTCCCCTGCCACAAGGGGGAGGGTAAGAAGCCTGCGACACCACCGCTCGATTGCCCCGAACGCGCCGGCGGTCTATGTAGACCGCATGAGCGACACGACTTCACGCCTGACCGGCTGGATGGATCTTGCCAACCCGACGCGCTTCGTCGGGCTGGTCGACAGGATCGTACCGTGGCTGGCGTCCATCGCCGCACTCATCCTCGCCGTCGGGCTCTACATGAGCTTCGCCGCGCCCGAGGATTTCCAGCAAGGCATCACCGTTCGCATCATGTACATCCACGTGCCTTTCGCCTGGCTCGCCATGATGTGCTACACGCTGATGGCGGTCTCGGCGCTGGGCACCCTCGTCTGGCGGCATCCGCTGGCCGATGTCGCGCTGAAATCGGCCGCACCCATCGGCGCCGTCTTCACCGCGCTGGCGCTGGTCACCGGCTCGATCTGGGGCAAGCCGATGTGGGGCACATGGTGGGTCTGGGATGCGCGGTTGACCTCGGTCTTCGTGCTGTTCCTGATGTATCTCGGCATCATAGCGCTGAGCCGCGCGCTCGACGACGCAAGCCGCGCCGCCTGGGCCGCCGCCATCATCACACTGGTCGGGTTTATCAACATCCCGATCATCAAATTCTCGGTCGACTGGTGGAACACGCTGCACCAGCCGGCTTCGGTGTTCAGGCTCGGCGGGCCAACCATCGATCCGAGCCTGCTGTGGCCTTTGCTGGTGATGGCTCTAGGCTTCACGATGCTGTTCTTCGCGCTGCATCTGATGGCGATGCGCACGGAAATCCGCCGCCGCAGGGTCATTGCAATGCGTCGCGTCGCCGCCAGGCAGGCCGAGCGGATCTAAGGCGCCATCGCGCCGGTGCATCGATAGATCAACTGTTCATCGTCTCTGAACAGCTTGTCATTTCTGCAGATTGTGAACCTCGAACGCGGTCTCCTGAGGCGGCGAGGTGAACCCACCCTTGATGCCCGTTTTCATTTGAGGCGTCAGAATGTCATCTCGGAATTGCTCCCAACTCTTCTTGGACTCGTGAACCGCAACAATTGACCAGCCACCGGCCGACGGGCCGGCAGCATGGAAGACCTGGCCTTTTGGCAGGCTTTTCCCGCCTGCTGGATGCACCGCAGCGATTGACGCCTCGTATTGCTCCTTCGTGCCGCCAGGAAAATAATGCGCGATTGCGTAAGCCATTTTCGTTTCCTCCCGAACAAGCCGCAAACCATCCAATGGCCAGCTTGCTGAAGGCAGATTGACGTAAGGGAACACCAGGGGCAAGCAGGACCTTAGACAGGGGTCGACCATGCACTATGCCCTGGACACGCGTTTGGATATTCGCGTCAGCCGGTGCGGCCGCGCGCTGCCACCGGCAGTGTTTCCAGCACCGTGTCGCCGTCGATCAGATTGACCTCGTCAAACAGGTTGGTGACCACGCAGCAATGATCGGGGACGACACGCACCCGATCGCCGATGCGCAGCTTGCTGTCGCCTGAAAGCGTGACGGTGCCGTGCTCTTCGCTCAAGCCGGTGACCCGCGCTCCCGAAATGCCGAGCAGCTCGCCGAAATCGGCGAGCCCCAACGTATCGCTGGACAACGCCTTGCTGCCGGCATCGAGGATGGCGCGCGTTGCAGTGGGATGGCTGACCACAGTCGACAGCACCGTCAGCGCGCAATCGTCGACACTGCCGACGCCTTTCGCGACTTGGTAGCGGTCGAGATAGATGTACGTGCCAGGGCGATATTCGGTGACGACCGATGCCTTGCTGGAGCGCCAGATGTCCGGCGTGCCGCCGCTCGAGATGCGTTCGCAGGCGAGACCCGATGCGGCAAGCGTCTGCTTGGCATCGGCAAGCCAGGCTTCGGCCTCCGCCGCGCGGCCAACGGCCGGATAGGTCATCAGCCCGCCGAAGGCGAGGCCGCCGGCTCTGTCGATCTGTCTCGCCAGCGCAACCGCTTCGCTGGCCGTCTGTACGCCGCAGCGGCCCATGCCGGTATCGCATTCGACCAGCACCGACAGGCGATGGCCGACATCGGTGAAGGTCGCCGCCAGCCCCTCAATCGTCTCCAAGCTATCCGCGGTCACCGAGAGGATGACACGCCTGTGCAGCGCCAGAAGCCGTTCCAGCTTGGCGCGCCCAAGAATGTTGTAGGGAAGAAAAATGTCGGCGAGACCGGCATCGGCCATCACCTCGGCCTCGCCGATCTTCTGGCAGGTGATGCCGACCGCACCCGCCGCTACCTGCCTCTTCGCCCAGTAGGGCAGTTTGTGCGTCTTGATATGCGGCCGCAGCTTGAGCCCATTCTTGTCGGCATGGGCCTGGGCGCGGGCAATGTTGGCTTCGGCGCGCGCGGCGTCGATCAGGATCGACGGCGTATCGAGGTCGTGGATGGTCGGCATCAGCTGTCACTCTGTGGAAATCCGCGGCGGTTATGACCCTGAACCGACACGATGTCACGCGGCCAGCGGACCCGGTCTATGGTCCATGTGCTCGAGGCGAAAGGCCAGGCCGGATCGACACCGGATCGGCGTTGGGCTAAGCGATTTACCAAAGCATGTCGCGCAAAAGTGTGTAGCGGTTTTGGGATCACGGCATGCATGCTAACAACCCCAAGCGCCGCATGAACTCCGTCGAACGCGAGGCGCTTTGGCAAAATCGACATGAAGGGTAATGATCATGAAACGCTCCGCCATCAATGACATCATCCGCGAAGCCGACGCGTTCATCCGCTCGTTCGGCTACATCATGCCGCCCTTCGCCTATTGGTCACCCGAGGAGGCGAAGGCGCGTCAGGTGGATTCCTCGGCCGTTTTCAGCTCTCGGCTTGGCTGGGACATCACGGATTACGGGCAGGGCAAGTTCAAGGATCTCGGCCTGTTCCTGTTCACCGTCCGCAACGGCCGCTACGAGGACATGAAGAAGGGCATGGGCATGCTCTACGCCGAGAAGATCATGATCTCGCGCAAGGACCAACTGTCGCCGATGCACCGCCACAATATCAAGGCCGAGGACATCATCAACCGTGGTGGCGGCAAGCTGGTGCTGGAACTGTTCATGCACGATCGCGACGGCGGCATCGATCCCAAGGCCGAAGTGTCGGTGCCTGTAGACGGAACCATCCACAGGCTGCCGGCGGGTGGGTTGTTGAAGCTCGACCCCGGCCAGAGCGTCACCTTGCTGCCGGGCGTCTGGCACGCCTTCTGGGCCGAGGGCAAGGATGTGCTGATCGGCGAAGTGTCGACCGTCAACGACGATCTCACCGACAACGTGTTTCGCGACCCGATCGGCCGCTTCGCAGACATCGAAGAGGACGTCGCCCCGGTGCACCTGCTGGTGTCCGACTACGAGAAGTGGCTGGGGTAAGGACGCTGGCCGCCGCATTGGCCGGCAGGCTCGAATATGTTCGGCGAAGCTCGCTATTTCTGGCGAAACGCCGAGTGGAACGACACAACCAGCGGGCCCAAAATATAGTCGAGTGCGGTGCGTTCCTCGGTGACGATCATGACTGACGCCGGCATGCCCGGATATAGCGCAATCTGCGGGGCTGCCGCCAATTCCACCGGATCGACCGCTACGTCGGCTAGATAGTAGGGAAACCCGGTTTTGCTGTCGGTAATGCGATCCGCCGAAATGCGGGTGACGCGTCCATGTATTATGGGAATCGATCGCTGCTTGTAGGATGTGAAACGAATTTCGGCTGCCATGTCGGGGCGTAGGTTCGATATGTCCTCGACGCGAACCTGCGCCTGGACGATCAGCGAATTCTCGGTCGGCACGATGTCGAGGATCGTCTGGCCCGGCGAAACGATCGCGCCGATCGAGAAGACGCTGAGATTCATTACCTGACCGTCATAGGGCGCGCGCACTTCGGCCCGGTCCATGGCAGCATGGGCTGCAAACATCTTTGGCACAAGGTCGGAAAGGCTCGATTGCGTATCGATCAACATGGCCGACAGCTTGGCTCGGCGCTCATTGGTCAGTTGCGCGATCTGGCTATCGAGCTCGGCCTTGCTCTGTTGGCTGCCGGCGATCGCACCGAGGTTTTCGTCGATCAGGCCCTGCAGATCCGATGCGGACCTTTCCAATTCCAGAATGCGCGGGCGGGTCGTCAATCCGGCCTTGAGCAGCTTTGAAAGGCTGGCCTTCTCGTCGATCGTCGATCGCAGTTGGGCCTGGTAGGATTCGACCCGAGACTGTTTGCCCTGGATCTGCTCCTCAAGCTCGGCAATCCGCCGCTCGAGGATTTGTCTGGCGCCGGCCATCGAGGCGCGCTGGCTTTCCAGATCGGCGATCTGGCTTGCCATCGCATCCCTGAGGTACGCCTCATGCTCCTTGAGGATGTCCTTCGGGAAGACCACAGCCTTGCTGCCATCCAGTTCGGCGCGAATCCTGGCATCGGTTGCGCGCAACAGCGCATATTGCTGGGCATAGAGATTGAACTCGGACCGGATCCTGGTGTCGTCCAGCGCCAGCATCATGTCGCCCTTCCTGACGATGTCGCCGTCCTTGACGCGGATCTCCTTCACCGTTCCGCCGTCGAAGTGCTGTACGCTCTTGCGATTGCCTTCCACCTTGACGATGGCATCGGCGAGCACGGCGCCGTTCAACGGCGCAAATGCAGCCCAGCCGCCGAAGATACCGAAGAAGCCGACGATGATCAGCAGGCCGACAAAGGCCGGCACCCGGATCGAATCCGGTGCGAGGATGCCAGCCTCACCGGGCAGGCTCCGGTAGGTAAGGGCGCCGTCGCTCATCGATCTCTCCGGCAACAGCTCATTGGGTTGCCACCGCCATTGGCGCCGCGCGCTGGTTGAGCAGCGCGACGATCTCGTTTCTCATGCCGAAGGCCTCGACCGCGCCATCGCGCAGCAGAAGGATCTTGTCGACATTCGCCAGGGTCGAGGGACGGTGCGAAACGATGATCACCGTGCTGCCGCGGCGCTTGAGCTCGATCGCGCAGTCGCTCAGCGCGCGGTCGCCATCGGCGTCGAGATTGGAACTCGGCTCGTCGAGAATGATCAGTTTCGGCGTTCCGAACACCGCCCGGGCAAGGGCGATCCGTTGCCGATATCCTCCTGACAGCACGGCGCCGCCTTCGCCTATCTGGGTCTCGTAACCCTGCGGCAGGCGGATGATCATCTCGTGTACGCCGGCGAGCCGTGCGGCCTCGATCACCTCCTGGTCGACATTGGTCTTGAAGCGCCCGATATTGGCGGCGACCGTATCGGAGAACAGTTCGATATCCTGCGGCAGGTAGCCGATGTGGTCGCCGAGCGCGTCATGCCCCCACTGCGACAGGTCGGCACCGTCCAACCTGACGGTGCCGCGACTGGGCTGCATGACGCCGGCGAGGTTACGTGCCAGTGTCGACTTGCCGGCTCCGGAAGGGCCGACGATTCCGAGCGCCTCGCCGGCTTCCAGTCGAAACGATATGTCCCGCAGAAGCACCTTTTGCTGGCTGGCAATTGCATAGCTGACCTGCTCGACGGAGATCTTGCCGCTGGGCTTGGGCAGGTTGAACGATCTCTCGTTCCGCGCGCCCCCGTCGACCAGCTTCTCGACCCTTGCCAACGCCGCTCGCGCCAGGATCAGGCTGCGCCAGAGCCCGACGATCTGCTCGACGGGCTGCAACCCCCTGCCCAGCAGGAGACTCGCGGCGAACATGGTGCCGCCGGTGATCTGCCGTTCGATGACCAGATAGGCGCCGAGACCGAGGATCAGCGACTGCATGGCGAGCCGCAGGAACCGGATAAGGCCCGACATCAGTGCGGCGCGGTCGCTCGCCTCCGCCTGGCGCCGCAGCGCCAGATTGCGGTCGCGCCCCCAGCGGCGGATGAGCCCGTCGATCATCCCCATGGCGCGAACGACTTCCGCGTTTCGGAGGCTCATCTCCGTAAAATTATAGTTGGTGGTCGCCAGATCGTTGGCCTGCTTCAGCGGCGAACGCACGAGATACTCGTTGAGCACGGCCATGGCTATCAGGAGCAGCGAGCAACCCAGTGCGAAGAAGCCGAGCCATGGATGCAGCAGGAAGATGATGCCGATGTAGATTGGCGACCATGGCAGGTCGAAAAGCGCATGAACGCCGCTGCCGGTGATGACCTGTCGGAACGTGTCGAAGTCGCGGATAGGCTGGCTTTGCGAGGAACCGGGCGATGGCGTTTCGACCGACGCGGCGAGGATCTTTGCCGACAGCAGCCGGTCGAGTCGCGCGCTGGCGCGCGTCAGGATGGCGGCGCGCACCAGGTCGAGGCCGGCCAGCGACAGGAAGGCAGCCAGCAACACCAGGGTCAGCATCACCAGCGTGGTTTCGCTGCCGCTGGTGACGACCCGGTCATAGATTTGCAGCATATAGAGTGGGGAGGCGAGGTAGAGCAGGTTGATCGCCAGGCTGAACGCCGCCGCAACCAGGAAATAGCGGCGGCATGCCCGAAGCGCATCCTTCACAATTTGGGATTTATTGTTACTCAAAAACCCAGCGGAAAACCGCCCCCCTGTCCACGCCCGGAACCGATACTACTCCGGATCGTCCAACCGGCCACGTGGTCCCTTCCTATTCCTGCCGTAAACCTTAATTCGTAAGCTGAATCAGGAACCGGCAGCATGAGGAGAGTGTCTGCGCGGCTCTCCTTTGGTTCACATCACAAAGTCGCTCACTTGCACCACCGTCCTGCCGGTGCCGTCGTCGGCAAGTGTGAAGCTGTGGGCATCGTAGACGCCGAGCAGGTGGAGCGTGGCGTTGTGCGTGCCGTCCGTGACGGTCAACGTTCCTCCGGCGCCGTCGAGGTCCGCCTGGTAGGCAGCGGACGTTCCGGCACCGAACAGGATGTCTTCGAGGTTCACCTTGTCGTCATTGGTGATGCCGGCGATGCTTCCGCTGAAATCGAAGGAATCGTCCAACTGCAATGTGCCGGCGGCATTCGCCGCGAACGTGACGTCGGTTGAAGAGGCCGCACCGAACTCCAGCTTCGACAGGTTGCCGATCGTGGCATCGCCGTCGCCGGTGACCTGGCCGTTGATGTCAATGTTGCCGCCATTGGCCCACAGCATGCCGGAATTCGCCAGCCCGCCGGTGATCGTAAGGCCGCCGGAGCCGGTTGTCTCCAGCGTTCCCGAATTGACGACGGCGCTGCCTCCGGTATCGACGACCAGCGCATTCGAGCCGGTGGCGATGATGGTGCCCTGGTTGTCGAGGCCGAGCATCCCGCCGCCCAGCTGACCGGCGCCCGAGATCGTGTTGTCGACATTGACCAGAGTGACGTCCGGCCCGGTGCCGGAGATGATGTTGGCGGCGCTGTCGGACAGCAGGATCTGCCCACCACCCTGCAACGTCACACCGTGCTGAATGATTTGCAGCAGCGTATCGCCGCCGGTCGAGTCCAGCGAGATGAGGCCCGTATTGTTGATCGTGCCGCTTAGCGGCAGCAAGGCGCCGTCGCCGATCGTCATGGTGCCTGAATTGTTGACCACCGGCGTCTGGTCGAAGACGAAATTGCTCGCCGTCAGTGCGCCCGAGTGGACGCCGTCCAGCGTGATCGACTGCCCATCGCCGAGCGTGATCACCGCGTTGCCGTGGGCGTCGTCGGCGATGTGTGTCTGGAGATCGGCAAAATCTGCCACTCCGTTGTAGCCGATAAGGTCGATCTGGTCGGCCGCCGCATCGAAACTGTGCACCGTATCGGCGCCGATCGGCTGCGAGAAGACGAAGAGATCGTTGCCGCTCGATCCGGTCAACACGTCGTCGCCGGACCAGGCAAAGATCGGCGAACCCTGGGCGTAGGCTTCGACATTGTCGGCGATCGACATGCTGCCCGAGGTGCCGTCCGCGTTGACCCAGGTCAGTTGCACGTCGAGCACTGCGGCGCCGGTGAATTCGACCGGTGTGGTGACGGTCAGATCGTGGACGGCATTGGTCTGTGTCGTCCAGGTTCCGTCGGCGTTGTGATTTGCGCCGTCGATGGTCCAGCCCGAAGGCACGTCCTTCACTGTAACGGTGATGAGTGCGCCTTCGTGCGATGGATCGGTGAGGGCGAGATTGATAGGCTCGCCGGAGGTACCGGCGGGCTTGAGGCCGTTGACCTGCGTGTGAGCAACGCTGGGATTCTGGGCCACGTCCTTGAATGCACCGCCCTGAACGGTGACGGAATAGTCCGACCCATTGTTGCCCGTCTTAGTAATGGGGATAGAATAGACTTCCTGGTAGGTGGTCCCGGCTATGGTGACCGGCCCCCAAGTTCCAATCCCAGTAATTGAGCCTCCACTGATTGTGACCTTGGAGGCATCAAAAAACGTATGATCCATGGTCTCGCTAAACACGAGATAAAGGCTGCTGCCGCTTCCCTGGCTATTCTGCTTACTGCCGATAAGAGTGATGGTGGGCGCAGTGCTGTCATTTGGTAGACTGATCGACACGTTGTCGGAGCCTGCTGCGCCCGTATTTCCAGCCGGGTCAGCATAGCTCCCGGCCGTTACCGAAACAGATCCGGTCCCAGTAAAGCCCGATGCGGCCGTAAACGTTGCTTGATAAGTTGTTCCCGACCCTGTGAGCCCTGTGACGGTGCCTCCCACGGCTGTCACATCGGCGAGCGTGAAATCAGAGGTCACTTCAGTGAAGGTGAACGTTACCACAGAAGTGGGGTCAGCGTTGTTGAGCGAGGCGTCGACGATGTTGACGGTCACCGTCGGATTGACGCGGTCGATCGCGACCGTGTCGTCGTCGCCGATGCCGGTGTTGCCGACCGCAT
>NZ_JAMYSC010000111.1:0-9678 GCF_040321755.1 Mesorhizobium sp. M0276 | reverse complement strand
GACTGCGTTGTCGCCGAGCGATCCCGCCGGACCTCGCGATCGGAGTGTATCGTTCATCATCTTGGGCTGGCGCTCGGCGGCCGGCGTGCGTCAGACCCCCTTTTGCGCGAAAATACAGGGTCCCGATTCCACGGTCATTGACAACGATAGACCGAACATATGCGCGCAACCGACACCATCAAATTACGGCTCGGCATCTTACGAAGAGAGGCGTCCACATATGCCGGGACGTGGGATCGAGCTAACGTTTATAAGTTAGCCCTTTTCCTCGTTGAGGTGCTCCCCATCTTTGGATGGCCCAGGGTAGGCATTTCCGGGGGTGATGGCTCAGGGCGGAAAGGCCGCCGATGAGCCTTTCATAAGCGATATCGGTGGCTTGTTGCCGATCGCGCATGCGCGTCGATGATGCGATTGAGGAAGCGCTCCTCTGTGTCGAGGAGCCAGGAGCGACTGCTGCCGCTGGCGCAGCCGAGGCGCAAGCTGCCAATCGTCGTGACCAGGTCCGGGACTCCCTCAGTCTGGATCTTGAGGCTGCCCGCTACGCCGCCGACCGGGCTTTCCGGCAATATGATGCGGCCGATCCCAGAACCGGCTGGTTGCGGCGGAAGTGAAAGCGCGTTGGAAGCAGGCGCTCATCCGTGTCGAGGAGATCGAGAGCAAGATCGCCGCGCTTGATGCCGCGGGGCCGAGGCCATTACCTGTCTTGGCAACGGGCATCACGGCGCTGGGCACAGACCTCCAGGCTGTCTGGGTCGGCGCCAACGGCGAGAAGTGCCGGATAGCACGCGACAAACACCGTCAACCACGCCCCGTCACCAGACGTGATCGATTGGCGTTATTCGCTGTTCTATGCTTTCGTGTTCGGCTGCGTCCCAGTGAAGACGTCTGTGGGCGAATTCAATACGCTCAGTCACAAGTATTCCGCGGGCACGGCGCGAAACACATAGTTTTCTGCCCTTCTTCGCACATTTCTTGGTGGCACGCCGATTGCTGCGGACTCCGTGTAGCGGGCGCGGACGGACTGTTCCGCTCGAGCCAATAACAGAAGGCAATATCAAAGGAGTACCTCAATGCGGGTAGCCATCGTGCAGAATAGCAAATTTGCAGGCGTTATCAACCACTTTGGACAGCCTTATCCACACCCTTGGCCCTCTAATGGATACTACGAAAGAGTGGTGGCAGCAGTAAAAGAGGGCGGTCACGAGACACTGTTGTGCGAAGGCGACAAGGGACTGCTCAATACCCTCGAGCGGTTCATGCCACCCGATCTGCAAGCCCGCCCCTCGGGAATCGTTTTCAATTTGGCAGAGGGTATTCAGGGCGAATACCGCTTCACCCACGTCCCGGCAATGCTCGAGATGGCGGGCGTTCCATACACCGGGTCGGGCCCACTCGGGCATGGGCTAACGGACGATAAGGTGATCAGCAAGAGGCTCATGCGTAGTTGCGGCGTGCCGACGGCGAAGTTTTGCGTCATGCGCCTCGGCACCGAGAGCACCGGCGACCTGCGATTCCCGGTGGTAGTAAAGCCGCGTCGCGAAGATAACAGCTTCGGTTTGCAGCTTGTACATGAGCCCGCTCAGCTGAGGCAGGCAGTGGAAATGATTGTCACGCAATATGGACAGGATGCGCTCGTAGAGGAATACATCGATGGGCGCGAAATCCATGTTGCGCTGCTGGGAAATGGAGAACCCGAGGTGCTGCCTTTGGCGGAAATCGACTTCGGCGAACGCGAAACTGGTCTTTTGACATGGGCGGGGAAGTACCTGCCGGCTGAAAAGCTGCCGACGATTTGCCCGGCGAAAATCGAGAGTAGCCTTGCGACCTTGCTAGGGGAAATTTCGGTTGCGACCTTTCGTGCTTGCCAGTGCCGGGACTATGCCCGGCTCGACGTCCGGATCGACCGCTCCGGCCGTCCCTTTGTCCTGGAGATCAACTCAATGCCGGGGCTCAGTATGCACTCCTCATGGGTCCTTGCCGCGATCGCTGCTGAACACAGCTATTCGAACTTGATCAATCGGATCCTCGATGTCGCTCACACGCGGTACTTCGGAATCGGCAGTTAGTCCTACTGAGTCAGAAAGTCGCGGGCCAGTCGACCTTGCCGTCGATCTCTTCGCACAGCCGGCTGACCTGGCTTTTTGGAGATGCCGTTCCTGCCCATGGCCTTGACCAGGTCGTCGACCGAGCGGGACGTAGGCCTCCTGGATGACGGCGGTCAGCGCCTTCTCGGCCATGCGGCGCGGTTCTAGGAAACCGGGGAAATAGGAGCCCTTCCTGAGCTTGGGGATGCGCAACTCGACGGTGCCGGCGCGCGTCTCCCAGTCGCGCTCGCGATAGCCGTTGCGCTTAGCCGTCCGCAGCGGGTTCTTCTCGCTATAGGCGACGCCCACCTCCAGCTCCATCAGCCGCTCGGCGGCAAAGCCGATCATCTCGCGCAAGATAGATCATCTCGCGCAAGATATCGGCGTCGGGGTCTTCTTCACGAGCGTGCGCAGGTTCATCATGTCGTCGGGCATCGGTGGTTCCTTCGAATCAGGTTGGTGTCAGCAACCCGACCTTACCCGGGGAACATCGATGACCGCCGCAAAGCCCCTCGCGCGCTGCGGCGCTGTTGAGGGCGCGCTCGCGAGCGGCTTCGCTACCGCCGAGCTACACCACGTCTGGGGACGCGACCGGGTCTGCTTTCCAAATGAACGGCTTTGGCTCTTCGTTGTGCTCTTTGATAAAGCGGTTGATGGCTGCCTGAAGATCGACGACGGAATGAAAGACACCATTTTTCAGTCGTCGCCGTGTGAGCTTTGCGAAGAAGCCCTCGACGGCGTTCAGCCAGGAACACGATGTCGGAACGAAGTGGAATGTCCAGCGTGGGTGCCGCACCAACCCGGCCCCGTGCGTCGCATAGTTATCCAGGATGACGTGAACCGCCTTATCCTTGGGCAACTGAGCCTCGATTGCGTTGAGGAAGCGGATGAACTCCTGATGCCGGTGATGCTGCATGTTGCGGCCAATGACGGAGCCATCGAGAACATTCAGGGCAGCGAAGAGTGTCGTGGTGCCATGGCGCTTGTAATCATGGGTCATCGTGCCGCTGCGGCCCTTCTTCAAAGGAAGTCCTGGCTGCGTCCGGTCGAGCGCCTGGATCTGGCTCTTTTCATCGACGGAAAGGACAATGGCGTGGGCCGGCGGCGAGCCCTGCGACGTCGTGCAGTTTCTCGGCAAAGGCCTTGTCATTCGAAAGTTTGAAGCTGCGCCAGCGGTGCGGCGCAGCCGCGCATTGCCGAATTTGGAAAGGCGGGTCTGGCCGCGATATTAGGCCATATCCGCTACCAGGTCAGCGAACGACGCAGTTCTTCTGGCAAGGTGATGATGGTGCGCGTGATCGCGTCGCGGACGGCTTCGGCCCCGTGTCCCGCGCGCGCAGGCCCGTTCTTCGTGCGCGGAACTTCGCCATGCCCGCGAGCCGGGGAAGATGCAGTAGCATCGTGAAGCGCGTCGTGCCCTCGACCAGCGTGCCGATCGCCGAGCTGCCAAGACCGAGGATGAGGTCTCCCTCCCAATGTCCCCGCACCGCTCTATCAGCCGCTTCAGCGGGGCGCTGGACTGATCATGATCTCTGGTGAGACAAAGCCCTTGCCTCGCCTACGCACGCGCGCCTTGGGCCAACCGTAACACACGTCCTGTTCGCAAGCAGACCGTCAGCTCGCGGCGCAGCACTCCGCGGCCCTGAACGAAGTGGGCCTGATAGATGGCTTCGAGCGATCGCAAGGAGCGTCGGGACAGGGCAATGCCTGGCGGCGCCAAGGAGGGTCATGAAGGTCACAGCCGCGCCATGCGTGAGGATGCCGATCGCATCATCGATCATCATCCCGACCAATGCCTTTGCTGCCGCGCCAGCCTGTCGAGCGATCTTGCTGCCGAAACCGTCAGCGAGCACGACAAGATTGAGCTTCCCGCGATTAGGCCTGTAATTGAGCGCCATCGGCGTCTGGCAGTCCGTTGCCCGTCCAGCGGCACGCTGGTCGTCGCGGCTGTGCCAGATACGGCGAAGGGGACGCCGTTCGGGGCACGCGTGCACGCCGTAGCGACCTATCTCAAAGACTTTCCAGGCCCTGTCCTACGAGCGGCTGCAGAGCCCGTTCGAGAACCTTTTCGGGCTCAGGCAGGGCGGACTGATGAACATGTTGCGCCGTGCGCAGGGCGCGTTCGCGGCCGAGTGCGACAAGGCCGTCGCGGCGTTGCGCGGGACTGTCAGGAATTCCGTGTGCGGGCGGGCGGTTGAACATTACGCCGCCATTGCCCGGATGAAGCGTTCGCCGAAGATTGACGGCGAACTGGGCCTTTGCCATGGTCCACTCACGTGGGGCATTTTCCACTCTTTCTCGATCGGTCCAAGATTAGATAGAGCAGCTTGGTAACCGCATCGTCGCTGGGGAAATGGCGCCTGGCCCTGACAGCCCGTCGAAGTTTCGAGTTCAACGCCTCTATTGAGTTCGTAACCGGTATGATCATGACGGTGCCATCCGATCCCCGCTGGAGATGAGCGATTTTCGGCGTATGGTGCGACCATCCGGGACAGGGGCACCGGGAGCACGCCAAGTGCGGGCAGGCCGATGTATTCGATGAGCTGCGAGCTCGCATTAGTAGCTGGCCGCCCCTGCGACCTGCCCGGTTGCGCCGAGAGCGCGGATCCGTAGGTGTCGCGTCGCCCGCCGGCTCCCGACTGTTTGAGGAGAGGGAGCCGATGAGACGTGTGATTGGAAGGACATCCACCGCACCTTTGCGGATGTGGTGGTTTGGGAAGACGGCCGGCTGCGCCATCACGGACGGGTCGACATGACCCGCTCGGGACTGGAAGGGTTCGGCCGCAGTTTGCGACGGACGGATGAGGTTGTCGTCGAGGCCACGGGCAACGCCATGGCGGTGGTGCGGGTTCTGTCGCCCTATGTCGGCCGGGTGATTGTCGCCAACCCGATGCAGGAAGGCGATCGCCCATGCCAGGATTAAGACCGACAAGATCGATGCCGGCGTTCTGGCGCAGCTCCATGCCAGCGGCTTTCTGCCGGAGGTCTGGGTACCTGACGAGCGGACCGAGCGGCTTCGCCGCCTCGTCGCGCGGCGCAACCAGGTAGTTCGGCATCGCACGCGCGTGAAGAACGAGGTGCATGGCATCCTGCAGGCGCACCTAGTGCCGAAGTGCCCGCATGCCGATCTGTTCAACGATCGCGGTCGCGCCTGGCTCGAGCGGCAGGTGCTTCCCGACGACGAGCGGGCCGCCATCGCTCGCCACATCCGCGAGATTGACCGCCTGGCCGAGGATCTGGCCGACCTCGATCGCGACATCGCCCGGGAAGCGATTGATGATGTGCAAGTCCGGCGGCTTCAGACGATCACCGGCGTCAATGCCATCGTCGCGAGCGGTATCATCGCCGCCGTCGGCGATATCCGGCGGTTTCGCGAACCGCAGAAGCTGGTGAGCTACTTCGGCCTCAATCCGCGTGTGCGCCAATCCGGTCTTGGCTTGGCGCAATATGGCCGGATCAGCAAACATGGTCGTTCCCATGCCCGCGCCATACTGGTCGAGGCCGCCTGGGCGACGGCGAAGGCGCCCGGACCGCTCAGGGCCTTCTTCCTACGCATCCGTAACAAGCGCGGCCATCAGGTCGCAGCCGTGGCACTCGCCCGCAAGCTCGCCGTGTTGATCTGGTATCTGCTGACAAAGGAGCAGGACTACTTCTGGGCTCGCCCGGCGCTGGTGCGGCAAAGCAGAGGCAGCTCGCTCTCAAGCCGGCGCGCCGGGCGAGCGCGGTGTCGGTCGCCGCGGTTCGGCTTACGCCTACAACGTGAAGGAGTTGCGAAACAGCGAGAAAGCCGCGGCCGAGAATGCCGAACGTGCCTACGAGCTAATGGTTCGGCATTGGCGGTCACGAGGGCCGAAGCGGCGCACGGACGCCACAAACGAGGAACGACTATAACGGCTGCGTGGCGGCACTCTCATCCTCTCGCACCACTCTTTGCCACGTGGTCGTCCGTGCCGGACAAATATAGCACAAGGAAATGTGGCGGCACGACCGACGCCCTCGGTCCGCTCCAGAATGGCGCCGTGCTCGACGCCGTCAAGGCGTGGCCTGGAAACCTCGCAGCCGGCCGTGGCGCCATCGCACCGGCCAGCCTTGACTGCGTCTCGACACGCTCGCGTGGGAAATCCTGTGGGCCGGGACGAAGAAACAGGCTCACCTGAGCCGAACAAAGAAACGCAACACGAATCGAAAAAGTCGGAATCAGGGTTGTCGATGTCATCCGTGGTGTAAATGATCCGACGGACGTCGTCAGCGAACGCGAAGAATGGAATGACCTCGCCCCAGGCGCGCCGCCAGCTCTGGCCGATGGCGGGATAGCGCAGGCCCCAGGGGCCGGCCTCGAACGCCGCCAGCGCCTTTTCGGCGGCATCGGCATCGACGGCGCGGTAGATTTCTTGAGTGCGCTGGAGAGGCTCTTGCGGTCTTTCCAGGACACGAAGTCCATGGAGTTGCGCAGCAGGTGGACGATCCTCCGTGCCGCGGTTCTTGAGCTCGTTCATCACCCGCAGCCAGAACTTGGCGCCTTCATTCTGCTCGAGCCATAGGCCTATAACCTCCTTTGCCCCATCGGCGCGCACGCCCAGCGCGATGTGGATGGCCTTGTTGCGGACCATCCCTTCATCGCGGATCTTGACCCGGATCGCATCGAAGAAGACCAGTGGGTAAATCGGATCGAGCGGCCTTTGCTGCGGTGGCGACTTCCGTCGAGCACGGCGTCCGTCACCGTTGAGATCAGGTCCGCTGACACTTCGATGCCGTACAGATCGCGCAGGTGCCCGGTGATCCCGGGTGCTCATGCCGCGCGCGTACATCGATACGATCTTGTCATCAAAGATCCCATGACCGGTGGTGGAAGCGACCTGCGCTCTGGCAGAGTGGGTTGCTGACCAACAACTCTGTGGAGGCCAATCATGCATGTTGTAGCCGATCGATCTGCGGCGCCTGCCGCAATCCGCACGACCTTGGCGCGATCTTCGTATCTTTGGAACTCTTATGTTCATTTGCAAGCGGCGTGGCCACGCCTGTTCGTCCCGCCAATAGTGGCTGGTCCTGCATGGTGTGGCTAATGCGCAATGTAGGAGACAGGGTCTCAAGACCACGGTTTGCAAACTCTTATATGCGGGTTGGATACCGCATTTCCGTGTGTACGCCTGGGGCTGCTTCTATCTTAGCACGGGCATCGACGTCGTCGGCCACTCAGTTCCATCGAAGATTGCCCGACCGGGACCTGCCTCCAACATTGAGCATCAGCAGATGATCGATCTTGTTTCCTCTTTCTAATTGGTCGCCAAATGCGAGCGGCGCTAAGTTAAGCTTGATGAGCTGGTTGCACTTCCTGGCCAATAGCCCACAGGAAGGCCCCCATTTCTCTAGCGAGCGCGGTGATCGCGATGGCCTTGTGCTGCCCCGCGAGGATCATTTTTCGGTAGCGAGAGCAGAGGCGGAGCTGACCTTTCCACGCTATTTCGCGAACGGTTCTCGGTAGGCCTTCCAACTGCGCTTGCTTGGTTCGACTTACCCGCGCAGGGAAGCGGTAAGCCCATGCGCCTTCGACCAGCATGCGACGGGCCCGACAGTTCCCGGCCTTAGTGATCCCGCCGCGTTTGACATGTTCACCTGTCGAGCTCTCTGACGGAACGAGGCCAAGAAAGGCCATCAGCTGGCGGGGGTTTTCAAAGCGGCGGATGTCGCCAATTTCGGCAACAAAGACGACGGCGGCAATCAACGATACGCCTCGCAACGCCTGATAGGCTTCGACAACAGGAGCCATCGTCCAGGATTTGACAGTCTCCGAGATCAGATCGGTCAGACGCTTTAAGCGCACCTCGGCATCCTCGATCGCCTGGCAGTATTCCTTGAGCACGATGAAGTGCGCCGGATGCTCGAACTTCAGAGTCGATATCCACCGCATATGCGCCAGCGACCAGGATGAGCGACCCGAATAGATGCGGCCATGTCGAAGGAGGAACGACTGAAGCTGCTGACGCGCCCGCTTTTGAGCCTCCTGTGCTGCTTCACGGGCCCGCACGAGATCGCGCATAGCCTCATGCCCGCGGTCCGGCACCCAAACCGCCGTCAGCTCACCCGCACGATGTGACCGTGGCAAGCTGACCGCATCGCGCCGGTTGGTCTTCACTCGATCTCCGGGACGCTTGGGAATTAGTGCCGGTGCCACCACCACACAATCATGGCCCATCTCGGTGAGCTGACGGTAGAGTTCGTAACCTGTAGGCCCTGCCTCGTAACAGAAGTGGAGCTTTGTTCCTCGCTTGGCCAGCTTTTGCACGATGGATGACACCGAGGCCGGATCTGACGGTATATCCCCGAAAAATCTTACCTCACCACCCCGCTCGCCATCCGCGACGGCTAAAGAAATCTTCAGTTTCGAGACGTCCAGACCGACGAAAAGCCTGTTATGCTGATCCATGGTTCACCCTCGCTAAGCTTGGGGCTCGGCTTCGGCCACTCCGAAGCAACCCCCGATCTCAGCTTATCGCGGGGGTGAGCCACCTTCACCGCGAGAACATACGGTCTCAATAAATCGACCTGGTTGATCACCTCGCTGTCGCCGGGCAGTGGCGAGAGATGCGGTATGCGGCGGCGATATCACAGGACTGCTGGCACGCTTTGCCCAGCTTCAGGACAAAGCACAGGCGCGCACCGGCCGGCACTTTGCGCTTGTGGTCATTCAGGAGGCGGGTCTCGACGGCTTCTGGATCCATCGAGTCCTGCAGGCCGAGGAGATCGAAAGCCATGTCGTCGACGCCGCCTCGATTGCCACGTCGCGCCGGCGGCGTCGTGCCAAGACCGACAAGATCGATGGTGAGGCGTTGGTGCGTGCGCTGCTCGCCTACAAACGAGGCGAGCCGCGCGTGTGCGCGATGGTTAGGGTACCGAGCGTCAAGGAGGAGGACCATCCGCGCATCGGCCGTGAACGCAAGGTTCTGGTTGGTGAGCGGACCTGCCATGTCAACCGGATCAAGGGCCTGCTGTTTGCTCAGGGCATCACCGGCTACGAGCCGCTGGGACGTGACCGGCGACATCGGCTTGAAGAATTGAGGACCGGCGACGGCCGCGCAATGCCAGAACATCTGAAGGGGCAAATCCGTCGCGAGCTCGACCGACTCGAACTGGTGATAGTCCAGATCAAAGAGGTGCAGGCCGAGCGCGACGCTCTGCTGGCAATCGAAGTCGCCGAAACTCCAGCAGCGACATTACTCGATCTCAAGGGTATCGGCCCCGAGTGTGCCGCCATCCTCTACTCGGAAGGGCTGTTCCGGCACTTCGATAATTGCCGGCAGGTCGCCGCCTATGCCGGGCTCGCGCCGACGCCTTGGCAGAGCGGATCGGTCCAGCACGAGCAAGGCGTCTCGAAGGCCGGCAACCCCCGACTGCGAACGACGATGATCGAGTTGGCCTGGCTGTGGCTGCGCAATCAACCGAGTTCAGCGCTTACCCGCTGGTTCCACGAACGCGCGATGCGCAATCAGGGGCGCCTCAAAAAGACAACCATCGTCGCCCTTGCAAGGAAGTTGCTCGTGGCGCTGTGGAAATATGTGACCGCGGGCGTCGTCATCGAAGGTGCCGTCATGAAGGC
>NZ_JAMYSC010000110.1:0-9803 GCF_040321755.1 Mesorhizobium sp. M0276 | reverse complement strand
CTCCTCTTCAAAGAGAAGGCCCCTAAAGAATCAACCTTTCCACTCAACGCAAGACTTACTCTTACTCATATGCGATTCCCCTGCCTCGAGGGGGGAGATTGCGCGCACCATCCCTTGCCCCAGCCACCGCAGCCCCGTTCACGCCGCCCCCACATCATGCTAACCAACCCGCCATGGCACAGAAGAAAGCTTACGAGGTCGATGGGTGGCTGGCGCGGCCGGACCAGCGCATCTCCATTGTCCTGCTCTACGGCCCTGACCGCGGCCTCGTCTCGGAGCGCGCGAAGGCCTTTGCCGGCAAGACCGGCCTGCCGCTCGACGATCCCTTCTCGGTGGTCCGGCTCGAAGGCTCGGAGGTCGACCGTGACGCGGGCCGGCTGCTCGACGAAGCCCGCACCGTGCCGATGTTTTCCGACCGGCGGCTGCTCTGGGTGCGCAATGCCAGCGGCCAGAAGGCGCTGGCCGACGACGTCAAGGCGCTGACGGCAGAGCCGGCGGGCGATGCGATCATTCTCATCGAGGCCGGCGATCTGAAGAAGGGCGTCGGGCTGCGCGCCATCGTCGAGGCCGCCGACAATGCCATGGCTTTGCCTTGCTATGCCGATGAGGCCCGCGACATCGACGCCGTCATCGACGACGAGTTGCGCAAGGCCGGCATGTCGATGACCATGGAGGCGAGACAGGCGCTGCGCCGCAATCTCGGCGGCGACCGGCTGGCCTCGCGTGGCGAGATCGAGAAGCTCGTGCTCTACGCCCATGGCCAGCAGGAGATCGGGCTTGAAGAGGTCAAGGCGATGTCGGGTGATGTTTCCGGCGCCTCTTTCGATGACGCGGTCGACGCGCTGCTCGAAGGCAAGATCGGAGACTTCGACGCCGCCTTCACGCGGCATTGCCAATCCGGCGGACAGCCCTTCCTGGTGCTGTCCTCGGCGATGCGACAGTTGCAGCAGATCCAGGCCATGCGCGGCCAGATGGATTCGGGCGGCCGCAATGCGGCTTCCGTCGTTACCGCCGCCCGCCCTCCGGTGTTTTTCTCGCGCCGCAAGCTGGTGGAGAAGGCGCTGGAGCGCTGGAGCACCGACGCGCTCGGCCGCGCGCTGACCCGGCTGCAGACGGCGGTCCTGCAGACGCGGCGAAGGCCGGATCTATCGGTCGCGCTGGCGCGACAGGCGCTGCTTGGCATTGTGGTGGAAAGCAGCCGATTGGCACAGCGCGCCTGATCTCCCCCCTCAAGGGGGAGATGTCGCCGAAGGCGACAGAGGGGTCGCCGGACGTGAGGCGCCGACCTCTTCTTTGCTTCCGCAAGGGCGTCGGCGCTTAATGTGAGGCGACCCCCACTGGCCTACCGGCCATCTCCCCCTCAAGGAGGGAGATTCGCGGCTTCGCCGATTTCGCCAATCACCAACGCTGCAAAGAGAGAAGACCGGCAATCGCCAGTCATGCTCGTGCCGCTGACAATTCGTCGGCTAACTACTAATCCTGCTTCAGCCTGCGGCACAGCTCATCAAGCTGCTCCAGAGACCGATATGCGATGCGCAGCACGCCACCCTTGCCCTTGTGTTCCACGGACACGATCATGCCGATCGTATCCGTCAACAGCTTTTCCAACGCCAGCGTGTCGGGGTCTTTCTGCTCCGGGCTCGGCGCCGGACTGGCCTCTTTCGTGCTGCTGCTGCCGGCCGGCATCTGCGCCAGCGCTTCGGCCTGGCGAACCGACAGCCCCTCTTCGACAATGCGCTTGGCAAGGCCGGCCGGATCTTCCGCCGTCACCAGCGTGCGGGCGTGCCCTGCCGACAGCTCGCCGTCGACCAGCATGTCGCGGATCACGTCCGGCAGCTTGAGCAGCCGCAGCGTGTTGGCGACATGGCTGCGGCTCTTGCCTATCACCTGACCGAGATCGGCCTGGGTGTAGCCGTGCTCGTCGATCAGCTGCTGATAACCAAGCGCTTCCTCGACCGCATTGAGGTCGGTGCGTTGGACATTCTCGATGATTGCCAGTTCCAGCGCCGTGCGGTCGTTGACCTCGCGGATGATGACCGGGATCTCGGACAGGCCGGCGCGCTGCGCGGCGCGCCAGCGCCGCTCGCCGGCGATGATCTCGTAGCGGCCGGCCTGCGTCGGCGAAGGCCGCGCCACAACCGGCTGGACGACACCATGCTCTCGGATCGACTGGGCGAGGTCCGTCAGTTCGGCGTCACCGAAATGCCGGCGCGGATTTTTCGGGTTGGGGGTCAGGAACTCGATCGGCACCTTGCCGTCGGCGCTCATGCCGGGCTTTTCCGGCGCTGCCGGACGATCGATCTCGCCGATCAGCGCCGCCAGCCCACGGCCCAGTCTCTTTCTCGAAAGGTCGTCGCTCATCTTTGTTCCAAAGTCCCGTATATTCCAAAAAGCGATCGTTTCGGCGTCGAACCGACTTTAACTATGCATCCGATCTCAAGCGGCGCGCAGTTTACGCTCGCGGCGGATCACTTCCGACGCCAATTGCAGATAGGCCTGGCTGCCCGAACATTTGAGGTCGTAGAGGATGGCCGGCTTGCCGTAGGATGGCGCCTCGGACACCCGCACATTGCGCGGAATGATGGTCTCATAGACCTTGTCGCCCATATGCGCGCGAACATCCTGCACCACCTGGTTGGCGAGATTGTTGCGGCCGTCATACATGGTCAGCACGATGCCTTGGATAATAAGCTCCGGATTGATCGAGCGGCGCACCTGCTCGACCGTCTCCAGCAATTGGCTGAGGCCTTCCAGCGCGAAGAACTCGCACTGCAGCGGCACAAGAACGGAATCGGCTGCCGCCATTGAATTCAACGTCAAAAGGTTGAGCGAAGGCGGGCAATCGATCAGCACATAACCGAAGGGTGCCCCGCGCTCGGTCGCGGCGCGCAACGCATTGCGCAGCTTGAGCACCCGGTCCGGCGCCGAGGCTATTTCCATTTCAATGCCGAGCAGGTCGAGCGTCGACGGCACGATCGACAGGCCAGGCACTGCTGTCGGGATCGCCGCAGCTTCCAGCTCCAGCTCCCCCGTCAGCACGTCATAGGACGAGACCGTCCGATCCTTGCGATCGATGCCGAGGCCGGTGCTGGCATTGCCTTGCGGATCGAGATCGACGATCAGCACCTTTTCGCCGATCGCGGCCAGCGCGGTCGCCAGGTTGATGGCGGTAGTGGTCTTGCCGACGCCGCCCTTCTGGTTGGCTACGGTGATGATTCGGGGGCCATTCTTCATCATGGGTCTATGCCAGAAATTCATTTTCGGGTCGCTTCGGGTCGCCTGGAGCAGATCAGACAGGTCGCAAGTTCGACAATTCGAGAATGACGCCGCTGGCGTCGGTCACACTTGGATGTTCTACCAGATCGAAGGACCATCGGTGAACGCTTTCTTCCACTTCGGCGCGGTAATCCCGGCCTTTGTGAAACAGGCCACGCGCACCTGAAATCAGCCATGGCGCCGACAGGTCCAGCAGGGTCGAAAGCGAGGCGAGTGCCCGTGCCGTGACGATTTGCGGTGCCGAAACAAGCGCATGGCTGTCATCGATGCGGCGCGCCACGACCCGCGCCGGCAGGCTGAACTGCCCGACGACCGCCTGCAGGAAGGATGCTTTTTTGCGATTGCTTTCAACCAGGTCGATGCTGGCGCCGTCACGCTCGGCAAGCAGGAAAGCCATGACAAGGCCCGGGAACCCACCGCCAGACCCGAGATCGACCCAGCGCGTCGCATAGGGCTCGATTCGCGCCAACTGCGCGCTGTCCAGGATGTGACGCTGCCAGACATCGCCAGCCGTCGATTGCGCAACGAGATTGATGCTGCGATTCCATTTCTGGAACATCTGCTCGAATGCCACCAGCCGATCGAATGTTTCACGTGAAACCGGGCCTGCCGCGTCCTGCAGGCTCTTCCATGAAGAAGAAGTCACGCAACATCCCTTTGTGGACGCAGAGCGCTCTCCGCGTGGCGAACATGCGCGACAATGATCGCCAGCGCCGCCGGCGTCATGCCTTCCATGCGCTGGGCGTCGGCGATGGAGCGCGGCCGCCGCGCCTGGATCTTCTGCTTCAACTCGTTGGACAGGCCTGGTACGCCCGCGAAATCGACCGTCTCCGGGATCAGCCGGCCCTCCTCATGCCTGATTTGCGCCACATCCGTCTTCTGCCGATCCAGGTAAACCGAATATTTGGCTTCCGTTTCGAGGCGTTCCGCCGTCTTGCCGTCGATTTCCGCAAACCGCGAATCGACACCGGCCAGCCAGGCCACATCGACATCGGGATAGGACAGCAATTCATAACCCGACCGGCGTACGCCGTCCCGGTTGATCTCCAGCCCGTGCCGCGCCCCTTCATTGGGGGTCAGGGTGAGCGATTTCGCCAGCTCCCGCGCGTCATCGAGGCGCTGCATGACAGCCTCGTAGCGCTGCATCCGCTGCGTCGAGGCGATGCCCAGCTTCGCAGCCAGGGGTGTCAGCCGCTCATCGGCGTTGT
Source organism: Mesorhizobium sp. M0276 (assembly GCF_040321755.1). NCBI lineage: Bacteria > Pseudomonadati > Pseudomonadota > Alphaproteobacteria > Hyphomicrobiales > Phyllobacteriaceae > Mesorhizobium > Mesorhizobium sp. M0276. Next base: position 5,319 of record NZ_JAMYSC010000110.1, on the reverse strand, counting down.
CGGCGCGCAGCGACAGCCGGAACTCGGCCCGCGAGGTGAACATCCGGTAGGGTTCGCTGATGCCGCGGCTGGTAAGGTCGTCGACCATCACGCCGATATAGGCTTCGGTGCGGCTGAGCACGATCTGCTCGCTGTCTGACGCGCGCCGCGCCGCGTTGAGGCCGGCGAGCAAGCCTTGCCCGGCCGCCTCTTCATAGCCGGTCGTGCCGTTGATCTGGCCGGCTAGGTAGAGGCCACCGATGCGCTTCGTCTCCAGCGTCTGGTGCAGCTCGCGCGGATCGACATGATCATATTCGATGGCATAGCCGGGCTGCAGCATGTTGGCGCGCTCCAACCCCGGAATGGTTTTCAACATATCGAGCTGGACATCTTCAGGCAGAGACGTCGAAATCCCGTTGGGGTAGACGGTATCGTCGTCGAGCCCTTCCGGCTCGAGGAAGATCTGGTGCCCGTCCCTGTCGCCGAACTTGACGATCTTGTCCTCGATCGAAGGGCAATAGCGCGGCCCAACGCCTTCGATCGAACCGGAATACATGGCGGAGCGGCCGAGATTGAGGCGAATCAGCTCATGCGTGGCCGTCGTCGTGCGCGTGATGCCGCAGTCGATCTGCGGCGTCTCGATGCGGTCCGTCAACAGCGAGAACGGCACCGGATCCTCATCCGCGGCTTGGCTATCCAGCGATGCCCAATCGATCGTCCGACCATCGAGCCGCGGCGGCGTACCGGTCTTCAGACGTCCGAGCTTGAAACCAGCCCGGTTCATCGTCGCAGACAGGCCAAGACTCGCCTGCTCGTTCATCCGACCGGCGACGATCTTCTTCTCGCCGATATGGATGAGCCCGCGCAGGAAGGTACCGGTGGTCAGAACGACCGCGCCACAGGCAAGCCGCCTTCCGTCGGCCAGGAGAACCGCCGCGATCTGCCCGCCAGCGATTTCGAAATCCAAAACCTCGCCCTCGACCACGTCGAGATCGTTCTGCTGCCGAATCGCTTCCTGCATGGCAAGGCGATAGAGCTTTCTGTCGGCCTGCGTGCGGGGTCCGCGCACCGCCGGACCCTTGCGGCGATTGAGCAGGCGGAACTGAATCCCGGCAGCATCCGCCACCCGCCCCATCAGGCCATCCATGGCGTCGATTTCGCGAACCAGATGCCCCTTGCCGAGTCCCCCAATCGCCGGATTGCAGGACATCACACCGATCGTATCGAAGCGCAGAGTGACCAAAGCGGTTCTTGAACCGGCGCGCGCGGCCGCGCCCGCCGCCTCGCACCCCGCGTGGCCGCCGCCCACCACAACCACATCATAGTGATTGGTCATAACAAACTTCCCAGACTCGATTGAATGAGGGACACATGTCCCCGTAGGGCGGTGCTGTCAAGAAAACTCGGCAGCGAGTTTCACGTGAAACAAGGTGGAGGGGAGTTGCAGCGGTGTTTCACGTGAGTCATTTGCAGTGAGGCCGTTCGCTGGAGCCCTGCCAACTTTCGTCATCCACGGGCGGAGCGGGAGCGAAGCGGACGCGCAGACCCGAGGATCCATGCCGCGACCGAGCTCGATGAGTGCGACGCAACAGAAATCAGCACTGCTGCGACGCTACAAAGTCGCGGCATGGATCCTAGGGTCTGCGCTGCGTCGCTGCGCTCCTTGCTCCGCCCTAGGATGACGAGACGTTAAGCGTTTCCGCCAATTGCCAACGCGTGCAGTCCGCAAGCGCCGTCAGGCCTCCGCGCCAGAAACCAACTCCTGTTCGAGGCCCGCTGTTTCACGTGAGTCATTTCCCAATGCAGAACTGCGAAAAGATCACGTCCAGCATGTCCTCGACGTCGATGGCGCCGACGATTCGGCCGAGGCGGTCGGCGGCGAGCCGCAGTTCCTCGGCGCGCAATTCCTGTCCGACAGCCAGGCTGTCGGTGGCGCGACGCAGATGGCGGTTGGTCTCACCAAGCAACTCGACATGGCGCAGACGCGATGGAAGGATATCGCCGGCGCTGCCGGTCGCCTCAGCGGCGCGACGGCCGATTTCCGCCAGCAATGCCTCCACGCCGGTCCCGGCCTTCACCGAGATGACAAGATCATAGTTCCCGGCCGCATCGCTTGCCGGGTGGCTGGCCAGCAAATCGAGCTTGGTGCCGACCCGCAAGCTCGCGCCGCCAGTCGGCAACGAACCGATGGGCCTGGGGTCCGCGACGTCCTGCAGCAGCAGCAACAGGTCGGCGCCATGTGCCTTGGCCCTGGCCTTCTCGATGCCGATCGCCTCGACCTTGCCCGGCGCATCGCGCAAACCCGCCGTGTCGACCAACCGGACGCGAACCCCCTGCAGGTCGAGCACCACCTCGAGCAGATCGCGCGTCGTGCCGGGTTCATCCGTTACTATAGCGGCATCCCGCCGCGCCAGGGCGTTGAACAGACTCGACTTACCGGCGTTGGGCGCACCAATGATAACCACCTCGAAACCGTCACGGATGATTTCGGCAGCGCGAAATCCGGCGATGTGGCGATCGATCTCACCGATCATCGTCCGGACATCGGACCAGACCGTATCCGAAACGGAACCGGGGACATCGTCCTCATCGGCAAAGTCGATCTCGGCCTCGATCATGGCGCGAGCCTGGATCAACCGACGCCTCCAGCCAAGATAGAGTTCACTCTGGGCGCCCAGGGCATTTTGCACCGCGAAGCGCCGCTGAGCCTCGGTTTCGGCGTTGATGAGATCGGCCAGCGCCTCGGTCTCGACCAGATCGACCTTGCCGTTAAGAAAGGCGCGGCGCGTGAATTCGCCAGGCTCGGCATGCCTGACGCCGTCGAAACCGGTGATCACCTCCAGCATCCTGGCCACCACGGCGCGTCCGCCGTGAACGTGGAATTCGGCGACATCCTCGCCAGTAAAACTGGCCGGTCCGGGAAAGAAAACGACCAGGCCGTTGTCGAGCACGGTTCCATCGCGCGCCCGCAGCCTGCGCAAAACCGCCGAGCGGTCCTTAACCGTGGCGCCGGCAATCGTTTCGACCACGAATCGAGTCTGCGAGCCGGAAATGCGGATGACGGCGACGCCCGCCGGCAGTCGACCGCTTGATAACGCAACGATGGATTCGCCTGAAATCATTTGCCCGCTTTGCCGAACCGCCCTACGTCCATATGACTACTCCCAACCGAGTTTGCGATCGTGACGTTACCCGCACAAAACCTGCTTGCCGAAGAAGCCAGCCCCTATCTAAAGCAGCACAGCGGCAATCCCGTGCACTGGCGGGCCTGGTCGCCGGCTTCGCTCGAGGAGGCGAAGGCGCTGGATAGGCCGATCCTGCTCTCGGTCGGCTATGCCGCCTGCCACTGGTGCCATGTCATGGCGCATGAAAGCTTTGAAAACGACGACGTCGCCGCCGTCATGAACCGTCTGTTCGTCAATATCAAGGTCGACCGCGAAGAGCGCCCGGACATCGACCAGATCTATATGGCCGCACTCTCCTCGATGGGCGAGCAAGGCGGCTGGCCGCTGACCATGTTCCTGACCCCGGACGGCAAGCCATTCTGGGGCGGCACCTATTTCCCGCGCGAGCCGCGCTATGGCCGCTCCGGTTTCATCCAGGTAATGCAGGCGGTGGACAAGGCGTGGCGCGAGAAGAGGGCAAGCCTGAACCAGAGCGCCGACGGCCTGACGGCCCATGTCGAGGCGCGGCTCGCCGGTTCGCATACAAGGACAGCACTCGACCGGGATGCGCTGGCGGAACTTGCCAAGGGCATCGACGGCATGGTCGACCGCGATCTCGGCGGCCTTAGCGGCGCGCCGAAATTCCCCAATGCCCCGTTCATGCTCACGCTCTGGCTGTCCTGGCTGCGCGACGGCAATGCCAGCCATCGCGACGACGTCCTGCTCAGCCTCGAACAGATGCTAAGCGGCGGCATCTACGACCATATTGGCGGTGGGCTCAGCCGCTACTCGACCGATGCCGAATGGCTGGTGCCGCATTTTGAAAAAATGCTCTACGACAACGCCCAGTCCATCCGGTTCTGCAATTGGGCCTATGCGGCGAGCGGCAACGAACTGTTCCGGCTACGAATCGAAGAGACGGTCGACTGGCTGCTGCGCGAAATGCGCGTCGAAGGGGGCGCCTTTGCCACCAGTCTCGACGCCGACAGCGACGGCGAGGAAGGGCTGTTCTACACCTGGAGCAGGGAAGAGGTTGAAGACGCTCTCGGCGACGATTCTACCTTGTTTTTCAAATACTTCACGCTGTCGAGCCCGCATGGCTGGGAAGGCAAGCCAATTGTCCACCAAACCCGCTCCCAACAGGCGCAAAGTGTGGTCGATCGGGAAGCCCTTAGGCCGCTCAAGACGAAACTTCTCACTGTGCGGGAAGAGCGTGTCAGGCCCGGCCTGGACGCAAAGACGCTCACCGACTGGAACGGCCTGATGATTGCAGCGCTTGCGGAGGCCGGCCGGGCGCTGGCCCGGCCTGACTGGATCGGCGCGGCGGCAAAGGCCTTTGCCCACATCAATTCCGCCAGCCGCGACGGCCGCTTGCCGCATTCGATGCTCGGCGCCAGGAAATTGTTCCCTGCTCTGTCCAGCGACTACGCCGCCATGAGCAATGCGGCGATCTCGCTGTTCGAAGCGTCCGGCGATTTGAGTTATGTCGAGCAGGCCCGCCAGTTCATTGGGCAGTTGGACCTGTGGCATGCCGACACCGAAGGAACAGGCTATTACCTGACCGCTTCGGACAGCGCCGACGTGCCGATCCGCATCCGGGGCGATGTCGACGAGGCCATTCCGTCAGCGACGGGCCAGATCATCGAGGCACTGGTTCGGCTGGCGTCCGTCACCGGCGATCTCGACCTGCAGGAGAAGGCCTGGAAGATCGCCGAGCACGCTGCCGGCCGCGCTGCGCATCAGGCCTATGGCCAGGCCGGCATCGTCAATGCCTGCGCGCTGGCGATCGAGCCGCTCAAGCTGGTCATTGTGGATGAACTTGGAGATCCAAAGCTCGTTCCGGTTGCGAATCGAAACCCGGATCCACGCCGCGTGGATATCGTCACGGCGATCGGTACGGCTGCGAATCGACCTGTGTTGCCGGGCGGACTCCTGCCGTCGACCGACACAGCGGGTGCCTGGTTGTGCACGGGGCAGGTTTGCCTGCCGGTGGTTACGGATGCAGAAGAGCTGGAGCGCCTACTGCGCCGCCAGTAACGAATTCGTCATCCAGGGCGAAGCAAGGAGCGCAGCGACGTGGCGCAGACCCTGGGATCCTGTGTGTTGTTGCCATGCTATGGTTGAGGTGGGAAGGAGACCGAGAGGATCCTGGTCGTCCTTTCGAGGACAGGCCGTG
>NZ_JAMYSC010000109.1:0-10396 GCF_040321755.1 Mesorhizobium sp. M0276 | reverse complement strand
GACTGCGTTGTCGCCGAGCGATCCCGCCGGACCTCGCGATCGGAGTGTATCGTTCATCATCTTGGGCTGGCGCTCGGCGGCCGGCCGGCGGCCAGTTTTGCGAAGCGGCTGATGGTCCCGGTCAGTAATGACACGCTGCTGCGGGTGGTGCGGCGACGGGCCTGTTTGCAAACAGATCCTCTCAAAATTGTCGGCATTGATGATTGGGGCTTCCGTCACGGCCATCGCTACGGCACGATCGTCTGTGATCTGGAGCGGCGGCGGATCGTGACGCTGTTGCCTGATCGTGAGGTTGCCACCGTCGAGGCCTGGCTCGCCGACTATCCTCAGATCGAAACCGTCTCGCGCGACCCCGGCGGCGGTTACGGTGAAGCGACCGCGAAGGCGTGCCCGAAGCGGTTCAGGTCGCCGACCGCTGGCATCTCATGGAGAATGGCTTTCCTCGACGCCGTCCGCAAGTCGATGCGGACAATCCGAACTGCGATCGGCGCTACGACGATCAATCCCGACCTGCTCACGTACGCGGAGAAGCTGCAATACGAAGGCTATCTGCGGCGTGAAGAGACAAACGCGGCAATCATGAGACTTGCCAGCGAAGACATCCCCATCAAGGAGAGTGCGTCGCACCGGCCACAGCCGTAAGCTGGTCCGTCAAGTGGTCCGTGGCCAGCGGACCGATATCTTCCGCGTCCGCCAGAGTTCACTCGAAGCCTGGCTGCCCTTGCTGGAAGGGCAATGGAAATCTGGTTGCCACAATGCAAGCGAGCTTTGGCGACGGCTGAAGACAAAGGGCTTTCGGGGACGTCTGGGTGTCGTTAGCGAATGGGCAAGGCGACGACGACGCGGCGAACAGGCATCCGATCAGCAACTCCACAAGGTGCCGTCAGCCAGAACGATCGCACGGTTGATGACGACGGCGCGCGATCATCTGAACAAAACCGACACTGTGATGATCGCTGTCATCGAGGCGGGTGTGCCCATGCTGGTGGAAGCACGCAATTTGATCGCTGGTTTCCATTCCTTGATCCGCAAGCAAGTCGCCGATGAGCTCGAGCCGTGGATCGCCGACGCCAGCAAAAGCCTCATCGCGTCTTTCGCCAATGGCATCATTCGCGACCGCGCTGCCGTCCGCGCCGCGATCACCGAGCCATGGTCCAACGGGCAGACGGAAGGACAGATCACCAAGCTCAAGCTTGTAAAACGGCAGATGTACGGCCGCGGAAAGCTTGACCTCCTCCAAGCACGTTTGATCGGTGCTGCCTGAAAGAAAATATCATCGAGAGTGCGTCAGACCCCCCTTTTGCGCGAAAATACAGGGTCCCGATTCCACGGTCATTGACACAGTACGGAAATAGCCGAAGAAATCACCGCGAACTTTGTTGACAGTCCCGGTCTCAGGGAGCGCAAAGATGGCGTCCCCGGAGAATATGTCGGCGCGTCCCACTACAGGAAGGATGCAGCCACGTATTTCGCAGAGTCAGAAACTGCGCGACGTACGTCGACGCCCTTTTCGCCAATTTGGTTGATACCGTCCGAGCATTGTTCGACGCGTTGAAGCGCGAGCTTCACGACCAGGGCATTGAATTGAGACTGGCCCGCTCGGAGCAGGGTCAGGCCAACTGTCTGTCACAAGCCGACGGTCGCCGACCGAAAGTCGCAAGGTGTGGAGAACACGGGATATCCCTATTCGGCAGCTTATCTTGAAGACGTTCCTTATCGCGAGTTCCAGCTCAGGGCCGGGGATATCGCCCTGATCGACGGCGGTTTCGTTCACGGGGTCACGGATCAATCCGGCAACGGAAAGCGTCGCCTGGTGCTGAACAGCTTTTTCGGGTTTGCGGGGCCAGATCTAGTTCTCTGGTGGACTTGATGTTGGATGTCCTAGCGACCGATCGACCTCCGCTGACAGTGAAGGTGTCACATCCGCCGCAATGGGGCCCTTCAGTTACGGCCCTCGGGCTGATCCGAACCAACATTATCATGAAGCTCTTGGCGCTTCAGGTGCTGCCGGTCTCAGACTGGATCGGCAATTATCTGTCGAATCCTTGTCAAGCAGGGCAAAGACGGTTCGGCGGTGACAGAAATTTGTGACAGGGCAGAAGGACGCGATCCCAAACAGTTGTGAGTCAAACCGACGGCAAGTCGACCTATTCGGGCACTGCCTCCGCTACTTCAAAGGCAGTCGACGTCTAATAATTCCTTTCTTCGTTATAAAAACCATCGCTTGACTTTACAATTCAATAATTCTCAATTTTAGCGCTTTTATGGCTGCGGTTGTTCTGCTATTGGTATCCATTTTTCGCATTATGTTTTTTATGTGGAAGTTAACAGTATTTACAGATATTCCCACAATCTTAGCTATTTCCCACGACGATTTCCCTTTCGCCGTCCACAGGATGCACTCTTTTTCTCTTGAAGAAAGATTAGGTGCCTCCTCGATGTCACTTGAATTATCGAATTTTTCGACTCTCAAATGGAAATGCAACGCCGCGAGCTGCAAGTAGGTGATTGCTCTATTTTGGAGTTCACCGTCCCAGGCTTGAGCAAAGTTCATGATCGCAAAGCGACCGTCGGGGCCGTGCAACGGAACGCTAATGCCCGATCTTAAGCCGAACGTCGCCGCCTCGTCGAAAACACGCCGTTCGTCTTCAGTCGTGCTTTCGTCGTTATACAACTCGCTCCACCGAAATGCTTCTGCTCGCCTCCGACTCCTCTTGATGGTGGGGTCTATCCTGTCATAACCCATTTCGAAATAGCGCTGCTGCCATTCATGAGGATAATTCAGCATGACCGCCAGATCGCCTCGGCCCGCCTTTAAGCCTTTTTGGTCAGGTGCAAGAGAGCCATACGCGATCCACGGACAATCAAAATTCAGGGCAAAATCAGATAACAAGTCGAACAAATGCTCGGATCTTGCAACACCGTCGGTTTGGTCGAGAAATCGGCTAAACTCCATCGCAAATGCCTCCCTGGCAGCTTCAGGGAAATGCATCGCCGGGACCAAAGAAAACTGGTCGGACACTCTGGTTGAGATTCCTCGAAGTTGAGAGACAACAGTCATCCGCGGGCGTTCCATGGTCTCTGCTCCGTAGCCATTTGCGCTGGATGTTGTCACTGGCACCAAGGCTGCCGGCTGTAAGGCTAGAGCTTCGCGCGTCGTCCTCAGCAGGCCAGCATCGTCAAAGCTCTAACATACAATGCAATCGGCGTAGTTATTTTAATTTGAAGTTATTTTATGCTAGCGTTACACGAACGAAACATAGCTAAAACAAAGTCGCTATTGTGATATTCTGTCATCCTCCATCCGGTGAGGATATCAATTTTGAGCGTTTTACATACCGCATCATTTAGCCGGCGCGCAAATATCCCGCCGAGAGAATAGGCCGCCCTGGGAAAAGGTTGCTTTGAGGCCGGATTGACTGGTCACGGACTTGGCGTCGGGCCTCCGTCCTTGGTCACGCCGGTGCGGTAGTAGCGCCACCGATTCCGAAACAGTCGGGCGAGCGCATTGAGACGGGGCGCGGTCACTCTGGCGCGGCTGCATCGGGCGGGCGAACTGATCGGTCGAGCCTGCTCGCCGGCAATCGACGCGCTCGTGCGTCAACTACCAGATGCCGTAGTATCGACATCCGCGCGAACCCTTTAGAACTGAGCCCGTTCTACACGCACCGACCGCGAGGTATCGGCATGTGAACAGCGTGACGACTGCGATGGTGTTCAAATGCATCTGCACAGCAATGAGCTGCGCGCAAGTCTGTGTCCGTTTTGTCGCGGATTTTTGAGGAGCATGTCGGCGTTACAAACAGGTCTGAGGTTACCGACCTTCCAAAACTCCGCCCCGACTGTTCTGGTCTCCTCGGCGAAACGGTTCGACAGTCCGACGAGGCAACCGCGTTTAATCAATGTCTCGCTGAATGCGACGCCGACATACAGAGGACCATGAAATGAATACAGATGTTTTTGCAGCTCATGAGTCTAACGTTCGTCGCTACGGGCGGTCGTTTCCTGCAGTCTTTACGAGGGCCCTTGGGGCGACAATTTGGGACGAGGCCGGAAACTCATACATTGATTTCCTCGTAGGATCCGGCGCCCTCAATTATGGACATAACAGCCCGAATATTATTGAACCAGCAATTGAATACCTAGTTGGCGAGAACATTCTTCTATCCCTCGACATGTATACGGTGGCAAAGCGTGAATTCATTGAAACGTTTGTGGAGTTGATCCTGAAGCCGAGGGGGCTTTCCTACAAGATACAATTTCCTGGGCCGACCGGCACAAATGCTACCGAAGCGGCGTTGGCGCTGGCGCGAAAATATACTGGACGCTCGAGCGTCATGGCATTCACGAATGCGTTCCATGGCATGTCGCTTGGCTCTCTCGCGGTGTCGGGTTCGGCGTCAACTAGGGATCTGGGCGGCGTCGCTCGCCACGATGTGATCCGTGTCCCCTACGACGGATATCCGAACCAAGATTTCGATTCCGCGAGCTACATCGACTTCGTATTGGGCGACCAAGGCAGCGGCATTGAAAGGCCCGCTGCAATCATTCTAGAGACCATTCAGGCAGAAGGCGGCATGAACACTGCATCTGCTGCTTGGCTCACGGAAATTCAGCGCATTTGCCGCAAGCATGGTGTTGTTTTGATCGTCGACGACATCCAGGCGGGTGCCGGACGAACGGGCGAGTTCTTCTCATTCGAGTTCGCGGGTATTGATCCCGACATCGTATGCCTTTCAAAATCCTTAAGCGGATCAGGTAGTCCGTTCTCCATCGTTCTGATTCGCCCCGACCTGGACATTTGGAATCCCGGAGAACATAGCGGCACCTTCAGAGGCAACAATCTCGCCTTCGTGACTGCAGGGGCGATGTGCAAACTGTGGTCCGACACGCAGTTCACTGCGGGCGTCGAGCGGACAGCCGCCAAATTGCAAACACACCTGGATAGCCTCGTCGCGAAATTTCCCACGTGCATCGAACAAAAGCGCGGCCGCGGTCTGATGGCCGGTCTCAAATGCCGTTCACAGGCTGTTGTCGGCCGTGTGCACGATGTCGCGTTCGAAAATGGCCTGCTGATCGAATCTTCAGGACCAAATCGCGACGTCATCAAAGTCCTACCTCCGATAACCATCACCGACGACGAACTCGATCATGGCATCGCCATCCTAGATCACGCACTAAAGGAGCAAGCCAATGGGCACTAACCAAGCATCTCAAGCGCCTGCCATCTCGCCTCCTACGATCAGGGAACGAACCGGCTTAATCAGCACTGCGGAAATCGTCTCAGTCCTGAAAGGTGAGATCACCGCTCTGCACTTCAAGCAAGCTTTCAGTACGGAAATAGCCGAAGAAATCACCGCGAACTTTGTTGACAGTCCCGGTCTCAGGGAGCGCAAAGATGGCGTCCCCGGAGAATATGTCGGCGCATCCCACTACAGGAAGGATGCAGCCACGTATTTCGCAGAGTCAGAAACTGCGCGACCGTACGTCGACGCCCTTTTCGGCAATTTGGTTGATCCCGTCCGAGCATTGTTCGACGCGTTGAAGCGCGAGCTTCACGACCAGGGCATTGAATTGAGACTGGCCCACTCGAAGCAGGGTCAGGCCAATGTCTGTCGCGCTCTCAGTTGGTCTGGCACCGGTACGTTTTCCTTGGACCCCCACGACGATGTCGCTCAAGTCTTATGTGCTGGGAATGATTACGAGCTTTCTGCGGTGGCGCACAACACCGTCGCGGCGCTCAACTTCTACCCCAGCATGGCCGAGGAAGGTGGCAACCTGCGGCTCTGGAGTCACAAGCCGACGGTCGCCGACCGAAAGTCGCAAGGTGTGGAGACCACGGGATATCCCTATTCGGCAGCTTATCTTGAAGACGTTCCTTATCGCGAGTTCCAGCTCAGGGCCGGGGATATCGCCCTGATCGACGGCGGTTTCGTTCACGGGGTCACGGGTCAATCCGGCAACGGAAAGCGTCGCCTGGTGCTGAACAGCTTTTTCGGGTTTGCGGGGCCAGATTTAGTTCTCTGGTGGACTTGATGTTGGATGTCGTATCAACGGGCTGAGTTCCGTCGATAGTAAACATCTGCCATCCCTAGATTCTCAGCCAGTTGTGGCGACCTCTTTGCCCGATTGTCGCTCTATACCGGCAATTCGGCAAGCTCAGGCAGAGGTCTTGCTTCTAAAATGCCTGGGCGAAGGTGGAGGCGAAATTGACAAGACGAATTGCAGTCGGGCGGCTATTTCATGAATCTCACGCCTACGCACGCCCGACGATGTCGGAAAGCATCATGGTCCTGCGCGGAGATAAATTGATTCAGGACGCGAGGGGAAATGGCACAACGCTTGGCGGCATTGTAGACGCGTTGGTGGAGCGGAACGACGTTGAGCTCTTGCCGATCTCGGACTCGATGATCGCGCCGAGCGGCCTGATCAATCATGGCTTCTACCTTGACCAACGCCGTTTTTGGGAAGAGCAGGTCAATAGCTTGAGCCCTGATGCGCTCATCATCGATCTCCACGGAGCAATGGGAACAACGGAGCTTGACGACGTCGAAGGTGACTTCCTCGGCCATATGCGTACCATCGCAGGAGAGAACGTTGTGATTGGCGTCGGACTAGACCTCCACGCCAACATAACGCCAAGCATGTTGTCAGCCGCAGACATTTGCATCGCCTGCAAACATAATCCGCACGACGACTATCACGACACTGGCAAACGTGTTGTCGAATTGGTCTTCGAGGTGCTTGATGGCAGGCTGGACCCAGTTTACACGCTCGCCAAGGCGCGCATGATCGCGCCGGGCAAGCTGGAGACGCATCTGGGTCCACTAAAGCAACTGCACGCGCGCGCTCGGGCGTTGGAGCAGTCAACGCCGGCAATCGTCGATATCAGCCTTTACAACGCTTATCGTTTCGGCGACTTTACCGATATGGGCCAAGCAGCGGTCTTGCTGAGCAATAGACGCTATCCTCAATCAGAAGAACTCGTCTACGAGTTTGCCCAAGAATTTTGGGCGCGACGTGACGAATTCAATGATGACCTTCTAACCATTGAGGAGGCACTCGATGCGGTGGCAGAAAGGCCGGAGCGGTTACCCAAAGCCCTGGCCGACCTTGGGGACCGGACACTTGCTGGCGCACCCGGCGACAGTACTTTGATCCTTCAGGCGGCGATGAATTACAAGCCCATCCTCAAAGGCGCGATGACTGTGCACGATCCCGAAACCGTTGCACAGGCGCATACCGCCGGCGTGGGAGCCACCCTCGCGATGCGGCTCGGTGGCAAGTTGACCCCACAATATGAGCCGTTCGATGTCGACGGCGTCGTGAAGGTTATCAATCACGAAGACGTCAAGCTTATCGGCCCCAACTTTGGCGGCGAGTCAGCGGCGATGGGCGACACGGCTCTTATTGAAATCGACAATCGCTTACAGATTATCGCCACATCGAAACCTGGCTTCATCAGCGACCCCATTATATTCGAATTTCACGGGGTTCGCGTTAGAGAGCAGGACTTTGTAGTAGTCAAGTCTCAGTATCACTTCAATGCCAACTTCAACGGTTTTGCGACTTCTTTGTATATTGCTACCCCCGGACTCGCATTCTATTTACCGGGTGTTTTCAAGAAGAATCGGGCGCGCGCTTGGCCCGACGTCGACGTTAGCGCTGATCCGATTATTGCACCACGGGTGCTTGATCGAAAAGGACGTTCTCAACTCTAATCAAACCGCTCCACCTAACTACTGCGTCATAAATTTCGAGCCTGACGCGGACTGCCCATTGCCTTATGCAGCACGGACATCGTTGCAGACGGTTGGCCAGGGCCACAGTCAGGCGTCGCTGAGGGTTGGGATCGAGGTCGGGACGTGCCGCTCTGGTCGGATCGGGGGAATTGCGGTCGACAACCGTCGGGAAGACCAGGTATTTGGCTGCTTGGGCGCGAGTTGGAGTTGAGGGGGGAATCGTGTCCCTTAGAGAGACCAAGAAGCCATAGGCGGCGATACAGAGGCTGGCGCCGCTTGATCACCGCGCGATCTGATCACCGTCGATCTGCCGGGGCGGGCCTCGTCCAGCAGCGTCGACACGATCCTCGCATACGACGGTCCGCCGGATACTGCGGAGACCGCATGATTGGCACACGCGCGTGCGCGCGCGGGCACTATGATGACGTTGCGTGAAGGTCAGGCGGCCTGCTGATCGGCGGTTTTTTCGGCTTCGCGCAGGCGCTTCCAACGCTAAGGCAGTGTTCGTGCAGACGCGAGGCGGAAGATCGGCAATACGGGCTAGGACGTCGGCAAGCCAAGCTTTCAGGTTCGAAGTCGTTAACGCGAGCAGTGGTGATGAGGGTAAGCATGAGGGCGGCGCGGTCATTGCGCGTATAGGTCCATATACGCCCGGTCGCGCACTTGCCCTTCGCCAGGATACGGATGGTGGTGTCGTCGACATGAAGGCGCTCGGCCGCGAGCACATGGCGCTCGATCAGCTGGAAGAGCGGCATGACCGCGAAGGTTCCGTGGCGGACCTGATCGGCCAGCGTCGACAGCGGCAGGTCGATCCCCCCTCGGCCTTGTAGCGCATGCTCTGACGGAGCGGAGTGTGCATGCCGAACTTGTCGAATGGAATTGTCGCCAGCAATTGGGACCGATGAAGCCGCGCGGCGTAGCATGGAAACGGCGCCAGCGGCTGGGTGATCTTCTCGCAGTCGCGGCAAGTGAACTTTTCGCGCACCGTCTCAATCAGCTGTAAGCGCCACGCCGCTCCCCTCGTGCGGCGCATGAGGTGAATGTGCGAAGAATCCCCCCGATCGCGAGAGACGGAGGGCCTACGTGGGAGCAGACGCAATGGACGTCGATTTGGACGTCCCAACAGCTGGCTACGCAGGCCGGCTCGAGGTTCTGGAAGGTCCAACGGGACGGCGGGTTCGCTCGGAGGCCGAGAGAGCCCGGATTGCGGCCGAGAGCCTGATGCCGGGGGTGCAGGTGGCGGCGGTCGCGCGCAAGCATGGCGCGACCCGCTGGCAGGTCTACGATTGGCGGCGTCGCCTTCGTCAGGGACAACTGGCACTGCCGGAAAGCATGGCGCCGATGTTCGCGCAGTTGATGGTGGACGAAACATCGGTGCCTCAGCGGAGGATGAGGCCATCGAAATCGACGCCGGCGAAGGTGGAGATCGTGATCGACGACATGGTGATCCGAACGGCGGTTGACCTCGAACAGCTGTCGCAGGTGATCCGAGCGGTTCGGGCCTCGCGATGATTGCACCGGGCAACGATCTGAAGATCTACGTGGCGACCCGGCCGGTTGACTTCCGGCGCGGCATGGACGGATTGGCATTGGCTGTGCAGGAGATGCTAGGCCTCGACCCGTTCTGTGGGGCAGCCTTCGTGTTCCGGGCCAAAAGGGCTGACAGGATCAAGATTTTGATGTGGGATCGCACCGGCCTTGTACTGGTGCACAAGCGGCTCGAGGGCTCGAAGTTCGTCTGGCCGCAGGTTCGCGACGGCGTGATGCGCATGTCGCCGGCGATGTTCGCGGCCTTGTTCGAAGGGCTGGATTGGAGACTGGTTCGCCCCGAGCGGGCACGGCGTCCGCAGCTGGCCGGATGAGTGTGGCACAGTGACTCAGGTGCCTTGTCTCCAATGGCGTTATCGGCACTCATGTGCTTGATTTAGTGCATGAATCTGACGGTTCTCCAGGAAGAGAACGAGCGTTTGAAGGCGCTCTTGGCCCAGACGCAAGCGACCCTGGCCGAGCACCAGGCTGCCTTAGCTGCATCCGAGGAGGCGCGCCGCCGCCTGGAGAGCGTCGTCAGCCAGCTCAACCACGAGAAGTTCGGCGCCAAGTCCGAGAAGCTGCATCCCGATCAATACCACCTGCCGCTCGAAGACGTGGAGATCGCGCAGGGCGTGCTCGATGCCGCGCAGGAAAAGGCGCAGCGGGTCATCCAGGGTCGTTCGGACGGCTCGTCCGGTTCGCGCCAGCGCAATCGTGGTCACTTGCCTGCCCATCTGCCGCGAGTGGAGCGGATCATCGAGCCCAAGAGCACGCTGGTCCGTGCGGCTGCGGCGAGATGGCCAGGATCGGCGAGGATGTCAGCGAGCGGCTCGACGCAATCCCGGCGCAACTGCGCGTGCTGGTCACGCGCCGCCCGAAATACGCTTGCCGGCGCTGCTCGGGCGCCGTCGTGCAGGCGCATGCGCCCGAGCATATCGTGCCCGGCGGCCTGCCGACCGAGGCGCTGATCGCCCAGGTCATCGTCGCCAAGTTCGGTGATCATTTGCCGTTCTACCGGCAGGCCGAGATCTACGCCCGACAGGGCATCCAGCTGGACCGGGCGACACTGGGCAACTGGGCAGGCCGGGCCTGCTTCCATCTCAAGCCCATAGCCGACCACATGC
>NZ_JAMYSC010000108.1:0-11234 GCF_040321755.1 Mesorhizobium sp. M0276 | reverse complement strand
GTGGTGTTTGGGGTGTTTTTTTACTTTTTCGGTTTACCTCCCCCGACGTTTGGGTGGTGGGGTTTGCCCGGCGCTGGGGGGGGTGGGGGGGGCAGCGCGACGCTGGCAGGTTCCCTCTGAATTCATTGAAGTCGAGCCATCCCCCCGCTCCGTGTCGGGCTTCGCCCGAGCCACCTTGCCGGGGCGAGCCACGGGTCTCGCCCGTCCTTCGGACCCCCCACTCCGTGGGGGCGAGGAACCCAAGTTCTGCAGGGCCAGCGCCGACACCCGCGCATTGTCGCTCGCGGCATCTCCCCCAAAATGTCCTGCATTAACCTTCGTTGCGACGGGGGCTTCCCCTACGCAATCGGCGGATGTAAGGATATATTAGGAATTTGTTAAGTTTCCAGTCGAGGTGTGCGTAAAGGGAGTTCGGCCATGAACTTCAGAGGCCTGATCAAGCGTGCTGAAGAGGTAGACAAAGCAGTTCAGGACCTGCAGGTCGTACTGGCGGATCAGGACCTGCAGATCGAATTGGCGGACGCGCTGGACGCAAGTCTGGATGCCGAAGACCTGGCGCCGCCAAAGAGCCAAGATGTCCCCACCGCGGACACTGACGACCCGCCACCCGAGCCCAATGCTGCAAACGCGGACAGTTCCGACGATACGGAAAGGTCCGAAACCGCGCCACGACTGACGCCCCATACCCAGACCCGACTGGCTGCATTGAGTGCCTTTGAAGGGCTCTTCCATGATGCCAGGGATTATCTGGAAGAGATCAACGACAAGCTGTCGGAGATCGGGACCTCACACCATTTGACGCGCGAGTTCCTCAACATCCTCCACAACGACATTCTTCGCGCCAACGAGCTGGAGCTTACAAATGCCGGCCTGGCCGCCGAACAAAGAACGCTGGCGGAAAAGCTGCACGACACGGTGAGAAAGCTGCGCGAGCGTGAAGGCGCTCTCGAAGTGCTGCAACAGCGCGAGACAAGCCTGGTTCAGGACAGGGAGGCGCTTCGTGCGGCGCTTGCCGCGACAAGGCTGGAACTCGTGGAGACAGCCAATGCGAACGCAAAACGCGAGGCCGAGTTCGGCGACGTCGCCAAGCGGCTGACCGGCAGAACCGTCGAGGCCAACAGGCGCTTGCGCGAGAGCAAGATGCTGCGGGAAAAGCATGTCAAGCTGTCGATCGAGCTCGACAAGGCGCTGAAGCGGGAATCCCAGGCGCGCCACAGGCTCGACGAGCTCTCGACCATCCATGCCAGCGAAGCAGCGCGGCTTGCGGAACTGCTGGCCGCGCTCGGCAAGAGCGAGAAAGAGGAGATGCGGCTCCAGAAGGCGCTTGAGGCCGCCCAGGCGAAGCTGTCGGAAACCA
This sequence comes from Mesorhizobium sp. M0276, assembly GCF_040321755.1. NCBI lineage: Bacteria > Pseudomonadati > Pseudomonadota > Alphaproteobacteria > Hyphomicrobiales > Phyllobacteriaceae > Mesorhizobium > Mesorhizobium sp. M0276. The sequence continues at coordinate 9,877 of NZ_JAMYSC010000108.1, read as the reverse complement.
CCGAAGCGGCGCGCCTGATGGAAGGCGACAAGGAAGCCGAGCTGGCTCGCAGCCAGGCGGAAATACGCGGCTTGGGTTCGGAGATCCAGAACTTGCAATCGCGGCTGGAGCAAACCTCGAACGAGAACAGCGAGGCCGCCAGCGAGATCGCCAGGCTCAAGAGCGAATTGAACGACACCCTGGCCGAAAAGAAAATCGCCGATGAAAGGTTGTCCGCTCTCAACCATGAGAACGAAAACGACAAGCAGAGCCTTTCGAAAGTGAACGCCAATCTTTCACAGCTTGCGCTGCAACAGGCATCTGAACAGATACAGTTCGACGTCCAGAGGCAGGAATGCGAGGACCTCAAGGCCGAAGTCGCCTCGCTCAATGCGCGGATCAAAGAATTGCTGCCTTACGAGCGGCTCCACAAGGCGACCAGCGCCAGGCCGCGCGAGGCCGAGGTGGTCGAGATTGGCGGCGTCGTGGCGGAGAAGGCACGTGCAGCGGGCAGGCGGCGCATCCGCAGAAACCTCCGCGCCTCGACGTAGCGCAATTCAAAGCGCGCCGGGTTGAAACGGGTTGACGCAACGCGCTTCAAGCTCTTGTTTTGATGCGTGTCATTGGCCCAAACCGCTCGGCACTTTTGGGGTGACATGCATCAGTCGAGTGGTCCGTGCTGGTAAAGCTCGTCCATGCTGAGCGATGCGAGGGCGCCGAAAGGTGCCTGCTTCTTCACCCGGCCGGCGCTCAGGATCACCACGTCGTCGCAGAACGAGATGGTGCTGTGATGGTGGCTGATGACGATGGTCGTGCGGCGGCCGGCTCTTGATTTAAGGGTCTCGACGATGGCCGCTTCCGACAGTCCGTCCACCGCATTGGTGGCTTCGTCCAGGATGAGGAGATCGGGATCGCGCACCAGCGCCCTGGCGAGCGCGATCCGCTGCCTCTGTCCCGCCGAGAGGTTGATGCCCCTGTAGCCAACGTGGGTATCGTAACCCTCAGGAAGCCGTTCGATGAATTCATGCGCTTCGGCCAGTCTTGCAGCGCGCTCGGCGTCGCCAGCCGTGGCTGCCTCCTGGCCGTAGATTATGTTTTCAAAAATGCTGCCATCGACCAGTTCCAGCTCCTGGCTGGCCAGGGCGATGTGCCGGCGCCACTGGCTGGCGTCGATCCGGTCGAGGGGTGATCCATCGACGAGAATCCTCCCGGTGTCCGGTTCCACGAAGCGGCACAGGAGATTGACGATCGTCGTCTTGCCGGCGCCCGAGCGGCCGATCAGCGCCGTCGAGCGGCCACTGCCGATTTCGAACGTCGCCGAATGCAGCACCACTTCACGCCGGTCCGTGCCGGAATAGGTGAACGTCACATCATCGAACTTGATGCCCTGGTGCAAACCGTGGAACGGCCCGTCGCCTTGCGGTGGCCCGGGCTTGCCGGCGGGATCCAGCATCCACGTCACCTCCTCGAGTGATCCGCTCAGGCCCTGCAGCTGGCTCCACGACCCTTGCAGGGCCCGCATATGCGGCTGCAGCCTGTAGAGCAGTATGACGAACGCGATGATCAGCGGAAAACTCACCTGCGCCAGCCAGGCGCCGATCACCACCGCCAGGAACAGAATGGCGTGGAGAACCTCCGTCAGCGGCGGCAACGCTCCCTGGCGTACAAGCAGTGCGAAAGAGGCGCGGCGAACCGCATCGGACGCGGTGTCGAATATCGCCTTCTCCCGGCGCTCCTGTCCGAAAATGCGGATCAGGCGTCCGGCATGCACCAGATGGAGCATCTGCGAGGCGAGGTGGCTGTTGCGCGAAGCGACGCTGCGGCTGGGCTCTTTCAGATTGGCCGAGAGGATGGCGTGCGCGATCTGGACGAGCGCCAGTCCGATCGTGACCAACAGCGTCATGCGCCACGAAAGCAGCAGCAGGAAAGCCAACAGGATGATGGCGGCCGATGCGCTGACGATGGAAGAAAGCATGATCTGGATCGCATCCGACGCCCGCCAGGATTCGTTGGAGATGATGTTGAGCAGCCGTCCGGGACTCTGCCGCAGGAAGAATGGATAGCCGACCCGCAAGAGCTGCTCCGACAACGCGCTGCGGATCGAATGGCTAGCCTTGCCATAGATGAAGGTCGTGAGCAGCGTGTTGGCGAAGGCGAAAACGTTCTTCAGGATGATCGAGCCGAGGATGGCGATCGAAATGACAACAAGCCGGTCGCGCTCGCTCAGGCCCGATCCGACTTGCTGGAGGACCGCCGAGAAGCCACCCATTCCCGGCGCCTCCCCGTGTCCCATGATGATGCCCAGCAACGGGATGATCAGACCGATGCCGAAGCCTTCGAGGACGGCGCTGACCAGGCCGAGAGCCACCACGGCCGGAAGCAGGCGCAGTTGCCGCTTTCCGAACGCCCGGAACAGCATCGGCAGGCTTGGCGGTAGCAACGGCATTATAGCGTTTCACCTCGCCTGGGCATTGGCTTGCTGGTCTTGCCGCAGCGGCTCAGCCTGCGGCCGTCTCGCCAGCAGAAGAACCGCGAATTTGGCGGCTCCGAGCAAATTCATGGCGACGATCGGCCAGTGCGGCAGATTGAGTTCACGATCAAAGACAGGCCCGCCCGCCAGTTCCCGCAATGCGCCTCTCGCCGCCCAGTAGAAATGACGAAGCAGCCAGGGCGCATGGAGAACATGTTTCAGGCAGAGCCCGCCATTGCCCAGACTGTAGTCGCGGTGGAGCTTTTCGATGGATCCGCGATCCCGCCGGCCGTGATGATGGAATATCGTCATATCCGGGACATACTCGACCGCGAAACCGAGCAACAGCGCTCGCACAAGGTAATCGGTATCCTCCGCCGCCCGCAATGGCGCGCCCGCGCCGAAGCGTTCATCGAAATCGCCGATACGGGCCGCGACGTCGCGGTGCATCGTCATGTTGCAGCCCAGCACAAAACCGCCGGGATGAACATCCGGCGTCAGCCGCTCGCGCACACGCGACCGCTTGATCGTGAACGGCAGATCCCTGGGGTCGCCAAGCTCGACTCGGCCTCCCCGGATGAGCCATTTTTCCCCGGACGCATAATGTCGCTCCAGATCGCGCAGGTAGTCGCAATCGACCGCGCAATCATCGTCGACGAAGACCAGCACGCGGCCCCGCGCGCGCCTCAGCCCGGCGTTGCGGGCAGCCGCCAATCCGGGGCGCGGCTCGCAAATGGCCGTGAAGGGAACATCCGACAGTTCGGCGATGCTGGCCAGGTGTTCGGCCGTGCGGTCGCTCGAACCGTTGTCGACGACCACGAGTTCAGCCGCGAAGCTGGCATAGGCGCGGCACGCGGCCTGCACCGACTTGATGCAGGCCTCGAGCACTGCGACACGGTTGCGCGTACAGATGATGAAGCTGACTTGCGGCGGCGAGCGTTCCGGGCGGGGAACGGCCGGAGCGACGCCAAGCGCCGTCGAACGATCGCGCTGCAGAGGTTGGTTGGCTTTGACGGTCATTCCTTTAACTCAACCGATAAGGTGCCAAAACCGCAGCAGCAGGAGCGGATTTGAAGAAGTATGCCAAGGCGTCTGCCTGTCTGCTGGCCGACAGCGAGGCAAGGCTGAGCCAGGGTGCCCAGGCGCCGGGCCGTAGCGCATATTGTTCGCGGCGGCGGATGACATTCCACTTCGCGGTCCGCGTCAGCAATTCGTGCGTCAGCGGGGGCTGCTTTTCGTCGGCGACGAGCTGGTAGAGAAAATAGAACAAGTTGAGCGCGCCGGCCTCGAAGCTTGGCCGCGTCGCGGCGGGCAGGGAGCAAATCTCCTCCTCCAGCTGGACGATGAAGTTGGCCGCGCGGGTAACCGTATCGTGGCTGACGGCATTGCCGATGTCGCGCAAGTCCCGCGTTGCTTCCGCGAGGCCCTCGCGCTCCAGGTTCTCGGCGACGATCCGCAAATGCGTCCTGCGCATCTCGTTGATGTGCCGGCTGGTCACGCTTTCCTGATGGACACGGTAGATGAGCAGGTTCTCGGGCATCATGGCCGCCGGGTAACGGCCGGCCAGCCGCCTGAAAAGATCGAAATCCTCGGCGTGCTTGTAAGTCTGGTCGTAGTGGAGATCATCGTTGTCGATGACCTCCCTGTTGTAGACGACTGTCGGGTGCATGAAGATCGTGAAGAACTTTGCCAGTATAGGGATGCGGCCGAGCTGGAACACCGGATCGGGCTTGCCCCTGGCGATGCGGCCGCGGATCAACATGTCGACGCCGGCGCCGCAGAAGCCGAGTTCGGGCCGCCGCTCAAACAGCGCCACCTGGCGCGACAAGCGCCAGGGATAGGCGACATCGTCGGCATCCATCCGCGCGACCAATTCGCCCCGGGCGAGCGCCAGCCCTTCGTTGAGCGTCGCGACAAGGCCACGATTTTCGCGCGAGATGATCGAGATGCGGCTGTCGGCCTTCTGGTATCGCTCGAGGATCTCGAGGGAATTGTCGGTCGACCCGTCATCGATCGCGACGATCTCCAGGCGGCCGTAATCCTGCCGCAGGATGCTTCCCAGCGCGGCGGCGAGATAGGGCCCGGCATTGTAGACCGGCAGCAGCACGGAGACGAGCGGCGCGGCGGTCATCGCGTCACATCCGTTCGCCGGATGTCGAGCGATTGGCGGCCATCGGGCGATCCGCCGGGCGCGATCGCGAGCCAACCGGTATGGCCGGCCTGCGCGGCACGAGCGCGCGCGACGTAGGGGAAGTGGTGCTTCAGGCTGTTGAGCGGCCTTTCGAAAACCACCCAGGAAATCCAGGCCACAACGATCGTGGCGGCACTCGCCACCACGAACCGCCCTGGCCCTTGCTCCGAGACATTGAGCGGAATCCAGGGCTGCGACTTGACGGCGAGCGACAGCAATATCGGATGATAGAGATAGACGCCGTAGCTGATACGGCCGAGGCCGAGCAGCGGCGGCAATTCGGCAAGCTTGCCGAAGCGGCCGCCAAGGCCGCGCGAACAGGCGGCGACAATGGCCATCAACGGCACCAGGGGCAGGACTTGCCGCACCAGCCAATGGGCCCATTCCAACGTCGGATCGGCAGGCGCCGGGACAAACCACTCGATCATCAGGAAAGCGGCCGCGAAGGCAGGCCAGCCCAGTCGCATCCATTGCGGCAGGCCGGCGCCCCTGGACCGCCAGCAGGCAAGCAATGCGCCCGACGCCAGCGCATCCATGGATGCCGGCGGCAGCAGGTCGCGCGCCAGCGCCGGCGTGGCAGTGACCGGCCAGTAGAAGCGATAGGCTAGCGACAGCGCGATGACGCCGATACAGATCGTCTCGAAGCGCCTGCGTGGGGCGAGCAGGACGACCAGTGGCCAGGCAAGGTAGAACTGCTCCTCGATGCTCAGGCTCCAAAAATGGCACAGCACCCAGGGGGTCCAATCATTGCGCAGCGCATACCAGAAATTCGACAGATAAAGCGCGTGCCAAACCAGCGATCCCCTGGACTGGTCCAGGTCAACCAGCCAGACGAAACCCAGCACGGCAAAATAGGGCGGGAATATCCGCAGCGCCCGCCTGATGTAGAAGGAGCGCAGCGCGGGGCCGGTTTCGAATTCGGCGGCCGAACGCGCTTCCAGGAGCAGGCGCGTGATCAGGAAGCCGCTCAGCACGAAGAACAGCCGCACGCCGATATGGCCCCAGAATGAAGATCCTCCCGCCGCGAAGAAATGGGAATACATCACCATCGTCACGGCGACGGCCCTGAGTGCATCCAGTTGGATGTCGCGGGCGTTTCTCATCGGCGGCTTCCGCCGGCGCGATGTCCGCGATGAAGCCGGCTGCTGGTCGGCTCGAGCGGCAGGGTGCCGGAATCGCCGATCCCACGCATTGCAATTCCGGCCCGGCCGGGCTCGAAATCGACGTAGGGACAACTCAAGTTGGCCAAGCTGGCGGTTCCTCCACGGCCTGTGTCCAGTCGCGAAAAGTCCCCCAGGAGATGGATCGGCTATGCCATTGTGCAGCGCAACACAAAAAATTTACCCAGCTGAAACACTTCGGTGAGCAAGCGCCAGATTATCGACAAAACGGCCAGATACCCACCTTTCGGCGGCTTTTTCCAGAAATTCAGCTTTGCTTGCGCGGCTTGCGCGCTGCAGCATAGTTGCCTTTTTCATCGGTTGGTTGCACGGCGCGACCGCCGTATTTCAGCGACGATGGCTCGCCTGCCTGTGTGAAGCGGGCCGCGCCTTGGCTGTCACCGCCTCAAACACCACCGTCTGCTCCAGCCCGAACGATCCGCTGTCCTGCCCCACCAAGCCGCCGACGCTGCCTCACGACAGGCGGGCCGGTTCCCCGTATTTCCTGTTCCGCCGGCGAGTTTGCGACGGGCGGCAGGGAGGACGAACCAAATGACATCGACGTCAATTGCCCGTCGCGAGGCGGCGTCCCTGCCCATCGCGGCGCTGATGGGCGCCATGGTGTCGATCCAGATTGGCGCCACCTTCGCCAAGGGCTTGTTCCCGCTGATCGGCGCGCAGGGCACGACGACGCTGCGGCTCGTCGTGGGCGCGCTGATGCTGATCGCGGTGCTGCGGCCCTGGCAAATGTGGCCCTCGCGCGCCACCATGCCGTGGTTGGTCGCCTATGGCGTGACGCTGTGTGCGCTCAACCTTCTGTTCTATGCCGCGCTCACCACCATCCCGCTCGGCATCGCGGTAGCGCTGGAATTCTCCGGGCCGCTGCTGGTGGCCACGCTGGCGTCGCGGCGCGCCAGCGACTTTGCGTGGATCGCGCTTGCGGTCGCGGGAATCGTCTTGTTGTCACCCTTCGTGCGTTCGCTTCAGCCGCTTGATCCGACCGGGGTGATGCTGGCGCTGGCCGCGGGCGGATTCTGGGCCCTCTATATCGTGCTCGCCCAGAAGGCGGGCGCGGAGCTCGGCACCCGCACCACGGCCTACGGAATGGCGATCGCCGCGGTGCTTGTGCTGCCCTTCGGCGCGGCGCAAGCGGGAACCGCGCTGCTCGCGCCATCGATCCTGGTCAGCGCCTTGCTCGTCGGCCTGTTTTCCAGCGCGTTGCCGTTCTTTCTGGAAATGGTGGCGCTGACTCGAATGCCGGCCCGCATCTATGGCACGCTGACCTGCCTGGAGCCGGGGCTGGGCGCGCTGGCCGGCTTCCTGTTCCTGCACGAGAGCCTGACGACGACGCAACTGGCCGGCATCGCCGCCGTCATCGCTGCGGCTTTCGGTACTGCGCTGACATCGCAGCCGCCGGTGCCGTCGCCGGAGTAGGGGCGACGGACGTAAAGGCTCATGCCGCGAGTGCTTCTCCGGCGCCTCCCGGCCGCCGTTCGAGCATTGCCCCCAGCCTTCGCGTCGGTCAGAACCTCAAGCCGAGATTGACCTTCGCACCCTGGTCGACCGTGCCGCCGCCGAACTGTCCGGTGTAGGAGAGCCCCAGCGTGGCATTGGCCGACATGTTCAGGTCGAGGCCGGCCTCGACCACCGCTGCGTCCCTGGCGACAGGCACGCCGGCGATGGTGAAGAGATCGCCGCCGGCGAAGGCGAAGCTTGAGGCCGGGGTGTCATCACCGAAGGAATGACGCCAGCCGAGCATGCCGCGCGCCGTGGCCTTGATCTCGCCGAGGCCCAAATCGGTGGAAGCACGCAGGCCGAGCGTGGTGAAGGTCGCATTGGTGGTTGAACCCGCGCTGGTCAGCGCTGCCGCACCGCCGGTTTCGGTAAAGCCGTCGGTGTGCACGCTGACATAGGCGAGGTTGGCGAAGGGTTCGAACTTGAAGTGCCCGGCATCGGCCTTGTAGGCGAGTTCGCCGAACGCTTGCGCCGTGCCGGCATCGTAGTCGGCGGACAGCCCGTCAGTGAAACCATTGAAAGCGACGGCGCGTTTTGTCGACAGGCTGTTCCAGCTGTAGGCCGCACCGGTGCGGAAGGCGATGGCGCCCCAATTGGTGCCGCCATAGAGACCGAGATGGTAGCTGTCGCTCTTGCCCGATGAATTGCGGTCATCGGCGTCGAAGGACGAATGGCTGTAGCCGCCGAGCAGGCCAAGGCGCCAGGTGCCGAGCTGGGTGTCGGCGCCGGCCAGCAGGCCGCCGGTCGAGCGGTCGAAGGCGGCGGCGTTGCCGTCGCTGTCGGTACTTCCCCAGGAGCCGAAAGCCTGGCCCCAGACGGCGAAACGGTCGGTGTCGGCGGCGACCATTTCAGGCCCGCCTTCGCCATAGGCCATGACGGGCAGGGCAGCAGTGCTGCCGGCATCGCCGAAGGCGGCGCTGATGCGGCTGGTGGCCGCGTCGCGGATGAAACGGCTGTCTTCCAGCAACATGCCCTTGGCCGAGGCATGGATCTCGCCCGAGAGCTGGTCGAAGGCATCCTGCGCGGCGGCTTCGCTCGGCAAGGCAAAGATAGCATCAAACAGCGGATTGCCGCTGCCAAGGCTTTCGGCGCCGGCGCCGGCGGCAATCTGGTTGGGCGTCAGGCCGACCGAGGCGAAGGACTTCTGGACAACATCGAGATAGACGTGGTTGGCGTCGTAGCTGTCGACCAGGCCGAGGAAAGCCGCCCCGGTGTCGCCGGTAACCGTGTAGGTCCCGGTGATGCCGCTATCGGCCTGCAATACGGTATAGTGCGTGCCCGCCACATAGGGTGCGCCGTCGAGTTTGACCACGTCGATCAGCGCGCCGCTGTCGATCGTTGCCGCACCCGTCGCATGCAGGAAATCGGAGCTGCCGGTCGAGGTTAGTTCGACCTGGTAGGTCGAGCCCGCCGCCTGGTCGACATTGCCCGCGACATTGAGCGTGCCGATCGAATTGCCCGGCGCGATGATGCCGCCCGACTGCGCCACGATGCCGCCCACCGTGCCGTTGCCGCCCAATATGCCGCCCGAGATCGTCACCAGAGAATTGGCCAGTGAGCCGTTCACGGCCAGCCGTCCGCCGCTCACGTTGGTGGCGCCGGTGAAACTACTCGAATCGGCGGTCAGGTTGGTGTTGCCAGCGATCTGGTTGATCGTCCCCAGTCCGCTGATAGCGGCGTCGAACGCATAATTTGTATCGGTATGGTTGAAATTGAGCGCGCCGGTGCCGAGGCCGAACTGCAACGTGGCAGAGTCGAGGATGCCGGCGCCCGTCGCCGCGGCGCCTGCCGCGCCGCCAATGTTCACTGTGCCGGTGGACCCGGCCTGATCAGCGATGAGCAAGTTTCCGGCAACCGTAACCGCACCATCATTGGCGACGGTCAGGGTGCCAGCGCCGTCGATGCCGACGTAAAGGTTCGCACCGTTCGTCCACTTCGACCCCGTGCCATCAACCTTGACAGTCCCGATATCACCGCCATTTGTCCCAATCTTGCCATTGGTGTCGGTGATCTCGCCGCCATTGGTGACGGACACCGTGCCGACGCTTAAAACCGATAAATCGCCGCTGTTTAACCACTTGGACCCAGAACCGTCGACTGTTGCCAAGGCGCTGGACCCACCGTAGTATCCGACAAGCCCGTTGACATCGGACACCAGGCCGCCATTGCTGATGGCAAGGACACCGTCTCCGGCCACTCCCAAGATCAAACTGCTGGCGACGGTCCAATTCGAGCCGACGCCATCAATGGTGGCCGTGCCGGTCGTTCCCGGACCACTGCCGACACTGCCGCTGCTGCTGGTGACCGTGCCGCCTTGGGTAATGACGAGGGTGCCATTGCCGTCTACCTCAAGATAGCCGCTGTTGGTCCAGGTCGATCCCGGGCCATCCACAGTTACCGCGCCTGAGGAATCTGTATCAACCGCAACAAGTCCATTGACGTCAGACACAGCACCGCCGTTTGAGACATGGAGCGTGCGGGACTGTCAGGAATTTCGTGTGCGGGCGGGCGGTTGAACATCACGCCGCCATGGCTTTGATGAAGCGCTCACCGAAGATGACG
>NZ_JAMYSC010000107.1:0-11463 GCF_040321755.1 Mesorhizobium sp. M0276 | reverse complement strand
ATGGCCATGACGACGACAGCCTCACCGACGTGACCGCCACCGACACCGCGATCGTGACGGTGAAAGATGTCGCGCCGTCGATCGCTATCGAAAAGACGGCCGATCCGATCTCGATCAACGAGGGTGTGGCCACGCAGGTCACTTACACCTATGCGGTGACGAACACGAGCCCGGCCGGTGCGGCCGACCCGCTGACGCTGACGTCGCTGGTCGACGACAACGCCACGCCGGGAAGTCCGGGCGACGACATCGACCTGCTCAACGGCTTCGTGGCCAACAGCTATCACGGCACCCATTATGTGTCAGGCGACACCGACAACGACTATCTTGTCGACGGCAACGAGACCTGGACATTCAACGCGACGGTCAGCATCGGCGCGCACAATGCCGGCAGCATCGTCAATACGGTCGTGGTGCATGGCCATGACGACGACAGCCTCACCGACGTGACCGCCACCGACACCGCGATCGTGACGGTGAAAGATGTCGCGCCGTCGATCGCCATAGATAAGACCGTCGATGCCAATCATGATGGCATCTTCAATTCTTCCGAGACCGTTCAGTCAGGGGCGCAGAACGCCACTTATCATTACGCAATCACCAACACGAGCCCGGCCGGTGCTCTCGATCCGTTGACGCTGACCTCGCTCGTCGATGACAACGGCACGGCGAATACCGGCGACGACATCGATCTGCTCAATGGCTTCGTGGCCAACAGCTCGCACGGCACCCACTATGTATCCGGCGATACTAATGGCGACTATCTAGTCGACACCGGCGAGACCTGGCTCTTCACCGCGACCAGCGCCTTCAACCTGCTTCCAAATGCGGATTTTAGGACCAACACCGTCGAAGTCGCCGCTCATGACGATGACAGTCTGAACGAGGTCACAGCCCAGGATACCGCAACCGTATCGTCGTTCGCCGGCCCCGGGGTGCGCACGCCAGGGTTTTGGAGCAATCTCGGCAAGTCGTTCTGGGACGGGATTGACGGCGTCGGCAAAACCGGTCCGAACTTTGCCGACCACGAACTTCGGTATCAGGTCGATTCCAACAATGATGGAAACAAGAATGGCTCCGACAAGTCAGGCCTTCTGATCGGTGATTACGACAAGAACGGACTGACTGGTGCCGGGGAAGACACTTTCTTCATCTCCTATGCCGACGCCCTCAAGGTGATCGATGCATCCTCCAAGGATTTGCAAGATACGCGCTTTGTTCTTGCCCGCGACGCGGTGGCCACCTGGCTCAACTTCCTTGCCGGGAATCCTATCGGCGACGCTTCTAACGATCCCAACAGCCCTCAAAAATATCTCGACCAGGCGATCGACTGGCTGCAGGTGACGAATGGCGGGAACTCTTCCTCTCACTTCGAGGATTGGGGCAGCGGAAGCGCGGTGAAGGCGAGCAGCGCGGCCTGGAACGTCGGGCTGGATGCTGAATCCATCACCAACGGATCCGAACTTGCTGGGAACCTCATCCACCAGGAACTCGATTTCTACAACAACACCGGCATGACGTTCGAAGGGGCGATATTGCACATCTACGCCAATGATGGCGGCTGACGCCAGGAAGCGCTCGGCATGACACTGCTGATCAGATTTCTCAGGCTCATCCTCGGCACCGGCGTGTTTGTGCTCGTATTTGGCGGGGTGGAGCTGACACAGCCGGAAACCAGCACACGCTGGGCGGTTCTTGGGGGAACGCTCGGCGTGCTGCTTTTGCTCCATGTATGGAGCTCTCCTCGGCGCGGGACCGCTGACGATCCGCACCCGGCTCGAATGTCCGACGGCAAGCCACAGTCGGGGAGGGCAAAGCGGCAAGGCGCGCGACCCTCCGAGCTCGCGGCCGCATTGGCCGCGTGCCGTTCAGCCTTCGCGTCGGTCGCCCTGTTTAGCGGCGTGCTCAATGTGCTGATGCTCGCCGGCTCGCTCTACATGCTCGAGGTCTACGATCGCGTGCTGCCGAGCCGCAGCGTGCCGACGCTCATCGGCCTCAGCGTGCTCGTCGCCATCCTTTATGCCGGCCAGGGCGTGCTCGATTTCATCCGCGGCCGCATCCTGGTGCGCATAGGCGGGGCTCTCGACGAAGCGCTCGGCGCCCGTGTCTATTCCAGCGTCCTCAAGCTGCCGCTCAAGGTCGGGCGCAACGGCGACAGCATGCAGCCGGTGCGCGACCTCGACAGCGTGCGCGCCTTCCTGTCGGGCACCGGCCCGACCGCGCTGTTCGACCTGCCGTGGCTGCCGCTCTATCTGGCCATCATCTTCATGTTCCATGTGCTTCTCGGGCTGACCGCCCTGGTCGGGGCGATCGTGCTGGTGCTGTTGACCGTCTATGCCGAGCGGCTGACGCGCAAGCCGGTCACCTCCGGCACCCAGGCCGGCATCGTCCGCAACGGCCTGACCACGACCGGCAACCGCAACGCCGAAGTCATCGCGGCTCTTGGCATGGGCGGCAGGATGGCCAAGCGATGGGAAGAGGCCAACCGCGACTATCTCGCCGAGCAGCGCAGCGTCAGCGATATCGCCGGCGGCTTCGGCGCCGTATCCAAGGTGCTGCGCATGCTGCTGCAATCGGCCATGCTCGGCGTCGGCGCCTGGCTGGTGATCGAGCAGCAGGCGACCGCAGGCATCATCATCACCGCGTCGATTCTCAGTGGCCGAGCGCTGGCCCCCGTCGATCTGGTTATAGCCAACTGGAAGGGTTTCCTGACAGCCCGGCAAGGCTGGCAGCGGCTGACCAAGGTTCTCACCGTGGTACCCGCCGACGCCGAGCCGATGGCGATGCCGGCGCCGAGCCGCCACATTTTCATGCAGGGTGTCAGCATCGCGGCCCCCGGCACCCAGCGGCTCCTGGTGCAGGACGCCAGCTTTGCGCTTGAAGCGGGACATGCCGTCGGCATCATCGGCCAGAGCGGTTCGGGCAAGTCGACGCTGGTCAGGGCGCTCGTCGGTGCCTGGCTGCCCGCCGCCGGCAGGGTCCGGCTCGACGGCGCCGATCTCGACCAGTGGTCGCCGGAGGATCGCGGCCGCTTTGTCGGTTATCTGCCGCAGGACGTCGAGCTGTTTGCCGGCACGGTCGCCGAAAACATCGCCCGTTTCGAGCCCGACGCCGATCCCGCATTGGTCATTGCCGCCGCCAAGACGGCCGGCGCGCATGATCTCATCGTCGGCTTCCGCGACGGCTACGAGACACAGATCGGCGAACTCGGCGAGGCCGTTTCGGCCGGCCAGCGCCAGCGCATCGCGCTGGCCCGCGCGCTCTATCGCGATCCGTTCCTGGTGGTGCTCGACGACCCAATTCCAACCTCGACGCCGAAGGCGAACAGGCGCTGTTCCAGGCGATCGTTTCGGTGCGTCAACGCGGCGGCATCGTCGCGCTCGTGGCGCATCGGCCAAGCGCGCTCGGGACGGTGGATTTCATCCTTGCCATGAATCAGGGCCGCGTCCAGGCGTTCGGCCTCAAGCACGAGGTTTTGGCCAAGCTGTTTCCACGGCCGCAACCCGCGGTGGCCGCCATGCCGAGGCTCAGGCTCGCCACTGAAGAGCCGGCGCCGCCGCTTGGCGCGGCGGCGGCAGGCGAGTGAGGGGAGGAACGATGCTCAGCCCCTCCCAGCACTCCATTCGGCGCTACATGCGTTTTGGCCTCATCGCGGTCGCGCTGCTGGTCGGCGGCGTCGGCGGTTGGGCTTCGCTGACGCGGATTTCGGGAGCGGTCATCGCGTCGGGGGTCCTCGTCGTCGATTCCCACGTCAAGGACGTGCAGCATTCGACAGGCGGCATCGTTGGCGAGATCGCCGCGCATGACGGCGACCGCGTCAAGCGCGGCGCGCTGCTTGTGCGCCTCGATCCCACCATGCCGGCGGCCAATCTCGCCGTTGTCACCAAGGCGCTTGATCAGTTGTCGGCGCGCGAGGCGCGCCTCGAAGCCGAACGCAAGGGCGCCGACACTATCGCCTTTCCGCAGGATCTTCTCAATCGCGGCAATGATCCGGTAATCGCCGAGATCATTGCCGGCGAGGAACAGGTCTTCGAGACGCGGCGGGCGGCCCGTTCCGGCCAGAAGAGCCAGCTGCAGGAGCGGGTCCTCCAATTGCAGAAGGAGATTGGTGGGGACACCGCCCAGGCGGATGCCAAATCGCAAGAAATCGCGCTCGTCGAGGAGGAACTGGCCAGCATACGCGCGCTGTGGAAAAAGCGGCTGATTTCGATCGATCGCCTGACCGCCATGGAGCGCGAGTCGGCACGGCTCGACGGCGAGCGCGGCCAATTGACGGCCGCCCTGGCGCAAGCCCAGGGCAAGATCGCCGAGATCAATCTGCAGATCATCCAGATCGATCTCGAGCTCAGCACCGACGTCAACAAGGATTTGCGCGAGATTGACGGCAAGGTCGGCGAACTGACGGAGCGCAAGATCGCCGCCGAGGACCAGCTCAGGCGCATCGACATCCGCGCGCCGCAGGACGGCGTCGTGCAGCAGTCCATCGCCCATACGATCGGCGGCGTCATTACCCCTGGGCAGACGATCATGCAGATCGTGCCCGACAGCGACAGCTTGACTGTCGAAGCCAAGATAGCGCCGAGCGACATCGACCAGCTCTGGGTCGGCCAGCCGGCGGCGCTGCGCTTCTCGGCCTTCAACCAGCGCACCACGCCGCAAATCAACGGCACGGTCGAACGGACCTCGCCGGATACGACCACCGACCAGCGCAGCGGCATCAGCTACTACACCGTTCGCATCGCGACCACGAGCTCCGAAGTCGCGCGGCTCGGCGAGGTCAAGCTCGTCCCCGGCATGCCGGTCGAATCCTTCATCAAGACTGCGGACCGGACCGTGATCTCCTACCTCGTCAAGCCGCTGCAGGACCAGATCAGCCGCGCCTTCAGGGAATGAGCGGACGCTCGGCAACGCCAACCCTTTGATCTTACCCCTACAGATCCGCTTCGGCGAAGATGCGCGAGGCCCAGTCGAGGAAGACGCGAAGGCGTGGCGAGAGTTGCCTGTTCTTCTGTGGGTAAAGCGCCGACAGCGGCGTCGGCGAAGGCGGGTAGTCGGCCAGCACCTCGACGAGCATTCCGTCGGCGAGATCCTTCTCGAAGCGATAGCGCGGCGCCTGGATGAGGCCGAACCCAAGCCGCGCCAGATCGGCGGCGGTGTCGGAATTATTGGCGGCGACGCGGCCCGGCATCCGAACCTCAAGGGTCTTGCCGCCGACGGTGAATTCGAACGGAAGGGTCTCTCCGGTGCGCGACGAGATGAAGCCCACCGCCTGGTGACCGTCGAGCGCGTCGGGGGAGGCGGGTGTGCCGTGGCGTTCGAGATAGGCGGGGCTGGCGCAGGTGATCTCGCGTATGACAGCCAGGCGCCGCATGATCATGCCGCTGTCTGGCGGCTCGCCGACGCGGATCACGCAATCCACCCCCTCGCGCACGAGATCGACCAGCCGGTCGCTCTGGCCGATCTGCAGGTCGATCCTGACATAGCGGGCAAGGAACTCCGGCAGGCGCGGCAACAGGAATGTGCGGGTGAGCAGTGTGCTGGCGTCGATGCGCAGCAGCCCGAAGGGCTCGGCATTGCGGAAGGCGGCCTCGGCATCCTCGATCTCGGCCAGGATCGACAGGCAGCGCCGATAGTAGGCCTCGCCATCCTGCGTGGCGTTCACCTGCCGCGTCGTTCGCTCCAGCAGGCGTGCGCCGAGATGCTCTTCCAGCCGCCTGATCGCTTCCGTCGCGGTTGAACGCGGCAGGCCGAGATCGGCCGCGGCAGCGGTGAAGCTGCGCCGCTCCAGAACGCGAATGAAGAGCCGCATCGTGTCCAGCCGATCCATGGCTTTTGTTCGCAGTTTCCGAATAGTGATGTCAATAGGCGGGTGATTATCCGGAAGTTGGCGTGGCCTATGTCTGTGTCACCAACAACGCGGAGACACTTCCATGGCATCTGATCAACCCAGAACGGCGATCGTGACGGGCGGCTCCAAGGGCATCGGTGCCGCGATCGCACAGCGGCTCGCCCGCGACGGCATCGCCGTCGTCATCAACTATTCACGGGGCCGCGCGGAGGCTGAAGAGCTTGTCCGCACCATCAAGGCTGGCGACGGCAAGGCGATTGCCGTACAGGCCGATATCGCCGATCCGAACGGCATCGCGGCGCTGTTCGACGCCGGCGAGAAGGCGTTCGGCGGCATCGACATCCTCGTCAACAATGCCGGCATCATGAAGACGTCGCCGATCGCGCAGACCGACGATGCTTCGTTCGACACGCAGATCGCGATCAATCTCGGCGGCGTGTTTCGCGGCATGCGGGAAGGCGCGCGCCGGCTTCGCGACGGCGGCCGCATCGTCAATTTCTCAAGCAGCGTCGTCGGCCTCTACCAGCCGGGCTACGGCGTCTACGCCGCCACCAAGGCGGGCGTCGAGGCAATGACCCACATCCTGGCCAAGGAACTTGGCGCGCGTCGTGTCACGGTCAACGCGGTGGCGCCCGGACCGATCGAAACCGCCCTGTTCACGGACGGCAAGAGCAAGGCGCAGATAGAGGCCATCGGCAAGATGATCCCGCTCGGCCGGCTTGGCCAACCCGACGACATTGCCGGGCTGGTCTCGTTCCTGGCCGGGCCGGACAGCGGCTGGGTCAACGGGCAAATCATCCGCGCCAATGGCGGCGTGGTCTGAGGCGGCAATCAGCCGGCTTGGCTCTATCCACAGCTTGAATCCACCCTCGAAAGACCAAGGAAAACGATCATGCCATTCGCCAACTTCAAGATGCCGCAAGCGGCCCTTTCCAAGGCGCAGAAGGAAGACCTCATCCATCGAACCACCCAGATGTTCGTCGACTTTTTCGGCGAGGGCGTTCGCCCCTACACGATGGTGCTGGTGGAGGAGGTCGCCGACGGCGGCTATGGCCGGGCCGACGAAGTGTTCACCGTGCCGGACACATATCGCGCCAAGGAGTAGCGCGGGGGCAAACGACGGCTTCAATTCTCGCAAAACAGGGACGAGGAACCCAGGTTCTTCAAGATCTGCGCCAGCACCCCCACCCGGACCTTCGGCTCCGACCTCCCCACAAGGGACCCACAAGGGGAGGTGGGGAGCCCAGCTTTTCCGCATCGTCGTAAGGCGCTGACCCACTGGCGTATACGCGCTTCCTCACCCTCCCCCTTGTGGGGAGGGTCGCTGCGAAGCAGCGGGGTGGGGTCGGCGCGGCGCTGCTTGGGTCTCGCAGGCGCAAGCCTTCTGCCTCAATCGCTCTTGGTCATCCCAATCCAGTCGGTCGCCACTTCGGCGAACAGCCAGTCGCGGAAGGCCCTGATCTTCTTCTGGCGCAGCGCACCGTCAGGGTAGACGACATAATAGCGTGAGGCGGATTTCAGCGCCAGGTCGAAAGGCCGGACCAGCCGCCCGGCCGCCAGATCGGCCGAGACCAGGGCGCTTCGGCCGAGCAGGACGCCTTCGCCCTGCACCGCGGCCTCGACGGCGAAGGTTGCGGAATCGAAGCGCACGCCACGTTTGGGGTCGATCCCCTCGATGCCGGCATGTTTCAGCCATGCAGCCCAGTCGATGCGAAAGGCGTCATGGATCAATTTATGGTGCATGAGATCCGCCGGCAGGCACAGCGGATGTTCGCCTTGCAGCAGTTCGGGACTGCAGACCGGGAAGACCTCTTCATCAGCGAGGAATTCTTCGGTCACTCCGGTATAGCCGCCCTTGCCATAGCGGATGGCGATGTCGATGCCGTCGCTGACGAAATCGGCAAGCACGCCCGAGGTCGAGAGCCGCACGTCGATGTCGGCATTGGCGCGGTGGAAGCGGTGCAGCCTCGGCACCAGCCAACGACCGGCAAAACCGTCCGATGTGCTGACATTCAGGATGCCCGCGGTACGGTCGGGCGTGGCGGCGATGGTGGCGGCGGCGATCTGGTCCAGCGCCTTCCTGACTTCCGACGCGTAGGCCGCACCGACAGGGGTCAGGCGCACGGACCTCGTCCCGCGATCGAAAAGCTGGATACCCAGCCTGTCCTCGATGTTGCGGATAGCGCGGCTGACCGCGCCATGGGTGACGTTGAGCTCACCCGCCGCCTTCGAGAAACTCAGATGCCTCGCGGCGGCCTCGAAGGCTGGCAAAGCGGTAAGGGGCGGCAGTCTGCGCGGCATGATCCACCTGTGAGCATTTCTCACAAATCCTGCACAAAGAGTCGTTTGTCGTCCAGCCCGGAAATGTCCAATCTATCGACGTAGCAGCGCATCCAGATCGGATTTTCCATCTCGCCGCTGCGCTGAACGACCAGAAACAATGTGAGCGCTCGTCATGCTCGTCCCCAGCGGACGGCGTCGGCATCCTTGCGCCCAGGCAAACACAGGAGACGACAATGAACCCGACCTTCAACTCCATCGGCGCCGCGATGAGCGGCCTCGCTCTCAGAACCTCGGTCGCAATCGAGCGCCGCCGCATGCTGCGCCGCGTTGCGCGCCACTCGGACCATCGCCTGCGTGACATCGGTTTCGAGCGCGACTGGGACGGTTCCATCCTGCGCAATGGGAGGGCGATATGACCAGCACCCTGATCATCGGCGCGACCGGGCTTCTTGGCGGCGAGATGGCGAAGGCCAGTGCGCGCAATGGCGATCGCCTGCACGTTCTGGTTCGTCCGGCAACAGCCGGCAATGAAGAGCGGATGCGCCCGTTCAAGGCATTGGGTGCCACGGTCCATGTCGGCGATCTTGACGACCACGGCAGCCTTGTCCGTGCCGCCGGCAAGGTGGATCGCGTCATCTCCTCGGTGCATGTCAGTTCGGCCAGCGAGATGACGCTGGTGCGCGCGCTCCGGGAAGCCGGCGTCTCCCGCTATGTGCCTTCCGCCGGCTTCGGCCTCGACTTTGCCGCCGTCGCCCCGGGTTCGATCCCGCCACTCGACCTCAAGCGGGACGTCTTCTCGGCGATCAAGGAGGCCGATCTGCCCTATACGGTGATCTACACCAACGGCTTCTTTTCGACCTGGGTGGCAACGCTGGGCGACTTGATGCGCTTCGGCTCGTCGCCTTTGCCTCCCGAAGAGCTGACGCTTTACGGCAACGGCAATGTGCCGGCGACATTCGTCAGCGAGAAGGACATCGCCGCCGTCACCTTGCGCGCGTTGAACGACCCCGGTGCCATCCGCAGCGAAATCCGGATCGCCCAGAACAAGATCACCCAGAACGAAATGATCGATCTGTGGCGCCGGGTGAGCGGCCGCTCGCCGCGCATCGTGCCCCAGAGCGCCGACGAAGTGGAGGCGATGATCGCGGTAGCTCCTGGCCTCGGCTTGCTGCGGGCGTTCTGGATACGCGGCGAGACAGCGCTTGAAACGGCCACGCCGGAAGCCGGGGCGCTCTATCCGGAGCTGACTTTCGAGACGATCGAGAGCGCGTATGTGGCGATGGCGGCCGCAAAGGGCCAACAGCGGCAGGGCTGAGGAGGTTCGGCGCCGACGCGCCGGGAAGTGGCCTACTTGCCGGCCATGTGATCGGCAAGCTCCTGTGCCTGGGCGAGAAGTGCGGGGAAGAACGGCTCGCTCGGCAGGTGCTCGCCCATGCAGGCGCGATAGTCGGCGTCCCCTTTTTCCCAGGCGACATTGGCGGCATCATACGCCGTCTCGTCCTTGAGGTCCGAGGCCTGGTAAGCCTCCTGGAATTTCTGGGCGGCGGCGTCCGCCGAGGTCCACACGGCCTCGCAGGCCGCGATCTTCGGTATAGGCGCTGCCGCGGGCGCCGAGGCGATCATGACGCTGTTGCCCTTGACGATAGTGACAATGGCCTGCTGGTCGGGGTTCGGTCCTATGTCCTGCGCCCAGCCGCCGAGCCGTGCAAAGGCGATGTCGGCGCCTTCTGGCTTCTTCAGGGACAAGTCGAGCGTCCCCGTGAACGCAGCGTCGCTGTTGATCGCCTGGGTGTAGAAAGCATCGAGCTTCAGCGCCGCATCGATGCTGGCGGGCAATCTGAAGCTTTCGTCCAGTTCGGCCGCCCTGGACTGGAGCCAGCGCTCGAGCAGCCCCCGCGTCGTTGCCACGAGGCTCGGGCCGTCATCGCTTTTGGCATATCGCAAACCGTCGAGCATGCCGAATCCGATATCGGCATCGCTCAGGCTTCCGAGATTGATCGTGCCGTTTGCCGGGAAATCGGCAACCGCCAAGGGGCCGAGGATGGCTGACAGACGCCCTTCGAGATCGGCCAACGCCTTCGTTCCGGCGGCATCGAGCGTTTCCACGGGTTCGTTCGCGCTTGCCATCGCCGCGATGGCGGAAATCGCCTTGTCGCGCGCAGCGATATAGTCGTCCTCCGGCGAGGCCGCGAGAACCGTGCCGGTCGCGAGCGCAAAGATGATGGTCCAGACCAGCCGCATAACATACCCCCTATGGCGATCGACAAGTCGGGAGCCATCGAGCAGCTTTGCGGCAATTGCGCGGCAGCGACCGTCGAAGCCAAACATCCTGGTCCATCGGGGATGCAATCGGCCCATTAACCATCGATTAACTATCCGGTCGCCTTTGAATCAAATTTGGCGGATACTGTTTTTGGGCGGAACGAGGCTGCTCGAGGGACCTGGAAAGACTGCAACTATCAGCGTGGCGTGCCGCTTTCGGCCGCGCGGGGTACTCAAAAAAGAAGCGACGGACCACCGTCGCCTTGTGGGGAGGCGTCAGCATCATTTTTGATGAGGAGCGCCAGAATGAAGATCGAAGACGCAGTGATGGCGGTGACAGCCGAGGCCAACGCGCTGCTATCTTGCCTCGGCCAGCCCGTCGTCGCCTACCACGTCACGGCAATCATGCGAGAGGCAGACCTGGAACACGCCAGGCAGATGCAGCTTGTCTTGATGCGGCGAAGCATCGAGGCGCTTGTCGATGACGGCCTCGAGACTATGGCCGCCGAACATTTTGTTTCACAGTTCCATGGTCGCGTTGGTTTGACCTGGAGGCTGCTCCACGCTTCAGATGGCGTGGCGCATTGAAGGGATGGCTGACGACCGATCAGGATGGTGGCACCTCCCTTGTCGGCCGAATATGCTGGAACAAGAGACTGCCGTGCCCGAGCCGTCAAGATTCTGGTGCTCGACCGATCCAGAGCCACCCGTGCCCCTGCAGCGCCGGAGTTGTTTGGCTCATGGCAGTCCTCCTCCCGAGGCGCCGCATCTCCCCATGCGGCGCTGTTGCCTGTGAGCTTGCCCGAAATTGTGGCGGTGGTCGATGCGGCGAAAGTTGGGATGGGTAGGTTGGCGCTTGAACACCCCCCTCTGCCCTGCCGGGCATCTCCCCCGCAAGGAGGGAGATCGGATGTCGCGAAGGCTTTTGCCGATCGCCAAGGTTGTAAGGGAGAGCCGGCGCCCAATCCGCCAATCTCCCTCCTTGCGCAGGGCTGTCCGGGGAAAGTTTTGAGTGAATCGAAATGCCGCATGTGCATGCCCCGTAAAACGGGGTTTGTCCGTCTTCTCTC
>NZ_JAMYSC010000106.1:0-11904 GCF_040321755.1 Mesorhizobium sp. M0276 | reverse complement strand
CCCGCACCGACGGCGACGGCGACACCGCCACCGATTCCGACAACAACATCGGCCTGCTCGTCAAATTCGACGATGACGGGCCGACCATCGCGGTCAACGACATCACGAACGGGACCTACGCCTCAGGCGGGAGCAGCACTTGGCCCGACGCTCTTGGCGCGGACGGGTTCAAGTCGCTGAACGTGACCTTCAACGACTACACAATCGACGCCCACCCCCTTGTGACCGTCAACACCTCGCTCGGGACGCTGACGACAACCGATGCGAATGGGAACTATGTCTTCACCGGGACGATCACCGACGACTTCACTAACGACGGCAAGGTCAACCCTCAGTCGGTGGTGTTCCAGCTGACATTCGATGCGGTCGATCCGGGGTCCGGCACCTACAACATCCAGCTGACAACCCCGCCCGGGGGGACAACGACGCTTTCGACCGCGGACGGAACCCTCGGTGCGGGCGGGCCGGATCCGGTGCAGACGCTGACGATCGGAAACCAGAAAATTGTGTTCTCGTCCGTCAAAGCCACTGCGTCGGTATCTGACATCGAAGCCAATTTCAACAAGACCGAAGCCCAAATTCAGACCAACCCCCTGCCGCTCTATATCGACCCGGCGGCGATGAATGTCAGCACCTCGGGCATCGGGCTGGCCAACAACAACTTCGACGGTAACGCCGTTGTCGGCGTCGACGGCTCGACGACAAAGGGAGGTGCCTACGACGAAAGCTTCGTCATTGACCCGACGGCTTTCCTGGTCAGCAGCATGAAGATCTTCATCGACAATTCGGTCGGCGGCTACGACCCCTCGACCGAGGGCATCTTCTACAGGACCTACACCCGCAACGCCAACGACACGATCACCGTGGGCGCGATTACCAAGGTGGCGAGCACGGATCTGCAACCAGAAGCCGGCGGGCAAATGAGCTTCGTCATCCCCTCCATCGACCAAAAGAACGACTTGGACGCGGTCCAGCTCTTCATGGGTTCGGGCACCGTGAAGATCCCGGTGATCGAGTTCAGTATTTCCAACACGTTCAACCCGGAGGCGCTCGACATGAACTTCACGGCAACCATCGCCGATGGCGATAATGATACCAAGAGCGACCCGTTCTCGATCCACGTCGCGATTGCTTAACGCGCATGTGCAGCGGCGGGCCCGAACGCCCGGCCGCCTTTTTTGGAGTAGGTAAATGGACGTGGTGCCCGAAACCTTTGTCGACGCGTTTGGCGAGATCTCGCTCAAGCACGGCATGATCCGCATCGAGCTGGTGTCGCTGTCGGGCTCCGAGCCGCGCGTGACGCAGCGGCTGATTACCAGCCTGCAGGCCTTCTCTCAAATGCTGCAGACGCAGAACGGCATGCGCGAACAGCTCGAGAAGGCGGGCGTGATGCGGTCGCCGGGAGCCGAGCCGGGCTCCCAGCCCACGTCTCCCCCGCCGGTCGGAGAGGAAACGGCAGCGGCTGGAGCGACGGTGGTGCGGCTGATGCCGCAGCCGGCATGGCCTGCGGCGGCAACGCCTGCGGCAACGGCGCTGCGGCTGCCGAAATCGCCAAATTTCAGCGACGAGCAATAGCCGAAATGCGTCAGTCCCTCATACCGAGCAGAACCCCTCTCCGCCCTTCATGGCGCAGTGGAAGCGGGAGCACGCCGAGGCCCGTTAGCGTCACGGCGCCCGTCCACGCGCCGACCAGCCAGCACACCGCGGAGCGAGAGCCATGAACGATCTCTATGGCGAACTGAATCGCTGGTTGTCCGATGCGCTCGCCACTCTCGTCGCCGCCGGGCACGGGCTGGTCGCCGAGTGGCTCCACAGGCCGAGCCCCCCGGTTCAGTTCCTGCTGTGTACGGTGTTCGTATGGCTCGTCCTGACCTGGATGACCCGAACGAGCTCCTCCACCCTCCGCGCCGTCAAGGGTGACACTGCGAGTTATCTGCGCGGCAACATGGAAGGATCTCCAGTCGAAACAGCACTGCAGTGCCTTGTCGCCATCGGGCGGCACTACGGCATCGATCTTTCCCCCGAGCGCATCAAGCACGACTTTGCGCTGAGGCCCGACGACGACATCACCCGGCTGCTGCCGAAGATCGCCCGCAGCAGCGGCATGCGCTGCCGCAAATTGAAGGTCGGCTGGAAGGACCTGCAACGCCTCGGCGACGCCTATCCGGTGATCGCCCGGCTGACAAACGGCAACAGCGTCGTCCTGCTCGGTTTCAACGAGAATAAGGTCGGGATCCTCGACCCCCTTGCTGACCGCCTCGCGGTATTGCCCCTCGACCAGGCGACGTTCTGCAGGAAGTGGACCGGCGAGCTCCTGCTGCTGCGCCGCACCTTCGCGCTGGGGGATGAGAGCCGGCCCTTCGGGTTTACCTGGTTCCTCCCGGAAGTCGTCCGCAACGGGGCAATGTTTCGCGACATCGCGGTGGCCGCGGTCGCTCTGCAGGTGCTGGCGCTTGCTCTGCCGCTCTTCATCCAGATCACGGTCGACAAGGTGCTCGTGCACCAAGCCTATACGACGCTCGCTGTGCTCGTCATCGGGGTCAGCGCCGCGGTCCTGTTCGACGCGATTTTCAACTATCTGCGGCGCATCCTGCTGGTCTACGCCTCGGCGCGGATCGATGTGCGCACCTCGATCCGCACCTTCGCGCGTCTGCTGTCGTTGCCGATCGATTTCTTCGAGCACGCCTCGGCCGGCGTCATCACCAAGCACATGCAGCAGGTCGAGAAGATCCGGGAGTTTCTGACCGGCCGCCTCTTCCTGACGTTGCTCGACGCCACCTCGCTGCTGGTCGTCGTGCCGCTGCTGTTCCTCTACAGTGGGCGCCTCGCCATGATGGTGCTCGGCTTTTCCGCCCTCACCGCTTGTGTGATCGGCGGGCTGATCCCGCTCTACCGCCGCAAGTTGCGCGTCCTTTACGAGGCCGAAGGGCAGCGTCAGGCCTATCTCGTCGAGACCATCCACGGCATGGAAACGGTCAAGGGGTTGGCGACCGAGCCCTTGCGCCAGCGAGACTGGGACGCGCTCTGCGCCCAGGCCGCCGAGTCGCGGTTCGACGTCGGGCGGATTTCGACCTCGGCGCAGTCGGTGATCGGGCTCCTCGAAAAGCTGCTGACGGTTGCGGTCATCGGCTTCGGCGCCCTGCTGGTCTTCGACAACCAGATGACGGTGGGCGCGCTGATCGCGTTCAACATGCTGTCGGGCCGGGTCACCACGCCGCTCTCACAGATCGTCGGTCTGGTGCAAGGCTACCAGGAGGCCGGGCTCTCGGTGCGAATGCTCGGCAACATCATGAACCGCAGTCCGGAGCGGCCACCGAATGTGCGCGGCCTGCGCCCGCCGATCGCGGGCACTGTCGAGTTCGAGCATGTGATCTTCCGCTACAGCGAAAGCGCTCCGCCGGCCCTGAACGACGTGTCGCTGACCATCCCGGTCGGTTCGGTTTTCGGCATCGTCGGGCGCAGCGGCTCGGGCAAGTCGACATTGACGCGGCTGATGCGCGGCACGTACCCGATCCAGCAGGGCTCGGTGCGGATCGACGGTCATGAAATTCGCGAGCTCGACCTCCCGCATCTGCGCAGCAACGTCGGCGTCGTGATGCAGCAGTGCTTTCTGTTCCGCGGCACCGTGCGCGAGAACATCGGGGCGACCAAGCCAGATGCGGCCCTGGAGGAGATCGTCCACGCCGCGACAATGGCGGGCGCCGACGAGTTCATCAAGCTTCTGCCGCAGGGCTACGACACCTTGCTCGAGGAGGGCGGCACCAACCTGTCGGGCGGCCAGCAGCAGCGCCTGTCGATCGCCCGTGCCTTGCTGCGCCAACCGCGCATCCTCATCCTGGACGAGGCGACCTCCGCGCTTGATCCCGAGAGCGAGGCGATCGTCCAGGCAAACCTTGCCCGCATTGCCGAGGGGCGAACCGTGGTCATGGTTTCGCACCGTCTGTCCTCGCTCGTCGCAGCGGACGCCATTGTCGTGCTCGATCGCGGCCGGATCGTCGATCACGGGAAACATGGCGAACTTCTGTCCCGCTGCATGACTTACCGACAGCTATGGAACCAGCAGAACAGGCATCTTGCCCGATGAGCACGCTCCTTCCAGCGGTGAGAGACTTTCAAAGCGATGCCCGCAAGATCGACGAGCGGCGCCCGCCCCGGGTCCTGGGGGCCACGCTGTACGTACTTGTCGCGGTCATCATGGTCGCAGGCATTTGGGCGTCGGTGGCCGAGGTCGACGAGATCGTGGTCGCACCGGGCAAGCTGGTGACGGCGGCCTCGACGATTGTGGTGCAGCCGCTCGAGATCTCGACCGTGCGCAGCATCGACGCCAAGGTGGGCGACGTCGTGCGGAAAGGCGACGTATTGGCGACCCTCGACGCGACTTTCAGTGAAGCCGATGCCGACCAATTGCGGGGAAAGGTCGCGAGCCTCGCCGCGCAAATCGGGCGGCTCGAGTCCGAACTCGACGACCGGCCGTACAAGCCCCAAAACCTGGATGACGAAACGCGCCTGCAGTCGACGATATGGATCCGGAGGATCGAGGAGAACAAGGCAAAGCTGACTTCTTACGATCGGCAGATCCGTAATGTTCAAGCCCAGATGGCAACCAAGAGCGCCGATCGCGAGGCATTGGAGGTTCGCCTTGGCGTGGCAAAGGATCTCGAGACGATACGGGACCTTCTGGTGAAGAGGGAGGTCGGCTCGAAGATCGACTATCTCTCTGCCAAAGGTCAGCGGCTGCAGGTCGAGCAGGAATTTCTGCTTGCGGGCAATAACATGGCTGAGCTCGAGGAGAATGTGGAGCGCTTGAAGGCCGAGGAAGCGGCTTACCTCGCAGAGTTCCGCCAGAAGACCGCTGAGGACCTGGTCCAAGTGCGCCGCGTTCACGATGCCGCGGCCAGAGAACTCGACAAGGCGGTGCGGCGGAAGGCTGTCACGGTGCTAACCGCACCCGCCGACGCGATCGTGCTCGAAGTGGCGCAGCGCACTGTTGGCTCGGTCTTGAAAGAAGCAGAGCCGCTCTACACCCTCGTTCCTCTGGGCTCTCCGTTGGAGGCAGAAGTCTCTGTCGGGGGGCTCGATGTCGGCCATGTCGAGCCCGGCAGTGAAGTTCGCCTGAAGCTCGAGGCGTGGCCCTTCCAGAAGCACGGTACCCTGTTCGGTAAGGTTCGAACCGTCTCGGACGACACCTTCACGCCGGATCCGAAGAATGGTGGGCAGCAGCGTCCTTACTACAAGGCACGGGTGGAGTTGACCGCGACCGACCTGCGTGATGTGCCGAGCAGTTTTCGCTTGATTCCCGGCATGGCGGTATCCGCGGAGATCAAGGCGGGCAACCGCACGATCTTGTCATATTTCCTCTATCCGCTCCTGCGTGGTCTCGACGAAAGCATCCGCGAACCCTGAGTCACGAAGCTAACGCGAACCGACGTCCGCCGGAGCGAGCGGTCGCTGATAACGGGTTCACGGCACACGCACTTGGCGCCTCGTTCTTGACGCTGTTGACGTCCGGCTGACAGGCCGGCACTTCAACTCGCCATTGCTCCTGCTCAGGGAGCTATTGCGCCGCGCGGCCCGCGGCCATCGGCAGTCTGGTCGTCGTGCGCATCTACACTTCCACGATCGAGATCCGTGATCGCCACACCCATGTGCTGCTGCGGATTCATCCCCGGATGACGCACCCCGGTTCTGTCGTCCTGCCGACCAACGAACGGCCGTTCAATCCGTCACGGCAAACCGCCGTGCTGCTGGCGAACGGCGATCAAGGTCGATGCCTTCCCCTTTACCCGTTTCGGCGTGCTGCGCGGCAGGGTCACCCCCATTGCCTCCGAAGCGGTCGAGGAGCAGGAGGCCAAGCGTGGGGGAGAGGTGACGATAAAACAGCCGATCCCCGGCTAAATGGCGCTGGCTCCCGGCGGTCAGCTGTGGAGATGCGTCAGTTCGAACGCGGCTCCGTCCTGGACGGCGGCCATGCGCTGCTCGACGGAGCGGAACATGTCCGCGAACTCCACCTCGTCTTCGAACACCACGCCGCCGACCTTGACGCTCAGCGCATCCTCGGTTCCTTTTGGTGCGAAATAGACTTGCGCGATGCGCGACCGGATACGCTCGCCGATTTCGCTGGCTTCCGCTTCGGTGGCGCCCGAGAGGAAGACCCCGAACATCGAGGCCCCTATACGTCCAACCAGGTCCTCCGCGCGCACCGACGATCGTATGGTCGACGCGACCAGCCGCAAGGCCTCGTCGCCCCATTCAAGGCCAAAGCGCAGGTTGATGGACCGCAGCTGTTCCGAATGGATGACCAGGAAGGCGCCGGATTTCGGCCCCGGCGACGACGGCCTTGCTGTTCTTCGTTCGACCATCGATGTGAACACCGCTCCGTTCAGGCAGCCGGTCATGGTGTCGAAAGTTGCCGACTTGTCGAGTTCCCGGCGATAGTGACGGACCTCGATCTGCTTCAATCCGATGAACAGAAAAAGCGGAACGCCGAGGATAACAGGCAGCAGGATCGCCGTGATCATACTGCGCCCAAATGGCGTCAGCGCCTCCGAGAACATCAGCAGATAGTTGAGGCCGACGGAAAGGGCCAGGATTGCCGTGGTTCCCAGAAAGGTCAGCCAAACGACGCCTTTCCATGCCTGGGCGGTGGTGCTCGCCGATGTCTTTGTCACTGGCCGATCTCCTGTGGATGGGCTGGTAATAAGGCCGGTGTGTTGCAATTTCAGTTTCAAGGAACCTTGCAATTTAATCGATTGCGCGATGACCCCCATCAAGGCTGCGGACGAAATGGCTTGCTCCCGGGGAAAGCTTCGCCCGTGACGGTTAACAAACCAAGTATCAGGGGTTGAATGGCCGGCTATTGCACTGGGCCAAACATGCCCATCTCCGCACCCCTGGCTGTCGCCTCCGCCCTGCCATAGAGGCCGTTCGGCAGCGCCGTGGCCCAGCCATTGGAGACAAGCCAGGCGCCGACATCCTGCTTGCCCAGGCTGCACGGTGCGGCGATGGCAAAACGCTCGACGTCCGGCGGCACGAAACATTTCAACGCGCGTCCCCTCAGCCACGAATTGAAGGCGGCGCGTGCGCGCTGGCCGCAGGGCCAGGTGACGTCGTGAAACGAGCAGGATCTCTCGGGGTCGATGCCTTGCACCCCGCTGATGATCACCTTCCGGCCCATGGATTCGAACATCGCCGACGATGTCGCAATCGGGCGGTAGAGCAAGACCGCCCGCCAGTCCCCAGGCATCGGCGTTTTCGGGGGCACGGCGAGCCCGAGCTCGCTGAGCGGCGGGCGGGGCTCGACCCGTTCGATCTCCGCGGGATCGAGCCGTGGCGGCGCGATGAGGTCTTGAGCAACCTTGCGCGCCGGCCCTCGGCGTTGTGCGTCGATAACGGCCGCGGCCGGTCGGATTGGCTGCGTGTCGTCACCATCCTGCGAAGGCGCCAGGACAGGCCGGTCGACCGAAAGCAAAGCCCCGGCTCGACCGAT
Organism: Mesorhizobium sp. M0276; assembly: GCF_040321755.1. Lineage (NCBI taxonomy): Bacteria > Pseudomonadati > Pseudomonadota > Alphaproteobacteria > Hyphomicrobiales > Phyllobacteriaceae > Mesorhizobium > Mesorhizobium sp. M0276. The sequence goes on along the minus strand of NZ_JAMYSC010000106.1, from coordinate 4,418 downwards.
CAGCAGGATGCCGGCCAGAAGCAGCAGGCTTCCGAGCCCGATCGCCTGGCGGCTGTGGACAAACCCGCCCATCAGCCCGAACAGGTCCTCAAGGCTTCTCGCCGATCAGAAACCCGACGTCGATTTTGCAACCAGCTTGAGAGCACCTTTTTCAATCCGATAGAACGGCATCGATCGTTCGCTGGATCCGTCGGCCCGAAACCGGAACAGGCCTGTCGATCCACGAAACCCGTTTGGATTTTCGAGAATTTTCTTGCTGAAGCCTTCGGGCCCGACCGAGCTGGCAATCCCCGCGGTCAGGGCAACCATATCATAGGCGTAGGCCACATTGACGTCGGCCGGGTAGTTGTATGCGGTCATGAAACGGTCGGCGATCGGCCCGGTTTCGCGCGGATCGAGCGTGGCGATATAGGCGCCCTCGAACAGCGGATCCAAGGGACGGTCCAGCCAACGGTTCGTCCCGACGACGGAGATCTTCTTCCCCGGAATGCCCTTTGATTTGAGGGCGGCAAGAATGGCCGACGGACTGCCATCGCCGCTGGCAACGATGACGGCGTCGGGGGCTTCCACCAGCGAGCCCATATCGTCGACCGCCTTCGCGCCACCGTCGCCGGCCGAATACGGGACGGTGACCGCCAGCGTCGCGCCGTAGATGCTGAGGCTGTTTGCGACGCGCTTTTCGATGGCGCCGGCGTTTGGGCCTGCTGCGACAAGCAGTACGAACTTCTTGCTGCCTTTCGCCGCCAGTCCCGCGGCGCCCGCCGCGGCGCTGTCTGCTTCGCCAAGCGGCACGGCATAAACCCCGGCGCCGCCGGCGAAATTATCGGCAAGTGCCAGGACCGGTGGCCGCGTCGATCCCGACAACGTGGCAATATGCTGGGCTGCCGGCAGTTCGGTCGGGCCGATGACGGCCTTCGACCCCGTCGTTATGGCCGTTATCGCCAGTTTGCTGGCCAGTGTGCTGTCGCCTCTGGTGTCCTCGACCGTCAGCGTAAGCAACCCATTGCCGATATCCGTCATCGCCAGCTTGGTGGCATCGAGCATCTTCCGGCCGTTTTCCCCTGCCGTTCCGGCGGCGGACAGCGGCAGCAGCATGGTGATCTTCGTCGGACCGGTGCCCAGCGACTGGGTCGCCTGGACTGGACCGGCAACAGCGGCGCCATGGTGCCCGGCAGGTACGGCAACAGCGGCGCCATTCTGCCCGGCAGGTACGGCAACCGCCGCCGGATCGAGCGCTTCGGAAACGCGATCTTTCGATTGGCAGCCCGACACCATCATGGCGAGCGCAAGGGTGATTGCCCATGTCCGTGGACAATGGACCCGTCGGCCAGCTTCCATGAATGCTCCACCCCTATTTGCCGCCGGCTTCCCGGTCTGGCCCTCAAGTCATGTTACGGCGGACTTGCCGTGCCGTCTGCATTTCTTTTAACCGCCGAAAAGCCTGGCCCTGAGCGCCTTGATCTGTCGTGCCTGCCCGGCACTCCGGTAGTCGGCGCATTTCATGTATCGCGGCCCGGGCACGAACACACGGCGCACGCACACATTTTTTCCCTGGGCAGGAGCTCCGCCACTTGGCGAAAATGCGGAAAAGCCGAAGGATGCCACCGGCAACGGGCCGGTCACGTCGATGCCGTCCCTTGCCAGGATTGCCCGCGCACGCTGGCAGTAGCGGACTGACAGGGCCGAGAACCGGCTTTCATTGTGGCCGGCGCGATATTTCATGACGGTGGTGCACAGATCGCCTGCGGCCAGCCTGTTGGCCTGCGCAAGGTCGCCGGTGCGCTCAGATCGTCCAGGGAGCCTCGAAAGCCGAGCATCCTGGCGGTCGCCGGCATCACCTGCATCAGGCCGACTTCGCCATCGGCGCCCTGCACGTCGGGATCGAACCCGCTTTCGATCTCCATGACGGCATGCGCCAGCGCCAGGCCATAGATCGACGCCTGGCAGCTGGCAAACGCCTTGAATGTCTGCCGGGTCCACTGCGTGGCCGCCTCACAGTGCACCGGTCGCACCGGATTGGAGGACTGTTCCACGGAAGGTCGTTCCAGCCAGTTGGCGCGGGCCGGCGTGACGGCCTGGCCAAAGCCGATCAACGCGACCGCACCGGCGATCGCGCCCAAAAATGATCCGTCGGCTGTCATGACGACCAACAGGCGTGGCTTCGCCTATCCGGTCAGTGCATGTACTCGACCATGCGATCGTGAAAACACTCGCATTTGTTGAGCGTGTCTTCGTCCTTGTAGTTCGTCTTCAGGTAGCCGTAGGCCATGCCGCAAGCGACCTTGGCCTCCGACGCCCAGACGAAGACGGGCCGGGACGAGTTGATCCACTCCGAACTGTTGGCGGCGGCAACCGACTCGTCCATCAGCTTCACCACCTGCACCCTGAGGTCGACGATGTTGTCGGTCAGCACCAGGTTGGACGTGCCGACGGTACGGCAATAGTCGACCGTCGGACCTTCGATGATGTCGGCGGCAAAGCTCGTCGACCCGACTGCCAGCAACAGCGTCGCAGCGGAAACCAGCAGTCTTGCAGAATGTCTCATGATGAACTCCCCTCGATATTAGCGGTGTATAACATAATTACGCGGTCGCGCACCATGGTGTTAGATCGTGGTCGTGTGTTGCACATGTGCTGTGTCGTCGTAAAGCAAAGTGATGGTGCCGGCGGGGACCGCGTTCAAGACAGCCACGTCGACGAAATTGGCGCCGCCGGTTGTGCCATTAGCATCGACGCTGAGCGTGTGCGTTCCCGAATCGTATTTCACGAAGTCGGCAATATTGGCCGGTGCAGTTTCGAACAACGCCGTCAGGTCGATCTTGTCACCCTCGGCACCATTGTAGTCGGTGATAAGATCCTTGATGTTCAGGTCAAGATTGTCGAGCTTAAAGGTGTCGGCGCCGAGGCCGCCGGTCATCGTGTCGTGGCCGGCCCCGCCAACGAGGATGTCATTGCCGTCGCCGCCAATGAGGGTGTCGTCACCCGAGCCGCCAATAAGCAAATCGTTTCCACCTGCGCCATTCAGGGTGTCGTTCCCGTCCAGCCCGGCCAGTACATTCGCCAAGCCATTCCCGGTAAGCGAATCCCCAAAATTCGAACCGATGATATTCTCCACTCCCGCACCAGCCGTCTCATTCACCAAAGAGCCGGAACTTGAATGATCCGTAGTTGCGCTGCCTGACGAAAGCAGATCGACGACCAGAGCACTGGTAGAAGTATCGCCGTCTGCATCCTTCAATGCGAGATCGAAGTTGAGTTCGACTGACGGGACATTTGTGACGGTGCTGACAAATGCAAATGCGCCAATATCGAATGACTCGCCATTGAGGCTTGAAGGTGCAGTGGCGATAGCATTCTCAATTTCAATCCTGTCATACCCTGTCCCGGAGGCCGTCACGAGAACGGTGTCATGGAGGTCGAGACCTGTGACCAGGTATCCCCCATGCCCATCACTCGTCAGCGAAGCAAGGTTCACGCTTACGCCGTTTACTTTGATATCGGTGATCGTATTGAGCTGCGGGTCGTTCGCAAGGGCGGCAGAGTCTGCCGCCGAGGTGGTGTTCGGATCGTCATCGCCGGCATTATAGATGCGTACCCAGGTTTCAATCGAGTCTGCAGGCAGGCTACCGTTCACCTGTACGATGGCGAACTGGAAGCTATTGACGTCATAGTGGGTGGAGTAATCGTACGTATTGTTGTTGCCGCTGGAAGCAGTCAAATCATTGACAAAATCAATCCGCAGGTTGTCGCCGTCATTCATCGAGTTGTTGGCGACGCCGATGCCAGTCGTACTTGCAGAAACAGACGATCCCACGGCGGCATTGCTGGTGCCGTTCGCCAGGCGCTCGTAGCCGGAGAACAGCACATCGTGAGTGGTTCCAGCCACATCCAGCGCCTTGAATTGCTGCGTGTTCGAGCCAAGCGCCGAAAAATTGTCGATGTGCGTCTGCTGCGTCGCGCCAATCGCGGCAAACACCTGAACCTGATAGTGGTCGGCGCTGGATGCCAGGCTTCCGTCTGGTTGCAACGTTATCTGGAAGATCTCGGTTCCGGTGCCTAGGCCGCCTGTCCATCCTTGCAACTGCATTGGGGTGGCAGGATTGAGGTCATGGTCAACAAGGAACAGCTGGATAGACTGGCCTCCCGATGTCAGGTTGACGGTGCTGCCATTTATGGTGCCGGTGGCCTGCTGGCCGTTCGTGATGTTTGCGAAATTGATAGTGCCAAGCTGGTCAGCGCCGACATTGTTGTCAATGTTGGCGTCCCCATCCAGATCGAATGTCGCAATGCTACCGGCGACGTTGACGAGGACCGCTGTCTCAGGAGACACGACCGAGGGGCCGTCGTCATGGAAGTTGAGCGACTGGCCGATGTTGAGCGATTGCGAGGCCTTGTCGCCGTCGCCGTCGGTCGCGGTC
>NZ_JAMYSC010000105.1:0-12025 GCF_040321755.1 Mesorhizobium sp. M0276 | reverse complement strand
GGTCAATCCGAACCGACCAAGAGACCGATCCTGCCTCAATCAGATGGCCTTCATATATGAATAACTTTCCCCGGACAGTCCTGCTATCTTGGGAGAAAATTTGCGTGGAATTGCAGTTTGTCGGCGGTTGGCGTATCGACATCAAATGCAGATGCCTGCCGTCATCCGAGCAACGAGCATAGCCGGCTACAAGCCACAGATGGACGGACTGCGGGCTGTTGCCTGCCTCGTCGTTGTTCTGCTGCACATGTGCTACTTTTGCGGTTTTAGCGGACCAACATTTCAGGGAGTCCCGAAGATCGGCGTCTGGCTGTTCTTCGTGTTGAGCGCGTTCCTGCTTACGCTTCAGCTTCTAAACGGCACATCTTTGCGAGACTACGCGATCGGGAGAGCCCTTCGCATTCTACCGCCGTTCGTCCTGGCGGTAGCCTTCTACCGAGTTGTCGGGACACTCGGTGTCGATGACTGGAACATGGTGCTCGATGTTCTGACATTCCGCGTTTCAGCGGGCCATCTCTGGACTATACCCCCCGAACTGACGTTTTATCTCGTGTTGCCTGTGCTTTTGATTGGCTCACTTGCCGTACTCGACAGAGCAGGAATCAGGGCGACGATATGTGCAATCATCATGACCCTAGCGCTCTTGGCCTGGGCATTCCCGCCTGCGGATACCCCGGAAAATTCGATGTGGTTCGGCTGGTATGCCATCACGTTCATGGCCGGGATCGCCGCTGCGCTTGCCGTGAAGAAACTGCCTATCCCTGATGTGAGAGTCTCCAGACGGATTGGCGTCGGTTCGCTTGCTGTGCTTCTTATCTACGCCACCGTGGCCAAGGTGACAGGCCCACCGGATGCGCTGGTCAATAAGCACTTCGTTTTCGGTCCTTTGTTGGCCCTGATCACCTACTCCGTGTTTCTGTCGCCCCCCAGATTTTTGTGCAGCCGGTTGATGGTCTCAATCGGTCAAGTGGCATACTCCACCTATCTGCTGCATTGGGCGGTCGGAATGGGAGTCTCATCAGTCCTTTCGCCTTGGGTTGCCCTGCCGATTGGGGTCATCGCGTCCGTGACGGCAGGATGGATCGGATACCAGATGGTCGAGCGCCCGACCTACGCCCTTCGCCATCGCCTGTTTCACAAGAAATCCCCCCAACTCGCTGCTACTGGATAACCGGCAGTTCGCTGAGGAAGACTTCGACCGATGGCTGTTCGCGCTCGCCAACGGCTACCCTCGGAAATTGGTGGACGCAACACTCGCACCACGTAGCTGTCGCGGTGATTTCCCCCTATGACGCCGCTGCTCTTGCGATTATGACGCTTGGCTACGAAAAGCCGAAGAATGGGAGTGTTGTGACCGCTATGCCGATCTCTGTGTCGTTTGTTGTCCCGGTTTATTCCGGCCAGAAATATCTTCGGAAGCTTGTGGCGGAAATTGAGTTGCTAGCAACTCAGTGGACTGTCTCCAATGCTCCGTTTGAGGTCAAGGAGATCTGCCTTGTCGATGACAATGCGATCGACGGATCCGGAGAGCTTATCGAAACTCTTGCTGCCGAGAATTCGCTGGTGCGTGCTTTTCACCTATCTCGAAATTTCGGCCAACACCCAGCAACAATGGCAGGTATCATTCGATCGACTGGGGATTGGGTTGTCACCCTCGATGAAGACCTCCAGCACCCACCACGTTCGGTAACCGACCTTTTCCGGAAGGTTGCGGAAAGCGGAAGCGATATCGTTTATGCGAACCCGGAAAGTGCCGTTCACCAGAGCCTGATAAGGGACTTTGGGTCGAGGATCTACAAAGCCTTCGTAGAAAGAGCTAGCGGCAATCCGAACATCCGAATTTTCAACAGTTTTCGATTGTTGCGAGGGGAGATAGCCAGAGCTGCCGCTGCCGCATGCGGCCACGATACCTATTTCGATATGGCACTTTCGTGGTTCACACAGCGCGTCGATCTTGTTTCGATGCGGCTAAAGGACGAGCGGTTCATTCAAGGTAAGGTCAGCGGGTACCGGTTCAGCAAATTGGTTTCCCATGCCAGGCGCATGATCATGTCAGCAGGAGCAAAACCCTTGCGCCTCGCCGGCTTTCTCGGTGTTGTGTTCAGCGCTGCCGCACTCCTTGGCGGCGCGGCCTTGGTGTTGGTTCACTTCATCCTCCCATTTGCGGTGGAGGCGAGAGGATGGACATCCCTCATTCTGGCCATCGTTCTCTTCGGCGGGTTGACTATGATGCTTATCGCTGTCGTCCTGGAATTTCTCTCGGTACTGGTACTTAGGGCGCATGGAAAGCCGCTTTTCTTTGTCATCGATCGATCATCAGACGAGGCAATAAAACGCTATTTCTCGAACGTGGGAAATGCCAAAGCGTCTAGCGCTTCTCGGATTGTTGGCGCGGTACAGCAAACACCCAAAGCTGAAATAGGAGGAAGTTCAGCAACGGAATCAAAAGGCTGATGATTGCGAACGTCATCCATCCCGCGAAATACCCGGATCTCGCCATGTTCGTTACAACAAAAATGATCGTGACGTTTGTGGTTAGCACGATGCAGAACCTTACCCATTCGGCGCCGAGCCGGCCTTTTGAGAGGAAGGTCAGTTTGCGATGGCCAATGAACGAGACCGGCACAAGTGTGCCATAGGCAGCGTACGCCGCGATCGTTTCACCGAGCCCAAAATTTACAAGGATATTGGCCAACACAAAAAAAGCTGCCGTGTTGAACGCCCCCACCGCGGCGAAAGTTGAGATTCGCCTGACGGCGTCTGCGTAGTTCCTCCTGTAGTCATCGAAGTCTCTGCCGGACATTCCCAACCCCTTTTTTGTTCATGTTCCTGCCAGGAAGATGTCTGAGCGCAATCGGCAACGGTATCTATCCGACGGTGACGGCGCGTTCAAGTCGCTAGACGAAAAGCCCCCCAGTGCCTTTCGGTGCTTCCGTCTATCGTCTACAAGGCAGATGGAGCCCGTGTCGGGCTATGCGATCACACCACGAGATGGAACACGAAATGCACCATAGTGTCGCCAATAAGGTCATGTATGGCTTCACAATTACGCTGACGGCCTTGTCAATAATCTCGTTTCTACTCCTGACCCCTCTGGGACATTGGCAGGCCGACGAATTTCACTTCGGCTACGTCTACAGAACTGACGGTGTGAATGCGTTGCTGTTCGTGCTTAAGGCATGGGCGCCGCGGCCGTTTTCCGAGGCAATCTCCTACCTCTACCACTACATGGTGGAGGCAACCGGGCGCAGGCACATCGGCGCGCTTCTGTTCGTAAACTGGGCAGCGATGATAGCTGCATCGCTGACTCCAATCCTTTTTCTAAGGGCCTCTGAAAGAAAGATCCCCCTGTTGCTCGCTTCGACAGTCGTGCTCTTGAGCGTGGTCGGTCGGAATAATTCTGAGGTCTTCTATTGGGTTCAAGCTGCGCTGCCAAACATGCCAACTCTCGCTGCCGTTTTCTTTGTTGCGTCGGCATTCTTGTTCGCAGAAAGTTCCATTTCAAGAAAATCCGCATTGGCCTCCTTGGTGCTCGTAATTGGCGCTCTTTCTTCCGAGATTGGGGCGATATTTGCCTGGATAATGAGCTTCTTCATAATTTCTTACTGGGCCTTATATAGAAGGCGTTTCATTCCGATATCCGGCTCGGTGGCAGCCATATTCGTTCCTGCATTGATCGTTTCGGGATTGGTTTTTTTCTACCTGATGAATGGAAGGTTGAGCCTATCTGCTGAGGCATCAGCCGGATCCGCAACGGCAAGGATTTTCTCCAGCTCGCTGCTAGCAACAATCAAACAGATCGTTGTTGATGCCCTGTTTTACGGGAATAATGTTGTTGGAATCTACGGTCAGGAATCGCTCAAAAGTAACGAAATTTACATTGGAATTTTGCCAAAGTTGGCGCTCTTTACTTGCTCTTTCCTTTATTTTAGGACTGTTCGTGCCGCCGCTGGCGATCGGGTGTTGTCCGCCGTTTTGTTTCTGTCATCAGCCGGGACCGCATTTTTTGTATTGTTTATGACCTTCTATCAGTTCGGCGGTCAATGCTGCGGTCGGCACGTCACAATGGAGCAGGCGTTATTGTGGGTTGCGATCGTTGCTGCCGGGAGATTCGTCGCGACATTTTTCAGTCTGAGCCCGGTCACCAGAACCAACCGTCAGGCAATATGTATTGCTGCATTGGTCTCGGTTGTGCCGTCGATATTGCTGACGGCTCGGCCGCTAGCCATCAACTACTCACGATTTTCCGAGATCAGGTTGAAGAACGATTACATATGGGATCACCGGCTCGACGCCAGTTCCACAGTCGTTCTGAAAAAGTACCAACCGGGCGAAATCACTGGTGGGGGTGAGCTTTATTTCCAGGAGGGTCTATACGAGAAAGGAAATACAAAGCTGCCGTCAGCATGGGCTGCTGACTTCTACATGCAATACTTTGGGAAAGACAAATTGATGGTGGATGGGAGATGACGTTCGCTTTCCCGCCACGTTGGCCGGTCGTCAGATCAGGGCGTTCGTGGCCTTGCATAAAATTCCCGCTGCCAGGATAGCGTCTTATCAATCCCGTCGAAAAACGATGTCGCCGGCCTCCACCCCAGTTCCTTTTCGGCGCGCTCGATGGACAGGACGTTGGATGGTACATCGAATGGTCTCGATGGCTCGCGTTTGATCTTGGCAGTCTTGCCCAACGATGTTTCAATCGCATGGATGACGTCCAGGATCGATTGACCATTGCCACCTCCTCCGACATTGAAAATACGCTTAGAGCCATTGTAATTGATAAGCCGGGCGGCGAAATCAGCAACATCTTCGACATAAACATAGTCGCGGCGAGCGCTGCCATCCCCGTAAACAGTTACTTGCTGGTCGCTTTGAATCAGGCGCCCGGCAAACGCAACCAGGCCCTGATTGTGCGCCTCAATCTGCCATGGCCCGAATGGATTGGCCAGCCGCACAATGAAACAGTTCAGGCCGTATTTGCGTTCATACAATCGAACATAATGTTCGATCATTAGTTTTGAAATGCCATAGGCCCCAACTGGGTTGGCGGGACTATCTTCTGTAATCGGGATCTCGTCGACCGCTCCATAGACAGTCCCTCCCGAAGAGAAATAGATCAGTCGCTTTACCCCTGATCTGACGCAAGCATCCAACAGATCTATTGAGGGAATGACGCTGTCGAGAATATCGGCTGCAATGTCCATATCCGCAGTTGCTGGCCACGTGGCGTGGACAAGGTGGAAAACGGTGTCGTGATTGTGGAGAGCCGAATTCACCGCTCGCTTGTCTCTGAAATCTCCTTCGGACCAGGCGATTTCAGGTGGCATTGGTGAAACACCTTGTCGGCGACCAAATGCAGTCACTGCCAAGCCCTCAGCGCTAAGGCGCCGGCTTATATGTGAGCCGATGAAGCCGCCACCGCCGAACACCACACATTTTCTACCCATCCGCACTCGATCTCGCTCCTAAAATCGCCTGCTACTCCATCCGTCCGACAAAGTACACCGTATGTACTTTCATTTCTGACGAAGGGGCCCAAATAAAGAAAGCCCGCCCGGCGCGAGCCGAGACGGGCAAATTACAGGGTTGGGCGGAGGAGATCAGTTCAGCGCGAGCGCCTGTGCGACCTCGAGATACAGCAAAACACCGATCATCCCGGCCAATGCGAACACCAGGCCGGAGAGCACATCAAATCTCTTGGAGCTGGGAACTCTCAAATCTTCGGTCCCTTCCAGTGGTCCACGATTTGCGACATCGCCAGTAACAACCCGGCAACCGTCAAAATGATCCACATCGAAGTCGAACCAAGCCGGCGCATGCGGGTCCAGAGCTTTACAACCGCGAAACCAGCTTCAAAGTGGTCCCTGTCGAGATCGAGGAATTTATCCAGCCGGTCGCGCTGGTGCTGATCCAGCCGGCCGGCCCAGATCAAGGCGGCCCGCTGACTGCTATCCAGCCGATCGAGCCGCAAGATCGTTTCCGGGTCGAGGTCGCGCAGCCGATTCGGTATCTCATCTGACATATCCCCGCCCTTCATTTGTCTTTTCAACGCGCCAACGCCTTGATAGTCACGGCCCATAGCCGGCTCGCTTCGTCATAAGGAAGTAAACGGTGCGGGATATCGACGACGCCATCGCATTCCTTGGTCACGCTGGCGTCAACGTGCTTCGCCGACGGTTCAACGGCCAACGGCGTCGATGCCGATAGACACCCCTGCAGGGATGCCAGCATGGCAAGCAGGGCCAGTTTTGGGATCCGCTGGGCCAAGGTCTTCATCCTTCTGTTGCCGGATACTGTCTTCGAGATCGGCGATCCGCACCGCGTCAGAGGCTTGTTTGTCGACGTATTCCTGCGCCGCGGCGTCGATCTCTTTCTGCTGCGCTTCTGCCTTGGCGGCCTGGGCGATCTCGGCGCGGCGTTGCTTTTCCTGCCAGACCAGTCGTTCATTAAGCTGGCCGGCCGCGTATTCGCGATCGACGCGGCCGTCGACCAGATCGGCCAGCGCCGAGCCGGCGTAGGGGATGTAGCGCAGCGGCTCGATCGGCACGCCCTCGTAGATGAAGATGATGCCGCCGGCGACGACGAGCGGGAGGCCGACGCGGCTGGTGCAGAACGACCAGATCGGGCCAAGAACGGCCAACAGGGCAGCCGGGATCATTCGTCTATCTCCCGTGCGAAGCGAAGGCCGATCGCATTCCGCCGTTTGCCTTCCTTGGTGCTGTGCGTCTTGTTCGCCCAGGTCTGAGGCTGGATCTTGAAAGCGATCGGCAGGCCGGTTTGCGCCTTCAGCCATTCCGAGATGGCCACCGTGTGGATGAGCCATTTCGTGTCGAACTCGAACGTCGAATGGCTCGTCCCGGGAAACTCGCGCTTGAATGCTTCGTCCTCGAGGATGAGAACGACGTCGACATCGCGCCAGTCGGGGCGCTCTAGCGCGCTTCCGACCACGTAGCAGCCGAAACCGCCATAGGCGTCGTTGATATGCTTGCAGGCGAGGTCGAATTTGAACACCGCAGGCACGCCGATATAGCTTGCCTTCTTTCGCTTCGCGGGAGCGCTCACTTCGGGCTGCTCCTCCATCAGTCGAGCCCCGACACGCAGAGCTCGGCCTCGCCGATGCGGGTCGCATCACCCATCTCGCGGCGCTTGACCAGGCCGATGACCACGCGGCCGCCCGCCTTGTTGAAGGCGGCGCCGCGACGCAGCTATCGCGATACTGGCCCTTGATGCCAAACGAGGCAGCGCGCGAGTTGCAGGCCGCCGGGCTGCCGATGTTCCACGCGAGGCTGTCCATCATACCGCGCCACGCCAGAGCGGAACTCCTTCACCATGCGTCGCTGTAGGCGCTCCCGACACCCCTTCGGCGTCTCGACCATGCCGGGTTTCACGTTCTGCGTGTGGCAGCGCCACTTCAAGCCCGGACAAAACCGCTGCGATGAAGAGCAGGCGAACCGACCAGGCGTGCTTCAGCGCCCGCCAGTTGTCGACTAGACGCATGGCAGTTCCTTTCCTCCCTCCCTCGCTGGCAGGTTGTGGTTTGTTATGTTTTGCTATTGTCGGCCTCGGGAGGGCCAGAGGGATGAAGTAGGACGAACCCCGGGGGATTGGTTTTCGCTGCCCAAGCCGTGGCAGGAGCTACGTGCCGGCATGCGCGAAGAGGTCGCCGCGTCTGCCGGCGAGATCTACACCTATGACAAGGGGATGCTCAGAAAAGCGAACGGTCAGTGGGAGGTCGTTCACTGCGGCGACCACAACGATGCCGATTTTTTCCTCAACGCGCTGCGCAGGCCGCACTAGGCTTCCTTTCAGCCCTCGCGGGCAGGTCGCATATTTTAGGTATGGCAAGAGGGAAGGGGTTAGGCTACAGAAACAGGCGGCTTGGGGTCAGCCGGCCGGACCAATAAGTCCACGCCGCAGACCCGCTGACCGCGCTGCTGCCAGTGTTTCCGCCCCGCGCATAGACCTCGTACACATCGTCGCCATCGGTGAGGTCTTCAATCGTCACGGTCGCTGACTGGGGGTTCGTAAGATGGCTGCTGTTGAATATCCTGCTTTTATACTCGGCGCCGTTCTTGAAGATCGAGATCCCGCAGATTTCGTTGAGGGCGTTGATGGCAGAAAATGTGACCGTGGCCGAGATAACAACCATGCCCGAGCGCGGATTCCAGCTGCTGTTTGAAGTGCTGTAGTCCGCACCCTCCTGCTGCGTCAGCGTCCCCATCGTGACTTTTACCCAGCCGCCATTCGCGATCACCTGGTCGACGCTGTTCTTGTTGGCGGCAAACATCGGCGCCGCATCAATCCGGCCGCCGTTTTTCTCTATGCCGGCGACGTCGCCAGGGAGCACGAGGCGTGCGTTTGCGGCCTCGGCACAGATGACGCCATTCAAGTGCACCAGATAGGCACGACCGGTCACCGCACCAGCGTAATTGACGCCGACAACCATCAGGTCGCCTGAAGCTACACCTGCAAACTGACCGGTAAAATTTGGTGTGCCGGTGATCTGCACGGTCTGAGGCGCAATCCGAATGTGGCCATCTTCAGTTGCGTGGTAGTGATTGAGTGCGCCGCCAGTGATCTTATACGGGGTAGCCCCGCCGATATCGTTGATCAAGACACCGCCATCGGTGGCAATCATGTGGTCGCCGCCGCCCGTCACGGCGCCAAAGTTGAGGTAGCTCCAAGTGATGCAGGAACCGGCACCGGAGGCGTAAAGCGACCATGAACCGGCCCCGCCGCTGGAAATCTTCACGCCGCGTACGAAGAACTGCGCGCCATTGGTGGCATAGAAGCCTCCCGTTATCGTGACATCATCGTAATCAGCGGCCGCGGTGTTGCCCAAAATCGTCAAAGTGCCATTTCCGACAAGCGGCGCGAACAGCCGACCATCGCCGACGTGGGTTCCAGGACCCCCTTGAATGGTGACGTTGAACCCGCGCAGATCCAGCGTCTTGGCGACAACATCGATCGCATGCTGAAAGGTTAGAAAAGCACCGCCAGCGCTGTCGACCAGGCCGGCGTTGGCGTCGCTGCCGTCCGAGCGCACATAGTAAGTGCGGTCGGCTGCGAGCTCCTCTCGGCTGGTGGCGATATCCGCCGCTATGCTGTCTTCGACCCAAGTACCCCACGCCCTTTCCTCTGCCGGAATCGGCTTGTGGGGCCCCGATGCAGAGACGCAGTCGCATGGTGCGGCTGCTGTTCACCCTCTTCATCACCGGCACCGTCGCTATCGGCGTCGGGCTGATTTGTCTTGGGCTGCGCGCATGACCGCGTTTCGCATCCACTATGCAGATGGCAAGCGCCTCATTTGTCGATGCCGAGACGCCGAAGGAAGCCGCGACCAAAGCGGTGAAGGCCGGCCACATCGGCACCGTCCTCAAGATCAAAATCGCGAAGGACGTGAACCATGGCTGACAAATCCACCATCGAATGGACCGACGTGACGTGGAATCCCATCGTCGGCTGCTCCATCGTTTCGCCCGGCTGCACGCATTGCTATGCCATGGGCATGGCCGCGCGCATCGAGGCGATGTCGGCGGCGCTCACGGCAAAAGGCCAGACTGGGGCGGCGCACTACGCCGGCACCACGCGCAAGGTGAACGGCAACGCCGTCTGGACCGGCAAGCTGGCGTTGGCGCCCGAGCGCATCCTGCTGGAGCCGCTGACCTGTCGCCGGCCGCGCCGCATCTTCGTCAACTCCATGGGCGACCTCTTCCATGAAGACGTGCCCGACGCATGGATAGACAAGGTCTTCGCCATCATGGCGCTGGCCCCGCAGCACACGTTCCAGGTGCTGACCAAGCGAGCCAAGCGCATGCGGGAGTACATGACGAAGCCGCTAACCGGCCCTTGGGCTGGAAGGGCCACGATCGTCGGCGACGACGGCGTTGAGCGTCCCGACACCGATGCGCATTGGCGCGTTCGCAGCCTTATGACAGACATGCTCCGAATGGTGCCGGGTGAAGCGCTCAACAGGGCCTGCGCATTCAACGACAAACTGTATGACGGGGAAGTTGACGGGTTCATGCCGGCATGGCCACTGCCCAACGTCTGGCTTGGCGTCTCCGCCGAGCGCCAGCAGGAAGCAGGGCGATCAGGCAAAGCTCAACCAGATCGCGCAACTCCGCGCCAAAAGGTTTCGGCGCGGGCATCCGGCCGGCTGATCCGAAACAGGGAGCGTTGCTGTGACCATTCCCAAGCGCATCCAGCTTTCGCGCCGCAAGGGCTGGCGCATGCCGGAGAACACCGTGACCGTGGCGCGCCCCGGCCCGTGGGGCAATCCCTTCATCGTCGGCAAGCACGGCGACGCTGCCTACTGCGTCGACCTCTACAAGGCACTGCTCGCCGGCCTGCTGCGCGTCGGTTCCGACCTGGACATCGAGGCGCTGGAGCGAACACGCCGGTTCGTTGCCGAGAACGCAAGCGAGCTAACCGGCAAGAACCTCGCATGCTGGTGCAAGCCCGGCGCGCCCTGTCACGCCGACGTGCTGCTCAAGCTCGCCAACCGCGAGGCCAGGCCGTGAGCCGCCGGCCGGCGCTGCGTCCATCCGACCTGGTCAACGCCCTGGCCGCGATGAAGCAGGCCGGCGTGGAACCCTGCACGCTCGACGTGCTGCCCGACGGCACCCACCGCTGGCACTTTACGAAACCCGCCAATGCTGATGAAGATGACCTCGACAAGGAACTGGCGGAGTTCGACGCGAAGCATGGTCATGGTTGAGCTGAAGGGCCTTCACACCGTCAAGGCCAACGGCAAGGTCTACCATTACGCCTGGCGCGGCGGCCCGGCCGTCAAGGGCGAGCCGGGCACGCCGGCGTTCCAGGCCGCCTACAACGAAGCGATCGCCAGTCGCAACGCGCCCGATGGAACCAAGTTCGCCGGCAGCGTCATCCGCTACAAGGCGAGCGCCGACTACAAGAAGCTTGCGGATTCGACGCGCCGCAACTGGGGTCCGTGGCTCGACCGCATCTCCGATCATTTCGGCAATCTGTCAGTGCGCCAGTTCGACCGGCCGGAGAAAATCAGGCCGAGGATCCGGGCGTGGCGCGCGAAGTTCGAGCAGACCCCGCGCGCGGCGGACTATGGCATGCAGGTGCTTTCGCGCGTGCTGTCGTTCGAGGTCGACCGCGGCGCGCTCGCCTTGAACCCGTGCGAGGGCATCAAGCAGCTCTACAGCGGCTCGCGCTCGGAAATCATCTGGACCGATGCCGACCTTGCCCGCATCCGGCCGCACTGCTAGGTCGAGGTGCAGCATGCGATCGACCTTGCAGCGCACACCGGCTTGCGCGCCGGCGACGTGGTGACGCTGTCCTGGTCGCATGTCGGCGAGGATGCCATCGTCGTCACCACCGGCAAGAGCCGGCACCGTCGCGAGGCTATCATCCCGCTCTACGACGATCTCCGCGCCCTGCTGAAGCGCATCCCGTTCAAGTCGCCGGTCATCCTCACCTCGAGCAAGGGCCGGCCGTGGAACAAGGACGGGCTCGGCAGCTCTTTCAACCAGGCCAAGAAGGACGCGTGGCCGGAAGGCTGTGACCTTCACTTCCACGACCTGCGTGGCACAGCCGCGACGAAGTTCTACGTCAACGGACTGACGGAGCGCGAAATCGCCGAGATTATGTCGTGGGAAGAAGAGAACGTATCCCGCATCATCCGCCGTTATGTCGGCCGCGCAGCCGCCATCAAGGACAGGATCAGGCGGCTTAATGAGGCCAGAAAGAGAACATAGGCTGTAAAAACGCCTGTAAAAACGCTCATTTTCAGCGTTGTCAAAATCGGCCTCAAACCCTTGTGTCATATGCTGGAGCGGGTAGCGGGAATCGAACCCGCGCGTTCAGCTTGGGAAGCTGACAAGCTACCATTACATCATACCCGCGCGCGTTCTGGTTACCATGACGGCACAGGCTCGGGCAACCGCAAAGCCGCCCGAACCCAGGGCCAAATCATGAATCGTTAACCTGCAAGGACGGCTTGGCGGTAGGTCGGGTTCATGAGGGCTTTGAGGCGCTTACGCTTGAGCGAGGT
>NZ_JAMYSC010000104.1:0-12697 GCF_040321755.1 Mesorhizobium sp. M0276 | reverse complement strand
CGGATCGGCTTCACGAGGGGTCGCTGGATGAAGATGCCAAGCGCTATAAGAACTCCGGTGGTGACCGGAGGATCAGTGCACTAGCGCATCTCCGGAAGTTCGCACCCGGGCGCGAAATTGCCCTTGCTGCTCGTCCGGAAGACGCAGTCGGCATGGAGGCTCGTGCCATTGGGGACGCCGCTGCGCAAACCGCGGCACAAGCTCATGGCCACGCAGGAGAGCAGGGACCCATCTCTCGAGCTCAACAAGTCGCGCCAGCGCCGTTTGAACGGCACTTGGGCAAGACGCGCGAGGCCCAGGACGGACTGACGAGTACACTTGACAGGAGCAACCTCGTGAACAGCGGGGGCGTCATCATAAACAATGAACATTACACAGCGCTGTTGAGACCGGCGAAGAGGCAGAGGACTGATAATCCGCAAAGCCGCGCCATGGGGCGGCAACTGAGCGAAGCAACCACGACGTCCATCAGCCAAGCCTCCGATCAAGCCCGAGCGGACCTAATGGCTTCCTTCAGAAGCAGGGAGCGCTCCGACGCGGGGCGTTGAGCTCCATGGCTGGGGTCAAGCAGAACAGCTCTCTTGACGACAGAGGCGCTGATGCGATCTCCGGACCGGTAGCTCTCGCCGTAATTGATCAGGCTGGTACTGTTGGAAGGCTTGATCAGCCTCGTCACCCCAATCTCCAGCATAGCTCACTGTCACGCGGCCAACGTGCCTCCGTAGCTAACATCTACGTCAGCGTTGAAGAAGTACCCTGCGCCACGGGATGTTTTGACCAGGCGAGGGTTGGCCGCATCAGCCTCCAGCTTTCGGCGCAAGCGCATGATTAGGACATCGATACTTCGATCGTACACCTCTTCTCCACGCACACGGCTCGCGAGCAAAAGCCGTTCTCTGGATAGCTCGTTGCGGGGGTTCTCCAGAAATGCGATCAAGAGATTGAACTCACATGCGGTAAGCTTGACTGTGAATCGGCCCTTTAATTGCGGGTGATTGTCAATCCGAGTTTCGCTCTGTCATCGCCGGGGTCATGGTCCTTTCCGAGGTCGAATGCCTCATGATGATGTTCGGGTTGGGCGCCTCAACGTGTGCAACGAAGTTCGAAGTCGACGTCAGCCGATTCAACCGTCCCGGCGGGGACATCACGGGTTTCGGAAGCGGACCCGCGATTGGGATCGAGCGCGGATCTGTCACGCCATCTTTTCGCCGCCCCACTCAAAGCTGGTGCCGTCAACCCAGAGGCTGTGGAGCAGAACCGCGATCTTGCGAGCAACCGCCACTTTCGCCTTTTTCATGCCGATCCGCTTCGACAGGCGAACGCCCCACGCCTTCAGCGTCGACCATTTCTTTGTCCGGTGCATGAGGACGCTGGCCGCTTCGTATAAATAGGTCCGCAACAGCCGATCTCCCCAGCGTGAGACACGGCCGTTGACATCTGTTTCCCCAGATTGTTTTCGCCGCGGTGTCAGACCAAGGTAGGCGCCGACGTCACTGGCCGAGGAAAAGCGCGAAGGATCATCGATCGTGTGGCGGTAGGTCAACGCCGTCACGACGCCGACGCCAGGAACCGTCATAAGCCGGCGCGTGGTGTCATCCTCACGAGCAAGGCGTCGTACCTGCCGCTCCACCTTTCCTGTTCCCTGCAGGCTGTTCATGGACGGTCAGAAGCGGCTCGATCACGGATCGAAGCTGATGCCCGTCGACAACCAACGCCTCGACCTTTCGCCGAAACTGCGCACCGATTGAGCGACTGAACTGCAGCCCGTACTCTTTCAGCATTGACCGGACTTGGTTCTCGAGACCGCGGCGGATGGCGATAAGTCGCGATCGCGCCACCAGGAGGGATCGGGTTGCCTGGCTCTCCGTGCTTTTGACCTTGACCTCCCGATACCAGCCGACGCGAACAGCTCGGCCAGGCCGCGGGCATCGTTCTCATCACTTTTGTTCATTCGAACTGAAAGTGCCGCCTTCGCATGCCGAGCATCAATGCAGACAACCGGTAATCCGACCCGTTTAAGCTCATGCCAGAGCCAGCTGGACATTGCGCCGGTCTCGAATCCGATGCGCTCGGCGTGCGGTGCGCGTTTGCGGAGCAACTCGGTCAGTGCTCCCGGATAGGACTTCACTTTCCCTTAGAAGACAGACCTTCCAGCATTATCGACGACGCAAACACTGGTCTCTCGCTGCGACACATCTAATCCGACATATTGCTTCACTGCGGCCTCCTTCATCTCAATGGTCGGCGGCTTTTGCCGTCAGCCAAGTCTTCGTTCAAAGGCGCGACGGCAGCAATTACGTCATCGTGTGCAAAATTGACCCTATAAGCCGGGGAATCGGCGTCCAATTTTGGGTCTGACGCACTCTCGATGATATTTTCTTTCAGGCAGCACCGATCAAACGTGCTTGGAGAAGGTCAAGCTTTCCGCGGCCGTACATCTGCCGTTTTACAAGCTTGAGCTTGGTGATCTGTCCTACCGTCTGCCCGTTGGACCATGGCTCGGTGATCGCGGCGCGGACGGCAGCACGGTCGCGAATGATGCCATTGGCGAAAGACGCAATGAGGCTTTTGCTGGCGTCGGCGATCCACGGCTCGAGCTCATCGGCAAGCTTCTTGCGGATCATGGAATGGAAACCAGCGATCAGATTGCGTGCTTCCACCAGCATGGGCACACCCGCCTCGATGGCGGCGATCATGACCGTGTCGGTTTTGTTCAGATGATCGCGCGCCGTCGTCATTAACCGTGCGATCGTTCTGGCTGATGGCACCTTGTGGAGTTGCTGATCGGATGCCTGTTCGGCGCGTCGTCGTCGCCTTGCCCATTCGCTGACGACACCCAGACGTCCCCGAAAGCCCTTTGTCTTCAGCCGCCGCCAGAGCTCGCTTGCATTGTGGCAGCCCGATATCCATTGCCCATCCAGGAACGGCAACCATGCCTCGAGCGAACTCTGCCGGACGCGGAAAATATCGGTTCGCTGGCCACGGATCACTTGGCGTACGAGTTTGCGACTGTGACCGGTGCGGCGCACGATCTCCTTGATGGGGATGCCTTCGCCGGCAAGTTTCATGATTGCCGCGTTTGTCTCCTCACGCCGCAGATAGCCTTCGTATTGCAGCTTCTCCACGTAGGTGAGCAAGTCGGGATTGATCGTCGTAGCGCCGATCGCAGTTCGGATTATCCGCATCGACTTGCGAACGGCGTCGAGGAAAGCCGCGCTCGCATTCTCCATGAGATGCCAGCGGTCGGCGACCTGAACCGCGTGCGGTAATGCCTTGGCGGTGGCTTCGCCGTAACCGCCGCCGCGGTCGCGCGAGACGGTTTCGATCTCAGGGTGATCGGCAAGCCAAGCCTCGACGGTGGCAACTTCACGGTCGGGCAACAACGTCACCATCCGGCGTCGCTCTAGATCACAGACGATCGTGCCGTAGCGATGGTTACGGCGATAGGCCCAGTCATCGATGCCGACAATCTTGATAGGATCTGTTCGTAAACAGGCCCGTCGCCGCACCACCCGCAGCAGCGTGTCATTGCTGACCGGAACCATCAGCCGCTTTGCAAAACTAGCCGCCGGCCGGCCGCCGAGCGCCAGTCCATGAACGATACACCCCAATCGCGAGGTCCGGCGCGATCGCTCGGTGACAACACTGTCGTCAAAGCGCTCGGCGAAGATTCGTCGTCGGCACAACGTTGCATCGCAGACGAAGCGCCGCGCGACGAGGCGGAGCTCTACCTTCGTCCCGCTACAGGGAAGATCGGACACGCGTCGAACATAGCGGCTGTGGACCCGGCTCGACACTCTGCGGCAAAGAGGGCAAGGCCGCGCCGGCGTCCCTGACCGCGCGGTAATGACGATCACTCCTTCGTTCTCAGCGATGGCCTCGACGCCCAATCCCGCCGGGATCAAGGACGACAAACGCAAATTTCTCACCATGGTGCTGATTCCCCTCAGAAAACAGCACCACGCCGCCATGCAAAATCATCAAATGTGAGTCAGACCCAAAATTGGACGCCGATCGGGGGTCAGTTTTGGAAACGATGACGTAATTGCTGCCGTCGCTCCTTTGAACGAAGATTCGGCTGACGGCAAAAGCCGCCGACCATTGAGATCGAGGAGGCCGCAGTGAAGCAATATGTCGGATTGGATGTGTCGCAGCGAGAGACCAGTGTTTGCGTCGTCGATGATGCTGGAAGATCTGTCTTCCAAGGAAAAGTGAAGTCCGATCCGGGAGCACTGACCGAGTTACTCCGCAAACGTGCGCCTCAAGCCGAGCGCATCGGATTTGAGACCGGCGCCATGTCCAGCTGGCTATGGCACGAGCTGAAAAGGGTCGGGTTGCCGGTCGTCTGCCTTGATGCTCGGCATGCAAAGGCAGCGCTTTCAGTGCGAATGAACAAGAGTGATGAGAATGATGCCCGCGGCCTGGCCGAACTGGTTCGCGTCGGCTGGTATCGGGAAGTGAAGGTCAAGAGCGCAGAGAGTCAGGCCACCCGGTCCATGCTCGTCGCCCGGTCGAGACTTGTCGAGATCCGTCGCGATCTCGAAAATCAGACACGGTCCATGCTGAAGGAATATGGGCTGCAGTTCAGTCGATCGATTGGGTCACAGTTCCGGCGAAAGGTTTGGGAACTGGTTGCTGACGGCCATCCGCTTCGCCCTTTGGTTCAGGCGCTTCTGTCTGTCCATGAGCAGGCCTGCTGTGAACAGGAGAAGCTTGATCGGCAGGTCCGGCATCTCGCTCGTGAAGACGAAACCACACGCCGGCTAATGACAGTCCCCGGCATCGGCGTGGTGACCGCGCTCACCTTCCGCCACACGATCGACGACCCTTCGCGCTTTCGCTCGGCCGCCAACGTGGGAGCCTATCTCGGCCTGACTCCGCGACGAAAGCAGTCCGGCGAAACGGATATCAATGGCCGCGTCTCACGTTGGGGCGATCGACTGTTGCGAACCTACCTGTACGAGGCGGCCAGTGTGCTCCTGCACCGGACGAAGAAATGGTCCACGCTGAAAGCCTGGGGTATGCGTCTGTCGAGGCGGATCGGCTTGAAGAAGGCAAAGGTGGCGGTCGCAAGGAAGATCGCGGTTCTGCTTCATTGCATTTGGGTTGACGGCACAAGCTTCGAGTGGGGCTGCGAAAAGATGGCATAGCAGATCCGAACTCGACCCAATTCGCGGGCCCGTTTCCGGAACCCGTGATGTCCCCGCCGGGACGGTGGTTGCGGCGACCTCGGTCAAACGGCTGACAGCAGTTCATCTGCATCTCGTTGGAAACGTTGAGGCGTCCGACCCGAACATCATCATGAGGCACTCGACCTCGGAAAGGACCATGACCCCGGCGATGGCAGTGCGAGATCCGGATTGACAACTACCATTTCGTCGCCGTCAGCCGCGTGCCCAGGAAGGACGACAGCCTCCATATCAAGAATGCGAGATGATCATCGTATTCAGCGGCAGCGTGCCGGCGAAATTGGGTTTTCGGCAGGCCAAATAGCGCGATGCAGAAGGATGGTGAGGATTTCGCGTCCGCCACTGCGATGCATAGAGCCACCCTTCGGAACCGACCAGCGCAACAAAGCTCGTTATGCGGCGCGTAGGTTCGTAGACGCTTATCCAGTATCGAGATAACAAGGCCGCTGCGCAGGAACGAACTCTGAGAGCGCACCCTGCGAGAGGTTGCGCTTGCTGACGCGGCTGTTGAAGAAGCAGGGGCTCGCGCCGAAGCGCATGATCACCGACTAGTACCTCTGCACAGAGGTTATGACTCTTTGGAAGTCGGCTTGGGATAGGCTTTGGCCATCTTAAGGCGTGCGTTTTCGGTAGAGAACATCCAGTTGATGCGTTCGCCACTGGTGTTTCGTAGGTGCTCCCAGGCAGCGGTCTCTGCGACGAGGCGATCATAGCTGTCGATGCGACGATCGAGGCACTGACGGCGCAGAACGCCGATTTCGATCTCGACCATGTTGAGCCAGCTGGCGTGTTTGGGCGTGTAGTGGAATTCCAGCCGTCGAAGGACGCGTCGCGCCTCTGAAGCAGGCAGAGCCTGGTAGAGCGCAGCGGCCGAGTGGGTTGACAGATTGTCGAGCACCACCCTGACGCGTTCGGCCTGCGGGTAATGGATATCGACGAGGTCGCGCATGCAATGGGCAAAGTCTTCCGCTGCGCGCCGCTCGGTGACCTTGACTTTGCGCCAGGAGCGGTGTGCGTCGAGGAAGACGAACAGGTTGGCGGTGCCGTTGCGCTTGTACTCGCAATCGTACCGCTCAAGCCGGCCCGGTTCGGCCGGGATCGGCTGACGCACCTCGCCGATGAGTTGGGTCGGGCTTTCGTCGAAGCACACCACCGGTCGCTCCGGGTCCGGTGCCTCGGCATAGAGGTCGAGCACGTCCTCCATGCGCGCGACATACTCGGCGTCGACCTTGGGGATGCACCCATGTCCTTGCGCCAGTGCTTGAGATCGTTGTCTGCCAAGCGCCGGCGCACGGTCTCGCGCGACAGTTCCTGGTGATCGGTCAGCTTGACGAACTCACCGGCCAGCAGCTCCAGGGTCCAGCGGGCGCGGCCCGGTGGCGGACTGGAACAGGCGGTGGCCACCAGCAGGGCTTCTTCCTTGCCCGTCAGCTTGCGTTGCGCGCCTGCGCGTGGCTCTTCGCTGAGCGCCGCCTCCAGACCCATCTCCACGAAGCGGCGCTTGGTGCGATAGACAGTGGAGCCGCCGACCACCACCGTCGCGGCAATGGCCTCGTCACCCAAGCCGGCGTCGACGGCGAGCAGGATCTGCGCCCGCTTGAGCTTGCGAGCCGACTGCTTGCCGCCTGCCAGCATCGCTGTGAGTTCGTCGCGTTCGGGTTGGTCGAGATCGACACGATAGCGTAGATTCATCCGGAAGGCCTCCTCGGTTGCCAAGGGTTCCGGATGAATCGAAAATTGAATCAATTACTTGGCGGGCAAACGCCTGCGGGTCCCAGCTTCACCGAAAAACAGGGCCAGTACCTCGCCTTCATCTGGGCTTATATGCAGATCAACCGCCAGCCGCCGGCCGAACGCGACATGCGACGCTATTTCGGCGTCACCCCGCCGTCCGTCCACCAGATGGTGCTAACCCTCGAACGCACCGGCCTGATCCGCAGGCAACCAGGTATCGCCCGCAGCATCCAACTGCTCGTCGAGCCAAATGCAATACCGCCACTACAGCCAACACAATCAGTCATATCCTCTGTGTAGAGGTACTAGCTGCGCTCGTATGGAGCGGCAAAGCGACAGGTGATGCCGGACGTCGAGCACCGGTCGCACAAGGGGTTGAACAACGGAGCGGAGAATTCCCATGTGCCGCCGCGAAAACGGGAGCGGATGATGCAGGGGCCCGATCGCCGGGAGGCCTGCAACGCTTCGTCTCGACCTTGTCAGCCCTCCGCAACCTCTTCGTCCCACCCCGCCCCAAACGTTCTGCTCTCGCCATACATGTTCATCGCTTGCAAGCCATCGCCGAATCGAAGGCCGTGACTGGAACGCCCGCATGAATTCTGCAGCAGCAGCCCTCGGCCGGCCAATTTCAGACAACGTGACAAGCCCGGCCAACAAGCCTGTGTCGTCAAATCGCCAAACCGACGCAAATTGTCGGACAGGGGAGGCCGCTGAGCCTCATCCGCTTCGATGAGAGCGGCGTCGGCGGGTTCTGTCGCAAACTTTTCGGAAAGGTCATTTGCCGCAAAAAATCGCTTGCGGCATCGCGACGAGCACTGAAGTCGATCAGCATCCGCAAGAGCCAGTATGTCAGCAACCGGGCTCGAACACATCTCAACCGGTGAAAAGGTTCTCGAAGTCCGCGAAGCCCCCGCGGCGGCCATCATCATGTACGCGCTGCGGCACCTCGAAACCGCTTCCCTTGGCGCCGGACCAATCGTGTTGAATCAAGGGCTTGAGCAAGCCTGGTCCCAGGAGGCGGTTTCAGGTGCATGGGGCAGTACTATTCACAAGAGGGTGCGAACGGGGCATAGCGTGCGCACTCGAAGGCGTCAGCGGGAGCGTCAGCTACATAGTCGATAACACGCGCTTTTTACCTCGGTCTCGGCTCGCAACGATGGATTGCTAACGGCGAACTCATGCTGGTCGGCAAGGCGATAGTGGCTGGAGCATCAACTCGGCCGACGAGAGTGGCCACACCATCCTAGACAGGATCGGCCGATAGGCCCGGCATCGCCGCTCTGCAAAAAGCACAGCGGGCATCCAGACGTTGCCGGGTTGACTATGGGTGTCCGAACCGCGAAAAGAGGCCGCTCTTTATGAGTGGCGTGCGCCGGCAGTCTAACCCCAAGCCCCCCGCCCGGGCTGCCGGCGCGCTTCTAGGAACATCGAGGTAGATGACGAGACTCCGAACTACATTTCCAAAGCTATCGGTGGATTCACATTTCAAGCCCAATCGATTTCCTACAGCCAGGCGCGAACGTTCGATTGGAACGTTCAGAATTCACATCAAGGTGCACCGCTGTTGCGTCCCGAACAGGTGCGGCTGCTCAATGACGAGTACGAAATCGTTCTCGTCAAAGTCTGCCACCATTAAAATTGAGGAAGGTGCGATATTTTTCGGATCGCATTCTGAAACGCATCTTTGAAAGCCAGACAGGCGCCCTCCCGGAGCCGACGCCCTTGACGAAAGCAGACGGGGGGCTCTCCACAGAATCAACTCGATGAGCCGCTGCGTGGATTGGCGCAGGACTTTGACGATACAGTTTGATGTGAGGCTAGTATGAACCCGCGAAATAGTAATCCATCCCGTGTAACAGCTTTGTCGCAGGTGCAGGACGCCGGCTTGGAAGACGGGCAAGCGGTCCAGGCCCGGCGAGTGGGCTTTGAGCAGCACGTGTCCGAGGCGCTCCGGCCGCTGTTCGATGGTCGAGCTGACGAGCCGCCTACCGGTCCAGAGGAGCTTCTGCGACTGGAACAGGGGTTTCGCGAGGTGCTTCAGCGAGGGCAGGATCATCAAGCCGCCTCGTCTTTTTTCAGCGATCCAAGGATGCCCGCTGGACGGGATGACCCCAAGGGAAGCGTGTCGGACGCTTTCGCAGCAGCCCGCTCTAGGCACGCCGGAGTTGAGGCCGCCGCCCCGCCAGTGTTAGCTGCCAGCCAACAGCAGATCCGGCCCTCGCCAGTTGCGTTTGACCGACCGGTATCATCCTCGGCTGCTGCAGGCGTGCGCTTGTATGCCCCTTCGATGATCTCTCGGAACACCAGTTCCGAAAACTGCGATCAGTTGCCCGCCTTGTGCTGCCGCCTCGCCGTCGAGGTCGAAACGCCCGCGAATCAATGGAAGGTCAGCGGGCCATGGGGGCAGAGTGCAACGGTGTCTACACCGCCTATTTGAGGGGAGAGGTACACTTGGCTTTCCTGTTCCAGCAGCATCCGGCCGCACACCGACGCGATGGGGAGCTAGAATTCAAATCGGACCTTCGCAAGGCACGCACCGCGGATCAAACGCCGTTCGTTTGGGAAAAATGGCTCAGTACCGACAAAGCTTCTGTAATGGCCCTAGTGGCCTCGGTTGCGCTCTTGGTCGCGATACAGTGGCAAGACCCCCAGATCAACGAGGCGGTCCTAAGCGAACTGCGGACGATTCAGATCAACTACGCATTGCTCCAGCGAGACGTCGCCCGCGCCGACATGGTATTGGACTTCCGTTCCGTTGCTTCTACCGGGCAAGCATTAAAAAGGAACCTTCAAAACTACCAACGCCTTGTTGAGATTTCGCCCAATGAGAGCTCCGGGGTGCACTCCAGGTTGCTTGCACAGCTCAAAAAGTCCCTCGAAAACACAGAAGCTGCCATCTTGGCCTCGGCCGCGCAAAATGAGCTTCTGCAAAGCTCTCTCGTACGCTTTGCTCGCTCGGCTAATCGCCTTCGGGGGGGAGTGTCGAACAGGCCTGAATTTTCCAATCTGATCCTTCAATTTTCGGCCAGACCGGGATTCAGCCTCGCATTACAAATCGATCAGTCTCTCCGCCGACTTCCTCCTAGCCAGGACCAAGTCACGGAGGATGTTGCCCGCGAGGGCCGCGCTATCCTGTCCTCAATGTTGAGGTTGGACCGCGCTGTCAATCGGATCCCATCCTTCGACACGTTCGCCAAGGCTGCCGAATTGGAGCGAGAACATCTGAAAGCCTACAGCTTCGCCAGCGCGCAAGCGCAGCGTACACGACTTTTCTTTGGCTTGGTGTCCATATGCCTCTGCTTGTTTGCGACCATTCGAGCCTCCACGCTGCATGTGCGGACGAACCGGTTGGAAAGGCGGTTAGAGCTTGAAGCGGCGATGAGTGAGATCGAAGCTTGTTTCATCGACAGTCAAGCAACGAAGGCTTCGCGGCGCTTCTCCACCGAAGCAGCGCTTAGACTCATTCAATGCGTTTTCGATGCGGATCAATGCGCGCTTGCTCTGGTGGATCCGAGTATCAGCAGGAATACCGAGTACTTTGTCGCGAACAAGCGCATGCGCGTCTGGAACGCCACGCTAATCCATGAAGTCGTCTCACTTGTACGCCCGGAACAGCCAGTGTTTCGCGTCGTTCCGGCGTCGGAAGTGGTTCGGACTGCCGTAGGCACTACCGGTGTTTGTCAAATTGTTGGTTGCAGGGCCTCCGATCAGCAGGCTGCGGTTTGTATCCTTGTTTTTGAAGGAGATCGCTCACCACCCTCCACAGACGACCTCCTGGTTCTGGCGAGCGCTACTGTGCGTTTAGGCAACCATCTTGAAATGCAACGTGTACACACGGAACGTAACCTTTTTGAGAGTCGATGGGAGCATGCGGAAAGGCTGACGGCTGTCGGCACAATCGCAAGCGGCGTTACACATGAATTCAATAATGTTCTAGGAGCAATAGTCGGCTACGCAGAGATGGCTAAAGGTCTTGTGCGCCGCCCCTCGAGAATTCGGGGCCACATCGGCCAAATTATCTTGGCCAGCAACCGAGCCAAACTGATTATTGATCAAATTTTGTCACTGAGCCGAAATCGGAAGCGCGTGACGATGCCTTTCGACGTCTCGGAGAGTGTAATGGATCTCGCGCCATTGCTGCGGGTTACACTTCGTGCGGATGTTCAGTTGAACTTCAAGATCAACGAGTGGCAAACGGTGATCGAGGGCAGCCCGACCGAGATACAGCAGATCCTTATGAATCTATGCAAGAACGCGTCGGAGGCTCTCTTGAATGAGGGCCGTGTCGAGATTAGCGTTTCTCGCGCTCACGTCTGTCAAACGAAGCCCGCGGCTAAGGGCACCTTGAAACCGGGAGATTACGTTCTCCTCTCCATCAGCGACGATGGCCAAGGAATCGCAAGTTCGGTGCTTCCGCATATCTTTGAGCCCTTTTTTACCACGCGCTCTCGCGTCGGCGGGACCGGACTGGGTCTTGCTGCAGTGGACCGCCATGTGAGCGCGCTCGCAGGATGCCTTGACGTCACCTCGGCTGTTGGCCGAGGTACACGCTTCGATCTCTACTTACCGGCCTGCGCTGAGGAGCAGGTCAGAGCTGATAGCGCTTTCGGCCCATGCGATGGATCACTTGGCAACGGAGAAATCATTGCAGTCGTTGACCCCGATCCAGCAGCGTTGGAGATCTACAAGGATAAGATCGCCGCGCTGGGTTATAAGCCGGTCGGCTTCGCGACCTTCGAGAGTCTTTGCGACTGGATCGAGAGCGGGAAGGCAGCCGACCTCCTAATTTTGGATAAAGCGACTTTCCTCGGGCCAGGACAGCCCGAAGCCGTACGTACCACCCTGATGACGGTGCCCATCATCGTCGTTGGTGGAAGCGACCCCATGCCGATCACATCTGGTAATCAGACCTTCGTCCTTTGGCTAGCCAAACCGGTCTCGTCCAGGACGATGGAGCATGCAATTCGTAGGATGATAATGGCATGATGCCGCCGACGCGCTCAGGATACCGAGCTACCGAGGCAGTCGGAGGCGGAGCCGGCTGGGATCCAGCAAATACAAGAGCGTCGGACGATCTCTGCGCACCCGGCTCATGGCGAGTTCCCCTCGAACACTGTCGTCGGCTTCCGCCCAAGGAAGGGCGCCCCGACCACGGCAAACCTGCCGCCGTGCTCGTGACCGTCAAGGACAAGTCGCCGCGCGATGGGGTCTGCGGGCCTCCATCCTTGACAAGTCACTGCGCGCTGGCGGCGACAGGCGACGGGTAATATAAGGTCGGGACGAGGAGATGGTCGCCAATCGGTCACGCAAGATGGTTGACGAAATGACTCGAGAGCAAAGCTTGACAATCATCGCCCCATTCACGCCAGACTTCTCCTGTGCGTTCATCATCGGCTACGGCTCCTCGCTGCCCCGACAAGGCTATCGCCGCCCGGCCGGGCAAATATCCCAGGTTCCGACGTGTTCCTTTCATGCTAGATGGACCTAGGCCCCGGCAGGGCGGGAGCATGAGGCTGGGTTCTCGGTCGCGGATCTGTGAGGCAAGCACCGGGTAAGCGACGGCTCGACCCACCATTGGGAAGGCCGGCTTCGGCACGGAGGTGCGGCCTCGGCGTTGAGAGGCATCGGATCGGGTGTAGCAGGACTTTCGAACTAACTGCCGACAACACACTGGATAGGCTGTTCTCGTCGGATAGTGTGCTGAAGGTTCTGCAAAAAGTTTTGGAGAGAGAACGGCGCTTGCTCTGAGGGGCGAGCGGCCATGGCACGGTGGT
>NZ_JAMYSC010000103.1:0-12810 GCF_040321755.1 Mesorhizobium sp. M0276 | reverse complement strand
GTCGAAATCATCGAGGAATTCGCAAGCCATGCCGAGACTCTGCTGCAGGGCCTTGGCTTCTCCAATGTCGCCATTCGTGTCGGAGTCGGGTCTCGCGGCTGGCCCGAGCACGCCCCATTCGACAAGATCCTGGTTAGCGTGGCGGCTGAGCGGACGCCGCCGGCTTTGCTGAACCAGCTCAAGCCAGGGGGACGTCTGGTTCTGCCTTTGGCGTCTGAAGACGTACAGTTTCTGACTGTTATCGACAAGGATGTGGCAGGGCAACTCAAGACTCGGAAGCTCATCCCCGTTCGGTTCAGCCGGCTCGAAACCGTCTAATGAGGACCGCGCAACTGGCGCAAGCGCGCTTTTCCGACCGTCAACCGGATACCAGCCTTTCGCATTTCTTCGCCCGTGGTGAACGCCAAGAAACGATCCGTCTCGGCCAGCGGCGACAGGCAGCTGATTGGGCGCCAGGGTGTGACATGGCGGGTCAATTGCAAACTTTCTGGTTACCGGCCCTGTGGCAAAGAACGCTCGACCATTTTCGGAGGGGTGCTTTGCCATTTGCCGGTGACGCTGTGATTGCTGCGCGGCGGAAGCCGAACGCGCTAAAGCGAAATGGTCTACTGATACCGAGTAGGCGTTGAGGACAAACCCAGACGAGTTGCGCTAACTCGGTTGGTCCGAGCTTGCAGAATCCCATGTCCGAAATGACGGGCAGGATGCGAATGCTCCACCTCACGAAGGAAGTTCATCCCGCCATTTGATAGCTTCCATCTCGACGCGAACCGCGTCCTGAACGTCGATGACCTGATGCACTTCGAATTGGAACGCCGGGAAGATCGAACACATTTTGTGCATTAGCAGCGGGTCATCTGCCTCGAACAGCATGCTGCCACCCCATTCGCCAACCCGCACCACGAAGGCATGTACCTTGATTTCACTGGGTATTTCCCAGTGCTGAAAGATCTTCAGGATGCGCTTTTGGACGTTCTCGTATTCAATCGCCGATCCCTGTGGCCGCTCGTTCCAATTTACGAGGTATTTCATAATCTCCTCCCTCAATCTCGTGTGACATCATCGGCTTTGTTCGGTTTCTTGTCTGTTGGAGCCGTCGGTCCTCGTCTGTTGCCGCTCCACGTGCGCGAAGGAAGAATCGGGTCGGGTCAAGTGCCGGTTTCGACGCCGCAAAATCGAATGCCGTAGACATCACCGCTCCCGCAGGGTGTCGCCGCTGATAGGTCTCGATCTGTTGCAGACCGCCCGCGCGGCCGACAAGTCCGGGACGAGCCCCGCTTGAGAGGAATGCCACCTCTCTCGCTAGCTTATATGTGATTGCCTGCCGAAATTCGGCGGCGCTGTTGGCGGTAACCATGAAGGAGCCCGGTCCTCCGATAACGTGCCGCTCGTAATATTCCGGAATAGTCTCGCCATTTTCAACGTCGTGGCCAATTGGCAGGCCATTAATCACGATCGCTTTCTGCAGCGCTCTCCGGCGGCTATCCTCAACTGGAAATCCGTCATTGTTTGTTCCGTCGCCGGAGATGTCGATGATCCTGCGCGACGCCCTGGCCGGAAGTTTGTCAAAGGCGTCGACAGATACATCGATGGCGTACGAGATCGATGTTTTCGAGCCATGCGGACCGCTGTGCTTCCGTTCTGAGTCATCCCGAATGGCTCCCGCGATGAAAGACGCGTCATGCGCATCGGACAGGATCGCCCAATCCAATCGTGTCTCCGAAGTGCCCGCGCTCGACCATTCGAGGTAGGTGACGGCGACCTTGCCTTGTGGACCCTCCTTGATCACCTCCAGCACGTCGGTTGATTCCAAGGCAGATGCGTAGCCCTCCCGCTCCAAGGCTGCCTCGCTCTGGTTGATGGAACCCGACATATCGGCCGCAAGAACGATCGCGACGTCGACTTCATCGGCTGATGGCATGAGAAGCCACTTCTCGTGAGTCTCGCAGGGGCAAGGCTTCTCGACATGAGAAACACCAGGCGCGGGCTGGCCCACGATCAGTGGAACTGTGCTCAACAGTCCCATGCCAAGAACTGCAGACAAGGGTTGCATCTCAATTATCCTTGGGCAGACCGTCCGGTCTTCCGAGACCGTTGACTCCCACGAGCGCGTCGATTCGAGGCACTGTTCCTAGAAAGCCTTTGCCAATTGGTCTGTGAGCGGCTTCGCCTTCCCGAGGGCGCAACGCCCTTCAGCTTCTCGCTCAAAGGATAGCCCTTCGTAGGGGACTGCTCATGACCCATTTGGGTCATGAGCAGAAAAAGCGCGCGCCGGAGAATCCGAACCTCACAGTGGACGAATCCAAGAGCGGCGCACGGAAAACTCAGGCGCCGGTCTATGCCGCTAGGATTTCGCTCGACCAGAACCTTCATGACGGGATTGATGCGGGCGCTGGGTTACTGTTGACGCAATTGGCGCCGCCTTCGCGGAAACGGCGTTTCCGATGGAATGCCGCGATGGAGGCGGTGACTGAACTTACAGGGAGCGCCGGCACAGGCCACCTGCGGGGCCTACCGCACAGCGTTTCTATGCCGGGAGCCCGGTTGGATCGGTGATCGGCGGAAAGCTTTCCAACTCGATCGGCTCCGCGAGCGCCGCTCTGAACTTCGGCGCCGTCGTGCTCCTGATTTGCCCAGTCATTCTATGTTTCTTCCGCGGTATCGTTGCTGGCCAGAATCGGCTGGCTGTTTCATCGATATAGCGCGAGAACACCAGGCCAAGGATAAGCGTGCCACCCCAACTATGGGCCGGACTTGCGCCCCGAGTTCGGTTGTTCAAGTCGATATTGGCCGGGCTTCATTGTTGACGCTCTTGCTGCCATTTCCCGGTGTCAGGTCGGCCTATCCCGCGCCCCGCCAGCGGCCGCAGGCCACACAGTCGGGACCCAGCCCAGTCAGGCCGAAATGATCGCCCACAGCTGCGTCACCCCCATCGCGAGAACGAGGATGACCGTTACTCCGATGAACAGCGCCGTAGGTATCTGCTTCAGGTGAGCGCCGAAGCGGCTGCCCGAGAAGTCGTCGACCGCATCGTCCAGCATCGCCTTTAAGTCATCCATGGCGGCCTTGGCTGCCAAGACCCCATAAACCGTGATTGCGACCACAATCGTCGCGAGCGCGAACCTGGCGGCTAATCCCGCTGATGGTGCGTACGCCAGTATCGCGAACATAGTCGCGATACTGGCGAAAAAACGATAGCATAGGTCTGCGTCAGATGGGCAAGCCGCGCCGCCGCCGCCAGGTATTGATCAACGGTGAGTTTCGCCATGTGCTCCTCCGGCAGGTGACTCGGTACCGAGCTGCAAATGTACTCCACGAAATTGGCGAGGGTCTCTGATTGGCCATGAGGCGCCCGCCATCCAAGGCTACCTTTATTTCCCGGGATCGAAGTTCCATATGTCCCGGTAGAGTTTCCAGCCGCCGTCCGGTCCTTTCTTCCAGACCACCACATACTTGCCGGCGGCATCCACCAGCTTCGAATCCTTGCCCGGTGCCTTGAGGGAGAAAGTCCCGGACTCGTATGCAAGATTTCGGCATTCCTGGACTTCAAGCGTGGTGAGCGCGAGCTCCGATATGCCCATATCGATCGCGCCCTGCCATAGCTTCTGGATATTCTGGCGGCCGTCGACCCGCGCCATATCTGGCGGGAATGCGGCCGCATCATCCGCGTACTTCGACGCGACCCCGGCTGCATCCTTACTGTTGTATGCCTTCACGAACTCGGCATTGGCGGCTTCTATGGCTTGTTTCACAGACTGGGCCTGGGCAGATCCGAGGCAGAGCGTCGTGACCGCGACGACCAAAAGACAATGCTTGACAATCATTTCATCCTCCCGTGTTCCGGTCTCTAGTTACTCCCTGTTTGTATGTTACCACGTTCATACCGACCTCGATGACCAGCTTGCGGCGAAGGGCAGCTGCGTAATCGCGCGGCCCCGTCAGCGATATGGCGAAAGCTTGGGAGCCGCCGATGACGGACCGGGCGAAGTAGGTTGCCAGTGGTTGCTTGGGATCCTCCTCGTCCGGCGGAATCGCTATCGCGTTGATCGTGTATCCCTTGTCAATGGCGTTCTGCCTGCTCGGCTGAACGGGAAGCCCGTCGTTGTTCTCGCCGTTGGAGGAGATGTCGATCACCTTCCTCATCGCGTTTCCCGGAAACCGATCAAGCAGAAGGCTTCCAACGTCGATGGCCGCCGAAACCGATGTTCCGCCCCGGCCGCGACGGATATAGCCGGTGTCGCCGCTCGTTCTGATCACCGCCGCGGCTGCCTTGGCATCTTCCAATCCGCAGATACGGGTCCAGGGCAGCACGGTGCGAGCGTGGCCGACGCTTGACCATTCAAAATATGCCACGCCGATGCAGCCAAGGTAGTTGTCGGAGATGGCGCCGATGATCTCGGGCGAGGTGAGTGCTGCGGCATGGCCCTCGCGTTGCAGGTCGGCGGTCCTGGGGTCGATCGACGACGAGAAATCCACGGCGAACACGACCGCGACGTCTACATTCAGCATCGCCCCATCGACGTTGGCACTATGTGCCGTCGGACACCAAAACGCCGCGGCTGTGAGCGTTGCCAGTCTCAGCAATGAATTGGCCCGCTGTCCCGGGTCTGAGTGAGACCTGGACCTCGAATCCTGATGATGGCGCCCGACCATGTTACCCAGCTCCAAGACAGACCGTTTTCGACGCGCCCGACCACGGCTGGCAGGATTAGTGAGGGCGTTACCGGGAAGGGTCATGGAATGCCTCCTCGTGACCTGGATTGGCGGTGGCAGGAGTGCCCCAGCCCACCGGGGCGGCTCCAAAGGCGTCGAGAGCGCTGGGGTCAGTTCGCAAGGGCAGGCGTGCCATCGGCATGCGGTTCGACATCGCGACCGAAAGGATCGATCCGAGAATGATCGCGGCGCCCAACGCGCCGACGGCAGAAGACCGCTCGCCGAGGAAGATCGCCGCAGCCATCGCGCCGAAGACGCTTTCGGCGCTGACGATCACGGCGGCATGGCTGGCGGAGGTGAAGCGCAGGGCGGCAATCAGTATGCCGAAGGCGAGCGCGGTGGAGAAAACCCCAAGCACCAAGAGTTCGGGGGCAGCTTCGGAAGCCGCTGTGAATGAGAGGTTGCCGTGCACCGCCCCGAGCGGAAGGGCGAAGGCTGCTACGCCGAGGAACTGTGCGGCCGCGGCCGTGAGCGGACGCGCATGGGCCTGCATGTGTCGGCCAAGCTCGACCGTCCAGAGCGCATAGCAGCCGGCCGACAGGATGGCGGTGAGATCGCCGCCGCTGAAACCGGCGATCCCGCCTGACAGAAGCAGGCAGCCGATCACGGTCGATCCGGCGGCGAGTATGAGACCCGCCGTTGGACGTTCGCCGGTGAGCAGCCAGGCGGCCAGCGGCGTGATCACCGTTGCCGTGCTGATCAGGAAGCTTGCATTCGTGACTGTGGCGCCGAGATAGCAGAGCTGCTGGAGCACGATGGAGACGGCAAACAGCGCGACCACCCGGACCAGACTGGAAAAAAGGCCGGCGCCGGCAGGCACTCGCCGTTCGGTCAGGACGAAGGGTAGCACAAGCAGTCCGCCAATCAGGCAGCGCAGGCCAACGGCGCTCAGCGCATCGAGGTGATCGAGCACGGTCTTTTGCGCCACATTCCCGAAGCCCCACAGAGCGGCGGCGAACAGGAGAAGCAAGTTGGCCGTGAGCTTCGACATTCGCCGCCCCCCGGAGCCCAACCTGGGCTAGGTTCAGTAGTCTCGGCAAAGCTTCTGTTGTTGGGCCGGATGTCGTCAGAGCAGCCAACATGACGCTCAGCTTCTCGTCCCGGCCGACTAATAGAGGAGGATACTCCCCCGACAGAATGGCTCATGACCCAAACGGGTCATGAGTGGAAAAAGACCCGGCGCTGAAGTTAACTTCAGTAAGTCGCCCGCCGGAAATGGAGCGGCCTAAACCGAATAAAAGGCATGTAAAAGCTGGACAGAAAAATAAAAAAGGCGCAACCTTCAAATACTTAATGGGGGTTGAGGGGACAACCCCTGAGTAGTATTGGCCAAATTATCAACTGAAAGTGGCTACCCTTTCTGGATAGTGGCTACCGATTCTGGATACGAATTGGGGATTTTCGGTGGATTATTTGCCGTAGCGCCATAGGCAACAGTCTGTGGGGGAGGTGTTTTGTGTCTCCAGCGTTCGATTTTGCTGTCATCCAAGACTGTCAGGTCGAAGCAGCGCTTGATCCGACCCGGCGGGATAAAGCGATGGAGCGGGCGGCGAAGGCCACCGGAAGCCTCGGCGCGTTGCCTTTCGATGTCCACGATCTTTTGCCGATCCTGCCGCGCGCACGCTCGGCGTCTCGCGCAATTGAGACTCATGCCAATGGCTGGCGGATTGAAACCGATGGGCGTTCCCGCGAGTCCCGGTCCCGAAACGCCGATTTGAGCCTATCCGCAAAGATACGGACCCGGGCAATCGGTCACCTCACGATGATCGCAAGGAAATTCGCGAAGGTGTGGCCATGAAACAGGAGCGGGTAAACAAGGCCGTCGACGCCTGCTACGAGGCGATCCTGACTCCCGAGACCTGGCCTGACGCCCTTCACGGACTGGCGCGCTCGCTCGACGCCGCGTGCGTTATGTTCTATCCGCGCAACCCCGACAGCAGCAGCAATGATCCTCGGAGTCCCAATCGGTCGCTGCTCGAAATGCCGGCCTCGCACGACTACCGAGACCTCTTGCAGGAGTATATTAAGAACAACTGGTTCCTCAACCACTACCGGGCCGAACGAGGACTGCCCCTGCTTGACGCGGGCAGAACCGTGGTCATCGAAGACGACCTGTCCACGAAAGAGGACCGAAGGCGCCTTCGGCAATACAACGAACTCTACCTGCCTTTCGGATTTCCCGGCTTCGCGATGATTGGCTGCAATGTCGAGGGCGCGCCATGGGCCGTGCCGATGCTGAAAGGCCAGGGTCAGGGCCAGTTCACGCGGGATGACGCGCGATATCTGGAGACGCTGGTTTCCCATTTTCGGCGGCTGATCGCACTGTCCGAGCGCCTGGTCTCCTCGCGGGGCAAGGTCAGCCTCAACGTCCTCGACATCTCGAGCGCCGCGTTCCTCCTGGACTGGCGCGGCCAGGTGGCGCAGCTCAATTCAAGGGCAAGCCAGCTGCTGCACGCGGGGCTCTCGATCACCAACGGGCACCTCCACGCCATGCATCACGAGAGCGACATCGCCCTCCAGCGCGTCATCGGAATCGCCACGCGGACGCGTTCGTCTACGGCGTTGAAGGATATTGGACCGGTCGCCCTCGCCAGGCCTGGCAGCCGCCCGCTGCTCGTCGACGTGCTGCCCAGCATCGGGATCATAGCCGATGCGTTCCAGTATGCGAGCGCCATACTCATCGTGTCGGACCTCGACGAAAGACCTCTACATTCCACGGACCGGCTGCGAAACGCCCTCCGATTAACGGCAGCAGAAGGGCGCGTCGCAAGCCTCTTGAGCGCCGGGCACGATATTGGGACGATCGCGGACACGCTGAAGCTTGCGCGCGAGACGGTTCGCAATCAACTGAAGAGCATATTTTCCAAGACCGAGACCAGCCGACAGGCGGAACTGATGTCTGTGATGTCCAGGATCTATCCCAACCACCCGGGGTGACGGTCCGACCGAACGGAGACCCTAGATCTGCCGATGGCACTCTTTGAGGAAGGAAGTCCGTGGGTACTCCCCGACTTAGGTGCAACGCTAGAATGAGCCGATTGGGGATCGAGGACGGTATCATCGACCGTATCTATGAGGCGGCGATCATTTCGGAGCTGTGGCCGGAAGTACTCGACAATCTAAGCCATGCAATCAGTTCTGCAGGAGGCATTCTGTTTACCGCCAGTGCCGGTGAGATCCGCTGGACCAGTTCTCCCGGCACCGCGGAGTTCATGCGCGCATTTGTTGACGGCGGTTGGGACAAGCGCAATTCGCGGGCGACGCGCTTAGCCCCCATGAAATACCCTGGGTTCGTGCACGACCTCGACATCTTCACCAGAGAAGAGGTCGACCGCGACCCGTTCTACACTGAACTCTGTCGCCCTAAGGGAGTAGGCTGGGCGGCGGGGACCATCATCGATGTCCCCAACGGTGACATGATGGTCTACAGTTTCGACCGTGCCGTCGAGGCCGGACCGTATGACCGCTCCGCTATTGATTTCCTGGACAGCTTGAGGCCGCATCTGGCGCGTGCGGGCATTATGGCGGCCAGGCTTCACTTGGAACGTGCGAAATCAGCCGTCGATACACTTGCCGCAGTCGGATTGCCGGCGGCGGTGCTCCGCGCGGACGGGCGCGTGGTCGCTGCAAACGGGTTGCTTGAGGATCTGACCCTGCACGTGATCATTAGCGCATTCGACCGCGTACATCTTGTCAGCAAAAGAGCGAACGCGTTGTTGGCCGATGGCTTAAGTCACATTGATGAACTGCTTTCGATCGGCGTCTTGTCTTTCGCATCGCTCGGGCTTAACGAGGAAAAAGCGGTGATGCACCTGCTCCCCCTCCGTCGCGCCGCCCATGATATTTTCAACAGTGCAGCCTGCATCGCCCTCGTTACACCGGGCGGCAAGCTCAATCCGCCGGCGGAGGCGCTCCTTTGGTGACAAGCAGCCCCTACGACTCGTCCCTCTCATCGCGCAAATTAGACACAACGCGGCGGTTCTGCGACCTGCAGGCGGCATCGGGGCAGTCGCGGACGAGCCTGTCCTTGCCGTAGCCCTTGGCCCACATGCGGTTGCGGTCTATGCCGGCGGCGGCGAGGTAGTCCATCACCGCATCGGCGCGCTGCTTCGACAGCGCCGTTTCACTTGCGCCTGGATCGTCGGCGAAACCCTGCAGCTTGAGCAGCCAGCGCGGATGCTTTGCTAACCAGGCGATCTGGGTGTCAAGGGTGGCCTTGGCGACAGAATCGAGCGCGGCCGAACCTTGCGTGAAATAGGTGCGGCGGCCGACATTGAGGATAAAATCCTCCTCGCTGCCCGGCTGCACGTTCTGGAAACCGGCAATCTCGGTGTTGGTGACGTCGGGGGTAGGAGGGGCCAGCGTGTTGCTGGTCGAGCAGGATGCGGCCAGCACCAGCAGGCCGGCGGCGAGCAGCCGGCGTGTGGTTTCAATCATGCGGTTCATGATGCGCCAATCATTCGACAGTGGTGGAAGCGGGCGCCTGGTCGGCGATGTGCGGTAGGACCTCCACTGCGGTGCCGATCGGGCACCGCTGGTAGAGGTCGATGATGTCTTCCGGGAACATGCGGATGCAGCCGCTGGAAGCGTCGGTGCCGATGCTCCATGGCTCCAGCGTGCCATGCAGGCGGTAGCCGATGTCGGCGCCGTCGCGGTACAGATAGAGCGCGCGCGGCCCGAGCGGATTGTTGGACGCGCCGCCTGCGACCATGGGCGGCAGGTCCGGCTTGCGCTTACGCATTTCGGGGGGCGGGACCCATTGCGGCCACAGCGCACGGCGGTCGATCGTCGCGCGGCCGTACCATTTGAAGCCGTCCTTGCCGACGCCGACGCCGTAGCGGATGGCGGTCTTGTTTTCCATGATGAGGTAGAGGAAGTGGTGGCGGGTATCGACCACGACGGTGCCGACCGGCTCGCTGCTGAAATACTTGACGATCTGGCGATGCCATCTCTTGTCGATCTTGGCGAAATTGGTCTTGCGATAGACAAAATTGTTGTCGCTGGCGGCACCGGCGAAAAAGGATTTTGCCGTCGCGGCTTGAACAATATTGCCAGTTGCACCGACCGCGACCAGCGCCAGGCCGCCGAGCACGACACCCCTGCGTGATAAAACCATCGGCAATCCCCCATGCCGTAAGCCTGACGGACCATAGTCGAGAATTATTTCGCCTCAAAGTGGAAAATGCTGCAGTTGGGGCCGATGAACGAACCCGCTGCGCGGGATGGGCGCCCGCGGTTGAGGTAGAGATCAAGAACCGGTCGTTGCGCCTGCGTTGAGCGGGGTTCGGCAGGGGCAGAGCATCACGGCTTCTTCAACAAGGAGCCTGACCATGCCCTATCCTGTTCTTGATGCACCTATCAGTCCACTGCGTCAGCGGCTGATCGACGACATGAACATGCGGCGTTTCTCACAGGAGACTCAGCGCAACTATCTCCGCGACATCGGACGCCTGGCGACGTTCCTCGGGCGTTCACCAGACACAGCGACCACTGACGACCTGCGCCGGTTCCAGATCGAGCAGCAGGACGACGGTGTTCCCGTGCCAACGATGAACAGCATCGTGTCGGCGCTGCGCTTCTTCTTCACGCATACGGTCGATCGTCCCGATCTGGCGCGCAAGCTCGTTCGTCTGGCGCACCCGCGCAAGCTACCGGTGGTGCTGAGCCGCGACGAGGTCGCCCGGCTGCTCAACGCCACCACCTGCCTCAAGCACCAGGCCGCACTGTCGGTCGCTTATGGCGCAGGCCTGCGCGTGGCGGAGGTGTCGACGCTGAAGGTTGCTGACATCGACAGCGAGCGCATGCTGTTGCGCGTCGAGCGCGGCAAGGGCGGGCGATACCGCAACGCCATGCTGTCGCAAGACCTGCTCTTGTTGCTGCGCCAGTGGTGGAAGGTCGGACGCCAGCAGGGTGTGATGCATCGCGACGGCTGGCTGTTTCCTGGGCAGCATGCGATGAAGCCCATCAGCACCCGCCAGCTCTATCGCGTGGTCGTCGAGGCAGCGCAGGCGGCCGACATCGCCAAGCGGGTCGGGCCGCACACGCTGCGTCACAGCTTCGCAACCCACCTGCTGGAGGACGGCACCGACATCCGGATCATCCAGGTCCTGCTCGGGCACGCCAAGCTGAATAGCACCGCCTTCTATACCAAGGTTGCAACCCGCACGGTGCGCACCGTCACGAGCCCGCTCGACAAGCTTGGCCTGTTCAAGCCGGAAGAGATCTCACCCGACGGCTGAGCGTGCGCGCCTCGGTCGAGGTCGCCGACATCTTCCGTGCTGCCGGACCCGCCTACCGGGCCGCCCATACCGGGCACCTGAGCCTCGCCCAGCTCAAGGTCATGTCGGCGATCGAGCACTGCCGCACCGCGGCCCTTGGCGGTCACGTCGAAGCCTGCGAGGACTGCGGCCAATGGCGGATCGCCTACAACTCCTGCCGCAACCGGCACTGCCCGAAGTGCCAGGGCGCGGCCGCGCGGACATGGCTCGCCGAGCGAGAGGCCGACCTGCTGCCGGTTGGCTACTTCCACGTTGTCTTCACGCTCCCGGCCGAGGTCGCCGACATCGCCTTCCACAACAAGGCGGCGGTCTACGACCTGCTGTTCCGTGCGGCATCGGAGACGATGCTGACGATCGCGGCAGATCCGAAGCATCTCGGCGCGCGCATCGGCATCACTGCAGTGCTCCATACCTGGGGCTCGGCGATGACACACCATCCGCACGTGCACATGATCGTGCCGGGCGGTGGCATCTCGCCGGACGGAAAGCGCTGGATGTCGTCGCGTCCGGCCTTCCTGCTGCCGGTGCGCGTGCTCGGCAAGCTGTTCCGCCGCCTGTTCCTCTCTCGGTTGGTCGCGCTGCACGACGCTGGCCGGCTCGCCTTCTTCGGCGCAATTGCTCATCTCGCGGAACGGCGGGCATTCCTGCGCCACCTGTCACTGGTCCGGAAGAAGCGCTGGGTGGTCTACGCGAAGGCGCCGTTCGCCGGGCCGGAGGCGGTGCTCGCCTATCTGTCGCGCTACACCCACCGGGTCGCCATCTCGAACCGCCGCCTCATCCGTTTCGACGAGGACGGCGTCACCTTCCACTACAAGGACTACCGTCGCAACGGCGCCGACCGGCAGCAGGTCATGACGCTCGCCACAGACGAGTTCATTCGCCGATTCCTGCTCCATGTCCTGCCGCGCGGCTTCCATCGCATCCGCCACTACGGCCTGCTTGCCGGCGGCTCCCGCAAGGACTGCCTCGCACTCGCCCGCCAACTGCTCGCGGCCGCGCCTCCCGCCACGAACGATCCATCGGCGGAACCAGACAACTTCCGTCCGCCATGCCCATGCTGCGGCGGCCGCATGATCGTCATCGAGGTGTTCGAACGGTGGAGGCAGCCGCGCGGACCGCCGAAAGCATCGGCAGCGGACCGGGAGAGCTGTCCATGACCCGGCACGGTATGGTCCAGCCTTCAGCCGCAGGCACTCAGCCTCCGGCAACGGATCGACGCGCGTCCATGGAGATCATCGAGGCCGACAGAGCCGAGCTGAGCCGCCCACCGTTCCGACAATACCGCGCGGAGGCGCAACGAAGCGGTCCGTCCGCATCAAACCCGCCGCTTCGCGGCGGCGGTCGCGCCATCGCCGACATCTGCCGAAAATCGAAATTCCCATAGCCATCGCCTGTGGCCCGCGGGTTCCTTCCTCGGGGA
The DNA here is from genome assembly GCF_040321755.1 of Mesorhizobium sp. M0276. Lineage (NCBI taxonomy): Bacteria > Pseudomonadati > Pseudomonadota > Alphaproteobacteria > Hyphomicrobiales > Phyllobacteriaceae > Mesorhizobium > Mesorhizobium sp. M0276. The sequence goes on along the minus strand of NZ_JAMYSC010000103.1, from coordinate 399 downwards.
CTTTCGTACGCCTGCCAGCGCCCGAAACTCTTCACGGAAGCGGACTGTCAGCTTCTGGCGTCCCAAAAGCGATAGGAGACATTCAAGCAGATGGGATTGTCTCTGCCTGACTCACACACGACAGCCGACATCACTGCTAAGAGGTCGGTTTGCACTAAAACCGAAGTTCCGAAGCATATCTCAACCATCGGATGGAGCGGGATTGGAACCACCGTGAACTCGTGTCCGCGCCGGTTTTCAAATCCGGTGCCTTGGCTAAAGCTTCGTGACTGAACGGATTCATGCGACGCCTTAGGTTATTGCTTCCATCTCGTTCTACTAAAACCGCTGCGCACTTTTGGGCGACATATACTAGTGCCCGGTTCCCGCAGCCTTTTGCCGACGACACTTGACCGCCTC
>NZ_JAMYSC010000102.1:0-13063 GCF_040321755.1 Mesorhizobium sp. M0276 | reverse complement strand
CTCAACTCACTATTTCACGATGCCAGATTTTATACGCATCAGGTTGAAGAGTGTCGTTATCTTCGCATCCAGAAACTTATCCCGGGATGCATTTCTTGCTGTAATCCAGCGTGATCGCCGTTTCGGTCGACTGGAGTTCCGCCAGCCTTGCCAGATGCCTGAAATACACCACATGATTGAAAGGGGCATGGGCATACCCGATTCGGATATGGCACCACGCGATGGACACCAAGAGGCAAGACGAGGCTCCTGCGAGGCAGCCGCGGGACCGTGACCGACGTCGTTGGTCGCGCGAAGACCAACCCCGCAACGAGGCCGCTCCATCGTTCGCGCCGGCGCTGGAACCTCTGTCCTTTTCAACGCTCGAGCTGGCGCCAGGGGATCAATTCGCCGCTTGGCAAGCGCAAATGGCGCCGCTTGTCGAGGTCAGGTTGCCGGATGACAAATCGCTGGACGATGGTTTCCCCGCCGACCACACAGCCTGGAATCTCGGTGGCGTGCTGATCGTTCAACAGCGCGCGCCGGCACATAGCTACATGCGTTCCGCCGCGAAGCTCCGATCCAGTTCGATCGATCACTGGTACATCGTCTTGCCGCGTAGTGGCCGGTCATGGACGGAGGTCGATCGCCGCGTTGCGGAAAACCAGCCGGGCAATTTGGAGATCAGGTCGCTTGGCTACCCGTTTCGCGGGAGGGTAACGGACTCGGAAAGCCTCTTTCTCTATCTGCCGCGTGATTTGTTCTCTGATGCGGCGTCAACCCTCGACGCAAAGAACAATACAATTATGTCCGGCAACTTTGCCAACCTCTTTGCCGACTACGTCAACAGCATAGAAGCAAGACTGCGCAGTCTCACGGCTGAAGATCTGCCCCGCATCGTACACGCTACCCGGAGCATGATCATTGCCTGCCTCGCGCCTCCGGCGGAACATGCCGCGGCCGCCGAACAATTGGCGAGTGTCGCGCTGATGGAGCGAGCGCGTCGATATGTCCAAACCAATCTGGATGCGGCTCATCTGGCACCCGATTCAATGTGCCGAGCGCTCGGCGTATCGCGCTCTCGTCTCTATCAATTATTCGAACCGAGCGGTGGTGTTCTCCATTACATACAAAGTCGTCGACTTCTGGCAGCCCATATTGCGCTTAGCGATCCGGCAGACAGCCGACGAATTGTCGATATCGCTGAGGCCTTCGGGTTTAATTCAGCGGCTAATTTCAGCCGAGCATTCAGCAAGGAATTCGGTTACAGCCCCCGCGAAGGTCGCAGTACTGTGGTGTTACCGCGCCCCGCCCACTCTGTTTCGCTTGCTGAACACGAGAAAGCGTCTTCCTTTGAAGGTTGGCTCAAAGCGCTCGGAAGCTGAGTACAAGATTGGCGGTGGTTGAGGGGGGCGGGCAAAACAGGGGAAGGCCACGCCGCCTCATGGACCAGAATATTTCGTGTCGCGTCTACCACGCCATCAATCATATTGCCAATTCGAAACAATTCCCGATTTATTAACCAACTGTGATTTTTGACTATTATCGTCGAAAACCACAGCGGAGCACGCATTGCACCTACGCCGTATGCCGCACTTGTTAAGACTGCGAGTTAAAAGTTTGCCAAGCTTGATAGTTATGTTATTTTTGGACTGGGCGGCGTGGATTCGCGCCGCTTATGGAGGTGGCTCTTGGCTCCAGAGGCATCAGGCGTCGGCAACGGGAGTGACGGGGCTTCCTCAAGCGATGTTCGACGTCCCGGCGAAGCGCTTCTCGCTGACCTTTTGGCCAACACGACCGAACTTTTGTCGTTCTACGACCGCGACTTCTGTCTGACCCACTACGCAACCAAGCTCAGGGGCGTGTACGGAGGCGCGGTGACACCGGGTGCCGCCCTTTGGGAGATCTACCCGAGCTTCCTCGATGCGAGGTATCGCGGCGAATTTCTTCGTGTGTTCCACGGTGGCTCACCCGCAAGCATCGATTTGCCGCGGTCATCGGGCGAAGTGCTGCGGTCCGTTTTTGTTTTCGCCACTGCAAATGGTGTGGGAATCATTGAATCAAGGGGGCGCGATGGGCGCACCATGACGGACGAGCAAGAGCATGTAATTCTGCTCCATCAGGCGACGCACGACATGCTGACCGGACTGCAGAATCGGCGGCGATTCGGCGAGCGGCTTCAGCAAGCGTTAGTGGCCCTCGGTGAACTGAAGCCGAAAGCCGCCCTGCTGCAGATCGACCTTGACGATTTCAAAGCAGTCAACGACACGCTTGGGCATGGAGCAGGCGATACGCTTCTTCAGCTCGCGGCGGGCCGTATCCGCGACGCGCTGCAGGACGGCGAATCCGCGTACCGGTATGCCGGCGATGAGTTCGCTGTCATTCAATTGGGAAAAGAGCAGCCAGCGGAAGCTGAGCGCCTCGCCGGATCGCTGGTCGACGCGTTCAAGAACCCGTTCGTCATCAACGGCATTCCCGTCTTCGTCGGCTCGAGTATCGGAATTGCTTTCGGGCCGGAGCACGGGACCGATGGCGAACAGTTGATGAAAGCCGCTGACATTGCTCTTTACGCGGCTAAGACAGATGGACGCGGCTGCGCTCGAATATTCAACCGTTCGATGCTGCTCTTGCTTGAGCAACGCGAGAATCTGAGACGCAGCCTTCGAACCGCGCTGGAGCGGGGCGAGCTTTATCTGGAGTATCAGCCGCTCATTCGGCCCCCCTCGTCAGTGATCGGTTTCGAAGCGCTGCTGCGGTGGCGGCACCCTGAGGTCGGAATCATTCCACCTAACGTGTTCATACCGATCGCCGAAGCCGACGGTCTGATGGAAGAGATTGGACGATGGGTGCTCGAGGAAGCCTGTCGCCAGGCATTGACGTGGCCTTCCTCGCTGACAGTCGCGGTGAACCTGTCACCAGCCCAGTTCCTTAGCGGTTCCCTGACGGACACCATCGCCCAGATCATCGACGCAGTTGGAATCGAAGCCGACAGACTTGAACTTGAGATAACGGAGACGGTCCTGCTTGAGAAGACGATCGACAATATCGATACGTTGAATACCCTGAACGTCCTGGGAATACGTATTTCGCTCGACGATTTTGGAACATACTACTCATCGCTAAGCTACCTTAAGAACTTTCCCTTCGATACTTTGAAGATCGATCAGTATTTCATTGCGGACCTGGAAACCGACCTCAAAAGCCAAACGATCGTGCGATCGATCATGAACCTGGCGCACGGCCTAGGGATAAGTGTCACTGCCGAGGGGGTCGAGACATCGGCACAGGCACGGTGGCTGATCAACGAAAATTGCGATTGTCTGCAAGGTTATTTCCTGGGGCGGCCTCTCCGAGCCGAGGCGATCGGCGATTTCATCAAGCGGTCCCCGCCGAGGATGGCACGAGCGATGCAGGAATCAAATCGGGCGCTCTAGCGCCTCGAACCCTTTTGCTAACGACGAAGTGGGGATTTGTGGAACGATCGAGGGGAATACCGCGCAATTGTTCAAGTCGGTGCCAGACTGCCTGACCACGGGCGGTGAAGTTTTTCGTCGCGGAGGCCATCCACTCCGCGGGGTTCAATGCTGAAGCAACAAGTGAGAATGCCGATGGGACCTGTTCATCATGACTTGGCTGACGGCGGACCGACCTTTGAACCCATGATCCAGATCGACATGGGAATCAAAGCTTTTGTCTCAGCCTGGAGACACTGCGATTATGTCTCGACATACATGGCCCGGATGATCAGTCAGAACAGGTCTGACTCGGTCCGGCATTCAAATCTTTTTTCCTCCGCCTTCAACGAATTGCTCGAAGTCGCCTTTCGCACGCGCCATGCCGATGGCGAACTGGCATGCAGGGTGTCTCGCCATGGCGCGACAGATAGGATCGAGTTGACATTTCCTTGCTTGCCGGCGGAGCGCCAATTTTACGAAGAAGCCGTGTCGCAACTTGCAGGAATGGAGGCCAGAGAGCGATACCTCAATTCGGTGTCTGGGGATCTCGCGCCGAGCCGCGGGGTCATACTCGTGGAACTGGCTGTCGACTACAACGCGACACTCTGGATCGAGGAGGCCGACGGCGATGCAATCAAGCTTGTCCTGGATCTTCCGCTCGAGGGCTTGCAAAATTGAGCCCATACGACCTTCTCCCGCGCTTTAAGGCGCAATATGACGCGAACAACCAGGAGTTCTCCATATCGGGAGTGGTCCGCCCTCAGGCGATCGATGAGCTTGGGCCCAGCATAGCATTGCTTCGCGATGCGATCGGCCGTGTGCGCGGCGTTCTCTACGTCAATGTCAGGCGCCTGACGCAGATGAACAACGCCGCGTTTCACATCTTTTCGAGGATCATCATCGACGCCTGTCGCGCTCGACCCGATCTCAAATTCGTCGTCATCACGTCAAGCGTCGTCGGATGGACCTCGCGAAAATTCGGTCGCCTGAGCGGAATTGAACCGAACATCACCGTCGAGGAGTATGACACCGAATTCTATCCGGGGCAGGGCTTCCTTGAGGAAGGCGGGTTCGTACCGATCCTGCGTACTCAGACAAAGATGACATGGCGTCACGAGCGCGCGATCTTGCCGCGACACGGGATGAGGCCCGGGATCGTCATGGCCGACATCTGTTGCGGGATCGGCGATTTCGCTGTGCTCGCGCAGAAGGAGTTCCAGCCATTACGCATCGTCGCCCTCGACCACTCCAGATCAAGCCTGAACTATGCTCGACGAGTGATGCGGGAGTTCGACATCCGAGGCATCGAATATACGTATGGCGATGCGTCGGAGATGCTGCTCGACGAAGCGCAGTTCGACTTGGTCACCTGCCGACATTCCCTGCAAATCTTCAATCGACCTGAACTCATCCTCAAGGAGCTCTACCGCATCTGCAAGCCAGGCGGTCGGGTCTATATCACGAACGAAAAGAATTCGCATTGCCTCGGCGAGCCGCGCGGCGAAAGCATTCGCTGGACCTACGACGAAGTGGCGAAGCTGTTCGGGCATTTCGAGATGGACGTCGAGCTCGGGCCCAAGAGTCGGCGATACCTGGTGGAAGCCGGATTCGAAGACATCCTGGTGGAGACCTTCATGGTCACTAACCTAGACGGCGATCCGCAGGACTTCGCCGATGTCATTGCGGCCTGGGCGGATGTCTATGCGGGCGAGATGGCGACCAGACGCGGCGATGGACCCGAGTTCGTCACGCGGTTTCGGCAGGGCTTCGAGGACCACATCTTCGCTGCGCTCCACCCCAAGGGTTATGCGGGTTGGCCGATCTGGGTCGCATCGGGGCGACGGCCGCAATGAAAGCCGCCGATGAGGGAACGCCGCGCTTCGGCTTGCGCTCGTTTCGAGCGAAATTCGTGTTGGTCGTTGGCGGCGCCGTGCTGTTCGACCTCCTTTTGAGCGGTGGCCTGGCGCTTTGGAACGTTCAAAAGCTGTCGCGCGATGCCACATCGGAAGTCGGTGAGGGCCTGACGACCGCAAACCAGGAATACATTCGTTCCTATGCCCAATCGACAGCGCTGAGCGTCGACCTGCTGCTCGATCGAGTTCATGGGGACGTCAAGGCGTTGGCCGGCGTGCTGCAGGCCCAGATCGACGATCCAAGCAGGCAGCAACAGGTCGGAGCCACCCTTTCGCAGCAGGCGCCCGGCTCGGTAAAGGTGGTCTATGATACGCAGGGCGATTGGGCACAGAACCTGCCGGGCGCGCCGTCCGTGGTCAGCGTCTGGGGCTATCTGCTGGGCGCCGACCACAGTCCGCTGCCAAGCGTTCAGCAGGCAATAGAAGACAGCACCGTCCTGGACCTCGTTGCGCCGACGCTCATGGCCAGCGGGTCATCCAAACTGCAGATGTATTATATTGGTCCAAAAGAACGGCCGATATTCAGGACCGTGCCGTATACGGACCAGGCACAGACCTTCGACAAGCTCTATCCGGGCCACAACAAGGCGGAATTCTGGGAGTTCTTCTTTCCGGGTATCTACGGGTCATGGCAGCAATGGGCCAGGGATCCAGCCTCTCGTCCGGTGCCCGACGACATTACCCAGACGGCGCCCTACACCGACGCGATCACGGGAAAGCTGATCGTCAGCTTTTTCCATCCGCTGTGGACGCGTGATCACACCGGTATTGCCGGTACAGCGGGAGCAGACATCACTCTCGACCAACTCGCGGAAGTCGTCGAACGTGTGAAGATCGCTGAAACCGGGTTCGGCTTTCTCACGATGTCGACTGGCAACGTGGTGGCGATCAATCCGTCGGGCCAGGCAATCATCGGCCTGACGTCATCGAGCGATGCGGGCAGCCAAGGCGTCACTGGCCTGGAGAGGTCACTGCGGGGAAGCACGCAGCCGGCTATCGCAGTGCTGCCTCTCGACCAAAACAATGACGGCGTGATTCAGCATATCATGCTCGACGATAAGGGCGAACACGTACCCTACATTGTTGTCCTCAAAAGATTGAAGCCAACCAATCTGTGGAGTTCAGGACCGATCAAGTCCGAAACGATGTCGGTCGGGATCGTCGTTCCCGAACGGGAGATCTATGCGTCCCTGTTCGCCGCGCAGGACAGTATTTCCCGCGCGACCAACCGTGTCCTGCTTTTTCAGATCGCTGCGATCGTCGTTTCGCTTCTGATAGTTTTTGCCGCCGTGCTCGGAATTTCGAAGCGGATCACCGCGGGTCTCAGGTCGCTCGCCAGCGCCGCCCAGCGGCTACAGTCCAAAGATTATTCGGTCCGCGTGAGCATTCCAACGCGCGACGAGGTTGGAGCGGCAGGAATCGCTTTCAACCGGATGGCCGAGCAGATCAGCTTTCACACGGAAAACCTCGAGCAAATCGTCGACGAACGAACTCGGGAACTCGGGGATGCCAATCAGGAGATTTCCGCACTCAACGAAAAGCTGCAGGACGAGAACGTCCGCCTTGGCGCCGAGCTCGCGGTCGCCAGGCAGATACAGATGATGGTCCTGCCGAAACAATTCGAACTCGAAGCGATTCCGGGTCTGGAGATCGCGGCCTACATGCGGCCGGCCGACGAGGTCGGCGGTGACTATTATGACGTCCTGCAGAACGGGTCACGGGTCAAAATCGGCATCGGCGACGTGACCGGTCATGGTCTCGAGAGCGGCGTGCTGATGCTCATGGTCCAATCCGTTGCACGCGCGCTGCAGGAGACTAACGAAAGGGATCCGCACCAGTTTCTGGATCGGCTGAACAGAGCGATCTACAAGAACATCGAGCGGACGAACACCGGCAAGCATCTCTCGCTGGCCTTCCTTGACTTCGAGGATGAGCGGGTAACGCTATCCGGCCAGCATGAGGACGTTCTCGTCGTGCGTGCGGACGGGAACGTCGAACGTATCGACACGATGGATCTGGGTCTGCCGGTTGGCCTGGAGAATGACATCTCGAAGTTCATTGCCACGCGCGACATCGTGTTCGGGAGCGGCGACGTGATCGTGCTGCACACGGACGGAGTGACCGAGGCGGAAGACCAAGACAGAAAATTGTTCGGATTCGAGCGCCTCTGCGAGAGCGCACAAAAGCGTCGCGGCAGCAGCGCCGAGGACATCAAGACCGGCATCATCGACGATCTGATGGCCCATATCGGGATCCAAAAGATCCACGACGACATCACCCTCGTGATCATAAGGCACACATAGCCATGACAACGCTGTTCGGGACCCCTGACGTTGCAACTGGGATGAAGGAGAGCGTCAGTCGCGTGCGGCTGTTCGACGGACCTCTCGACTTGAGTTGGCGTCATTGTGCCACGACCTCGGACTTCATCGCCGATCTTTTCGCGTTGCGCTTCCGGTCGTCCCGCAATGACTACATGGAAGTGCGTCACAGCATTGGATATCTGGTCAACGAACTCATCGAAAACGCCGTCAAGTTTCGCGCACCGGGTGAGATCTTGATCGAGGCGTCGATGGATTCGGAATGCTTCAAGCTCAAGGTGTCGAATGACGTCGATGGTGAAGATGCGTCCGAGTTCCAAAGTCTCCTGGCAGACATCACGGTTGGCGACCCCATGGACCTGCTGATACAGCGAATTGAAGCCAATGCCGCGAACCCGGACGTAAGAGGCTCCGGACTTGGATTGCTGACGTTGATGAGTGACTACGGTGCGCGCCTGGCTTGGATATTCAGCGCCGCCGACGAAAGCGATCGGATTTGCGTGGAGACATATGCCTCCATTCCGATCTCGCAAATTCACAACTAAATGAAACGAAGCCAGGCTATGGAAATCAAGACAGACGACTACCGCGTATGGACTGAAGGAAGTGAAATTTTCTTCGACGGTGCGATGCGGCTTGCCAGTTCCGACGCCGGTGCGCCTATCACGGCGTTGGCGACCAGTGTGCTTGCCTCGAATCCCGCTTCCATTACGCTCAATCTGAAGGACCTTCACTTTCTCAACTCTTCCGGCATCAACCTGCTGGCGAAATTTACCATCGAGGTGCGCAAGCATCCCGATGTTCGACTCGTCGTGCGTGGAACGCCCGACATACCCTGGCAATCGAAATCGTTGCCGAATCTGAAGAAGCTGCATCCTGCTGTGGTGCTTTTGATGGACTAATCAGCTCGCTCGAAATTAGCCGAAACACCGCCTGGTGCCAGACCGCCGCAACGAGCGAGATATGTACGCCAGGACAAGTATGTGGATGCGAAGCTAACGACAATTCGGCCTGATGCGCAGATGCTCGCAATGGCTCGGCGGGGGCTCGGCACAGGCGGCAGGCGTCCAGGTTGGGGAGACGTCGGGCTGCCTGTGCCGATCAGCCGCCGCTGCGCGATCAAAGGTGGCGTCATTGAGTAAGCATGCCAAGGTGAACGGCGGCCGGCTGGAGTTCATTCCGCCGCAGATCCCGACTCGGGTCGAGGAGCCGCCCGAAGATGAGGGATGGCTTCACGAGGTCAATCTTGACGGCTACCGAACGCAGGTCATCATCGATAAAGGCGGCGTGCGTCTTTACAGCAAGAACGGCGGCGACTGGACCACGAAATACTGGCCTATCGCGCTGGCTGTCGAGCTGCCATGCCGGGCTGCCATTATCGACGGCGAGATCATTGTGCCAGGCGAGCAGGGCCCTCCCGATCGCCCTTCGCTCGAAGCCGCGATCTGGAACGAACCGGGCCGGCTGGTGTTCGTCGCGTTCGACATCCTCCATCTCGACGGTCGCAATCTAGACTCCTTGCCGCTGCTGCAGCGCAAGCAGGCGCTGTGGCAACTGGTTGAGCACGGCCCCGGCAAGATCCAGTACAGCGAGCATTTCGAGGGCAGTGCGCTAGCGATTTTCCGCGCCCTCGAAAAGGTGGGGCTTGAAAGCATTATCTCGAAGCGCGCCGACAGCCGCTACCGGAGCGGACTGTCGAATACATGGCTGAAGGCCAGATATTCCGAGGGACCCGATTTCTGAGCTTCGACGACCGCTTCTGTGAAGGGTTACGGATGCCGGCCCTCTACTGAGGTGCCGTGGCTCCGGGGCCGGCGTCCGGAAGCCTCCAGGGAAGGACACCTCAGGATGGCCAGCAATGTCCGCTTTTGATACGCGGTCAAGTCGGCCGTAATGCCCGACATAGGGCGCTTTGCAGTCCGGCAGGTTTTGTGAAGGGTTTCGGGTGCCGTCAGGCGTACGAAAGCCTCCCATGCAGGAACCCACGGGCCGCATGCTGTGCGCTATGGGGATGTGCCAGCGCCTGTCGCGAACGCTCACATTTCGTGCTGCGGGCGTGTCGAGGAAGTAACGTCCGGGCTTGGTCGGGGAGCTTGTTGCGGTGATTCTGACTGGGTTCGCGTGCCTGACGACGGGCGCAACAGCAAAGCGCACATGCGTTTCCGTTGACCTGCGCCGGCGTAGCGCGGTCGTGGGGGCAAGCGGGCCATGCCGGATCATGGAGAGTTCTCCCGGCTCGCTGCGGTCGCGTTGGGCGGTCCGCGCGGCTGCCTCCACCGTTCGAACACCTCGATGACGATGCCGTCCGCCGCAGCACGGGCATGACGGGCGGAAGTCTTCCGGCTCGTGCGGGGTGTCGTCATCGGGAGGTGTGGCAACGCTGAGCAGTTCGCGGGCGAGCGCGAGGCTGGCCTTGCGGGAGCCGCCGGCAAGCAGGCCGTAATGCCGGATGCGATGGAAGCCGAGCGGCAGGACATGGAGCAGGAAGATCCCATGACGGGTGGTGGATAGCGACCTGCGCTCTGGCAGAGTGGGGTTGCTGACCAACAACTCTGTGGAGGCCAATCATGCATATTGTAGCCGATCAATCTGCGGCGCCTGCCGCTATCCGCACCCATCTTGGCGCGATCTTCGTTTCATTGGAACTCAGCAAGTCGACGTGGCTGGTGACGTCGCTATTGCCAGGCGGGGGTGAGCGTATGTCGAAGCATACGGTGCGAGGTGGTGATATTGCGGGACTGCTGGCGCGCTTTGCACAGCTTCGGGAAAAGGCTCAAGTGCGCACCAGCGAGACCTTTCCGATTGTCGTCATCCAAGAGGCCGGCTTGGACGGTTTTTGGATCCACCGTGTCCTGGAGCATGAGGGGATCGAGAGCCATGTTGTTGACCCTGCCTCCATTGCCACCTCGCGCCGGCGACGGCGGGCGAAGACCGATAAGATCGACGGCGAAACGTTGGTGCGCGCACTGGTTGCTTATAAACGCGGCGAGCCACGCGTATGCGCGATGGCGAAGCCACCGACGCCCGAAGCAGAGGATCGGCGCCGGATCTGCCGGGAGCGCAAGGTCCTGGTCAGTGAGCGGACGAGCCACGCCAATCGCATCAAGGGGCTCCTATTTGCGCAAGGGATAACCGGCTATGATCCGCTGCGACGTGACCGGCGCGAGCGGCTTGACGATCTCCGGATGGGTGATGGCCGTGTGCTGGGCAGGCAGCTCAAGGCGCAGCTCATTCGCGAGCTCGATCGCCTCGAGCTGCTGTTCGAGCAGATCAAGTCAGTCGAAGCCGAGCGTGACGCGTTGCTGGCCGCCGATGTCGCTGACACGCCTGTGGCGTTGCTGCTCGACCTCAAAGGCATTGGCCCCGAGAGTGCCGCCATCTTGTATACGGAAGGGCTGTTCCGAAAGTTCGACAACCGAAGGCAGGTTGCAGCCTATGCCGGGCTTGCGCCGACGCCTTGGCGGAGCGGATCAATCGACCGCGAGCAAGGCGTCTCAAAGGCTGGCAATCCCCGGCTCCGGACAACAATGATCGAGCTTGCCTGGCTGTGGCTGCGCTACCAGCCCGAGTCAGCGCTCTCTCGTTGGTTCCGCGAACGAGCAGAGTGTAACGCCGGGCGCGTGCGCAAAACAACGATCGTCGCGCTCGCACGAAAGTTGCTCGTCGCTCTCTGGAAATATGCGACCGCAGGGGTGGTCATCGAGGGCGCCGTCATGAAAACCGCCTAAGGCGATCAACCCTGCATACCTGTCCGGAGGGGCCAATCCGGCGCGATGCCGCCGCCTGGTACGATCATGTGGACATGCGGATGATGCGTCATTGCCGAGCCCCAGGTGTGGAGGACGGCGGTGATGCCGATCCTGGCGCCGAGGTGCCTGCTATCGGCCGTGATCGTCAGCATCGTCTCCGATGCCGCCTTGAACAGCAGATCATAGATCAGCGCCTTGTTGTGGAAGGCGATGTCGTCGACCTCGGCCGGCAGCGTGAAGATGATGTGGAAGTATCCGACCGGGAGCAGATCGGCTTCGCGCTCGGCCAGCCATGTACGCGCGGCCGCGCCCTGGCACTTGGAACAATGCCGGTTAAGGCAGGAATTGTAGGCGATGCGCCGCTCGCCGCAGTCCTCGCAGGCTTCGACATGCCCGCCGAGGGCCGCGGTGCGACATTGTTCGATCGCCGACATGACCTTGAGTTGCTGCAGGCTCAGATGACCTGTATAGACGGCCCGATAGGCCGGCGCGGCGGCACGGAAGATGTCGGCGACCTCGATCGAGGCGCGCACGGATCAGCCGGGCGGCGACTTGCCTTCCATCAGCGCCATCAGCCGGTCGAGCGGCCCGGCGACCGCGTGGATTGTCCGGGTCGAGACCTTGGTGTAGAGCGCGGTCGTATCGAGCTTGCTGTGGCCTAGCAGCACCTGGATGACGCGGATGTCGACATCCTGTTCGAGCAGATGGGTGGCAAAGCTGTGCCGCAGCGTGTGCGGGCTGACGCGCTTGCGGATGCCTGCGACTTCAGCAGACTCCTGGACGGCGCGGTGCAGTTGCCGCGACGAGATCGGATCGGTGCAACTGCGCCCCGGGAACAGCCAGCCATGCGGCAGCATGACCCCGCGCCGCTTGCCTTCGCGCCACCACAGTCGCAGCAGTTCCAGAAGTTGCGGCGAGAGCATGGCGTTGCGGTCCCTGCGTCCCTTACCCTGTTCGACGCGGATCAGCATGCGCGTACTGTCGATATCATCGACCTTCAGGTGCGCGACCTCGGACACACGCAGGCCCGCGCCATAGGCGACGCCGAGCGCAGCCTTGTACTTGATGCCAGGTGCTGCTTCGAGGAGCCGCGCCGCTTCCTCCACGCTCAGCACATCGGGCAGCTTGCGCGGATAGCGCATGATCACCAGCGCACGCGCCAGATCCCGCCGCATCAGTGTCACCATGAACAGGAAGCGCAACGCCGAGACCGCGCCGTTGATCGTCGCGGGGCCGACACCGTTCTCATGCTGGTGCAACTGGAAGCGCCGGATATCCTGGGGCGTCGCAGTGTCGGGAGCGCGCCCAAGGAATGCGGTGAAGCGCCGGACGTGACGCACGTAATCCTGCTGTGTATGCGGTCCCAGACCTCGCATCAGCATGTCTTGCTGCATGCGCTGACGAAGCGGTGATATCGGTGCATTGGTCGGCAGGGTAGCCATGGCGAGTTCCTCTCGTTGAAGGGAACTCCATGGTCTGGTCAGGCAGTTAGGCACTCAAAGCCGAAGATTACCATACTGCATTGCCAACCGCGCCTTCCCGCGAAGCGGGTTCGTGCATGGGGGCCGTGTATGGACGGCTCTCCGTTGGCAAGGGATTTGTGAGCTTTTGCAGTTGCTGGTTGGTGCGGCCATGTATCCGACCTG
>NZ_JAMYSC010000101.1:0-13401 GCF_040321755.1 Mesorhizobium sp. M0276 | reverse complement strand
AATATTATGTGGCGGAAAAATCCGGACCGGCGGGCCTAGGCTGGCACCAGGAAGGCTCCGCCACATAATCTCGCCCGACGCATAAATGCGGTTATGTGGCGCGCCACATAACCGTTCAGCGGGGCCGTCTACGTCTTCCGGGCGAAGCGGACTGACCGGATCAAGCTGATCTTCTGACACTGGGGTCTGCCTCTATGCCAAGCGTTTGGAGGATGGGGAGTTCCGCTGGCCGAAAGTACATGACGGCATGATGCGGCTGACGGCCGCGCAGCTCTCGGCGCTACTCGAAGGGCTCGACTGGCGGCGCGTCCACGAGGCGCGCCGGACCCGCGTTCCAGCCCAGGCCGGCTGACCCGCGACGAAGTGAATCAGCCTGGATTCCGCTGTCGCGGGCTGTCGGCGAATATGGTCTGATCTAGTCATGGCGATGACTGCTGACCAGCTTCCCGACGATCCGGACGCGCTGAAGGCGATGATCCTGGCGCGCGACGTCGAGAACGCCCGGCTGATCCAAATCATCAAGGAATTGCAGCGCCACCGCTTCGGCCGGCGTGCCGAGACGCTGCCCGAAGACCAGCTTCTGCTGGGGCTTGAGGAAGCCGAACAGATCGAGGCGGCCGGTGAGGAAGAGCAGGCACAGACCGCTCTTGGCGAACGTCAGGCGCGTGTCGCAAAGCGCCGAGCGAACCGGGGCGCGCTGCCACCCCATCTGCCACGCGTGGAGATGGTCATCGACATCGAGGATCAAGCCTGCCCGTGCTGCCGCAATGGTCTGCATCGCATCGGCGAGGACGTGAGCGAGCGGCTCGACATCGTTCCGGCGCAGCTGCGTGTGATCGTCGTGCCGGCCCAAATATGCCTGCCGCGCCTGCGAGGACGTTGTCGTTCAGGCTCCCGCACCCGCCCGGCTGATCGAGGGCGGCCTTCCGACCGAGGCAACGGTCGCCCAGGTCCTGGTCTCAAAATATGCCGATCATCTGCCGCTCTATCGTCAGGCGCAGATCTACGCCCGGCAAGGCATCAATCTCGATCGCTCCACGCTCGCCGACTGGGTCGGCCGCGCCGCCTGGCACCTGCGTCCGGTGCATGAGCGGCTGCTTGGCAAATTGAAGTCCTCGCCAAAACTCTTCGCCGACGAGACGACCGCGCCGGTGCTCGATCCCGGCCGCGGCAAGACCAAGACCGGGCAGCTCTGGGCCTATGCCCGCGATGACCGACCATGGGAGGGGAGCGACCCGCCGGGCGTCGCCTATGTCTACGCGCCGGACCGAAAGGCCGAGCGTCCGATCGCTCATCTCGCAGGCTTCAGCGGAATCCTGCAGGTCGACGGCTATGGTGGCTATCGTGTTCTGGCCGAAAAGAGTGGCGTCACGCTCGCTTTCTGCTGGGCACACGTGCGCCGGCGGTTCTATGAACTGGCGGCAGCCGGTCCCGCGCCGATCGCCAGCGAGGCGCTGAGACGGATCGCCGAGCTCTACAGAATAGAGGACGATATCCGCGGCCGATCGGCCGATGAACGCCGTGCGATGCGTCAGGAAAATAGCCGCGCCATTGTCGCCGATCTTGAACCCTGGTTGCGCGAGAAGCTCGGCCTGATCAGCCAGAAGACAAAGCTCGCCGAGGCGATCCGCTACACGCTCTCGCGCTGGCAAGGCCTCTCGGGCTTCCTTGACGACGGCCGCATCGAGATTGACAGCAACACGGTCGAGCGGTCCATTCGACCCATCGCACTCAACCGCAAAAACGCGCTCTTCGCCGGCTCCGACGGTGGTGCCGAACACTGGGCGGTCATCGCGTCGCTGATCGAAACCTGCAAACTCAATGGCGTCGAGCCACTCGGCTATCTCGCCGACGTACTCACCAGGATCGTCAACGGCCATCCGAACAGCCAGATCGACGACCTGCTGCCTTGGGCCTACATCCGGGCGCCCGAGCTAAAGGCCGTGGCCTGAGAACACCGCTTACATACAAGCGCGGCAGCCACAGGGTTTACGGCGCCAGAGAGAGGTCAGAACCTGTGAGTGAGGGGACACGAGCGACTCAACCTGACGTGAGTTCGCGTCCAGTCCGCCGGACGGCGGACCGATCCGGCTTTGAGCCGTAATCGAAGCCACCGCCTTTAGGCGGTGGAGCATTCACTTTCTGCTATATCCATTGGCGCCGTGCGGTCCACTAAGGACCAATCTCCCACGCGCCGGGATGGTCCTTGCGAAACGGCTCGGGGCGCTGGTCACCGCCCACCCAAGTGATGGAGACCACCGAGGCCGGCAGGAGGCATGTGAGAGGCAAGAAATATTCGCGGATCATGATGGTGGTGTCACCTCCGTGCGGCACTTCTTTGCACGCTCCACGCGAAGAAACAAGGGGCGCCGCGCTAGCTTCGAGGATATGGCAAGTGAGGGTTGCTCGACTCATTCCTTGCCGGCCCGGGGGTCAGCCACGGGCGAACATACTGCCTATCAGTCGCAAAGGTGCCGTCAGCCGCCAACTGCGCGACGTGAGTAGCGCATCGCGCTCGTTTACGATGCTTTGCCTGTCGTGGAGGAGGGCATCGCGTTCGGCGATCAACCCACCTTGGACGGTTACGAGGTCATTCCGGTCAGCAATCAGGCTCTCGTGGACCTGTGCGAGCGCGTCTCGCTCGGCGCTCAGGGCGTCGCGAACCCCGGCGAGGGCATCACGTTCAGCGATCAGAGCGTCGCGAGTTCCAGCGAGGGCATTACGCTCGGCCGCCAAGCCGCGAACTTCAACGGATTGCTGTTCCAAAAAGCTCGCAAGCTTCGAATTTTCTTGACGGACATTCTCTGTCTCGGTGTTACGGGTGCTGAGTTCACCACGCAATTGCGCAACCGCCAATTCCTCCGTTGCCATGGCTGGCGAAAATGTTTCGCAGGCTTCGTCAAATCTCGTCCGCATAGTATCCAGCTGATCAAGCGAGCCCTTGTCTTCACCGCCGACAGCGATAGTGGTCAGAATTTGATAAGTCTCGCGGACCAGCGACGTAACATCCGGATGATTACGCATAACTTCGAGCGTGGACCTTTCATGATAAAGGTCTGTCGTCAGAAACTGCTCTATCTTGACGTCCGAGTGGTCGGGTCGAGAAGGCCAGACAACACCAGTTTTTTCAGCTGCGCGGTCCATATGCTTTCGCCAGTCGACCAAGAACCCTTCATATGACAGAACATATCGCGGCATGTGTCGCGAATGATATTCGGCTTCGAGCACATGCCTCAGCCACAACAGCAGCGACGTCGGCAGCGCGATTTTATCTCGCCGGTGCAGCGAATATGCGACCTCAAGAGGATTGCGCACCGGCAGAAAAGCGACAGAGCCGACATTCATTTCGTCCAAGATCGACGATATGAATGGGACAAATCTGCATGTCCGCGGGTCTTTGACAACGATCAATGGTTCATCACCGAACTCGTCGATGAGCAGCTGTTTTATTTTCTGACGATACGGATCTGCTGCCTTTGAGTTAATTCTTTGGTGATCGAGTTGACGCCAATCAAGCCAGGACGAGCCTGCAAATGCGAGCAGTTCGTCATGCGCAAGGGCAAGGGGCGCACTCTCGAAGAATCCGCGCGGATTGGCCGCGTGCGACGGCAGCGGGGTCTTCGGCCCGGCTGCTCCCAATGCATTGAGTACGCCCCCAAGCGCTGAGGTTCCGCTCCTGTGCATTCCCAGGATTAAGATGGCCTGGCGCTTCGGTGCCCATGGTAATTCGGCAATCTTGGTCATCAATTGAAGGTGCTTTTTCATTCCGGTTGGTGAACGTTGGTACGCTTAGATCGGGCTCTATCAAAACGTTAATTCTATGAATATCGCGGGCGCAGATCCCTGGTCGGGGTTGCATGGCTGACCGGGTGCGGCTGATTTCCGTTGTGCGGCCCTGGCTTCGAGAGCGGTTTCAGACTGTTGAAAGCTTTCGGGTATTCCGGCAGGCAACAACGCTCGAAGATGGATGATGCTATGATGTATCGAACCATAGCTCGACCCTCAATATCAGACATTGCAAGGCGCTTTTAAATCAACGACTCCACCCGGCCGGCTCGAAGTGTCATTTTCTTCGTGCAAACGCGCTGGATGAGCGCATCGTCGTGGCTAGCCAGCACGATGATGCCGGCCTTTTCCGCCAGTTCGTCCATGCGTCGTTTGGCTTTTTCCTGGAATGACGCGTCGCCGGCGCCAATCCATTCATCCATCAACAGGATTTCAGGCTCAAGCGTGGTCGCTGCTGCAAATGCCAGACGTGCCGCCATGCCCTGGCTGTACGCCTTGAACGGCAGGTCGATGAAGTCTCCCAGTTCGCTGAAATCGATTATCTCTTCCATCTTCTCTTCGATCTCGGCCGCCGTCCAACCGCTGATCAACCCCCTCAGCACAATATTTCTGCGCCCGGTGGCCTCTGGACGAAACCCTATGTGGATGTTGAACAGGGCATCGACCTTACCCGCGATCGATATCGTACCGCCCGATGGCTGGTAGATTCCGTACAGAACCTTGAGCAATGTGGTCTTGCCGGCGCCATTCGGGCCGACGAGACCCAACCGGTCGCCCGCCTTGAGTTCGAAGCTGACATTGTCGAGCGCCTGCACGACCTGCTTATTGCCCGATTTTGCTATGCTGCCGCCGAGAGCGCTCCGGCGACGGCCAGGCGCCGAAAGCGTCAGCTTTTCAAAAAGCCGATAAACGAGGCTGACATTGTCCAGTATGATGGAGGTCATGGAACTCAGATCAAGAAAACGATGCGCTTGCGATAAAGACCCAGCAGCAGCAACGCAAGGGCCCAGAGGCCAAGACAGATGTAACCTGTCACCGCCAAGGCATGTGTCGGGAATATCCCCGCCGTGATAGGACCGCGTACCCCCTCCAAGAAATAGGTGAAAGGGTTCCAATGATAAGCATATTTTTGAATGCCCTCTTGCCCGCTGTAGACCCAAAAGACCGGTGTTAAGAACATGCCCACCCGCATCAGGTTGCCGACAATGAATTCGCTGTCGGGAAAGAAAGCGCCCAGAAACGCAAAACCGATTACAAATGCAGGGGTTGCCAGGATGAGGAGTAACAATCCCACCAAGGACAGCAGCCAGTTCGTATTGATTCCGTAGCCGCTCAAAAGCAGAATAAGAACGCAACCAGCCAGCGAATAACCAGCTCGGATGATGCATTGCATTGTCAATCGCATCACATATACAAACAACGGCAGAGTTGTGCCTTGAATGAAACTCGCTTCGCGCTGGAAAAGCGATACGCTCATGGTGATGGTTTCGCTGAGATAGAACCACACCAGCATGCCAATAGCTACATAGGCTATATAGCTCGGGTTGCTGGTGTCTTTGGTCACGAAAACGAAGACAAATGTGCCGACGAAAGCAAAATAATTGACCAGCATCCAAAGCGGTCCCAAGGTCGTGCGTCTGTGCTGGTCGCCGATGTCCTCATGGGCAAGTGCGACCCAGACCCGGTGCAACCTCATGGCCCTGGAAATATCGTCAAAAGCGCCGTTTAGTGCTGCAATCATGTTTGGGAACATCGCAATCTGTTGTTCTGGCGCATTATCCTTCGCTGGCCATCGCGAACCGCCAAGCCCGTCTCTAATAGCCATTTCGACAGGGACATGGCAACGCATTTGCGTCGTAAAGAGGTCGAGAGCAGAGTCAACTGCGGCAAAACTGGATACACGCTGACGTTGCGACGGTGTGTACATCGCAAGCGCCGGCTCGGCAACAAGCATCCGGCTACAGGGCGTCAAGATTACTATTATGCGCGCGCTCTACCAAAAAACATCTGGCTATGCCGTCAACCCCGCAGTATGCGATACAGGACGGCGGGGGCCGGGGATAGCAATTTTGAGAAAGTGGACACGCAGCATCTTCGTGTTTGCATCTTGGCGGTGTTCGTATCCGTGAGCCTGGAGTCTAGTGCCTTCCAATGAATTCTTACCTCCAAGCAGTATTGGGACTTCGGCCACAGATGCGGCGCGCGTTCATCATGGTCCAGGACGTGGTCATGGTCCTGGTCGCCGTGGCGCTCAGCCTCGTGCTTTCGCGGTCGGATCTTTCGTTCGAACCGCTGTCCAACGAGGGTTTAGCAACCTGGGCAGCCATTGTTCTCATCAGCCATCTGCTGTTCAGATATTCTGGCCTCTACACGACCGTCTGGCGCTTTGCCTCGACGCCGGACTTTTTCAACATCCTGAAGAGCTGCGCGACTTTGACGCTCGCTCTGTATGCCACTTCGCTGGTGGTTCGTTCTTTCCAACCGGTGCAGGGGCTCAACGAGCGCCAGTTCATCGTCTTCTTCCTCGTCTCCTTCACGATCATATCGGCGCCGCGGCTGTTCTACCGCTTCCTGCGTGACGGCGCGAGCTGGGGCATTCTGAGCCGCAAGACCGGCAAGACCGAGGTCAAGCGCGCGCTGTTCGTCGGCCGGCTCGGCGAGGCCGACCTGATCATCCGCTTCACGCGCACGGCGCAGCCGGCGGACTATTCGATCGCTGGCATCATGGCGACCGAACGCGGCGCGCCGTTGGGCACGCGCATACAGGGTGTTCCCGTGGTGGCGACCCTGCCGCGCCTGATCGACGTTTTGGAAGACTATGCGAGCGGCACCAAAAGCCTGGACCTGCTGATTTTCGGCAGTGGCGCCGAGCACGAGATCGAGGACTATTCCGAACTCGTCCGCGTCGCCCGGCACGGCGACATAAATGTGGTGCAGTTCTCCGGTCTGTCGGAGCTGGAGCGGCACGGAAAGCTGGTTCTCGACACCGTCGAGATGGAAACGATCCTGCGCCGTCCGACAGTAGCGTCCGATATCGAGCGCATCGGCGCTTTTATCGGCGGCAAGCGTGTCCTGGTCACGGGCGGTGCCGGCTCGATCGGCCGAACGCTGGTCAAACGGTCGCTGGAACTGGGAGCGGAGGCGGTGCTGGTCGCCGACAATTCCGAGTTCGGCATCTTTCAACTGAGCCAGTATATTGACGAGAACGACCACGACCGCCTCAAGGTCCGCATCGTCGACGTCGCGGACCGGCGCCAGATAACGCGGGTCGTCACCGAGTTCCGGCCTGATATCATTTTTCATGCCGCCGCGCTCAAACACGTTCCGCTGCTCGAGGAGAACTGGGATTCGGCCATCCAGACCAATATTTTCGGAACGCTGGTCTGTGCCGAGGTCGCGGCCAAATGCGGGGTTGCGCAGTTTGTCCTGATATCGAGCGACAAGGCGGTGGATCCCTCATCGGTGCTTGGCATGACGAAGCGGGCCGCCGAGCAGATCGTCAGCGCCCTGCATGGGACGCCGGCCGCCGAGCCGGGCGGGAGTCGCTCCGTCACCAAGTTCATAGCCGTGCGGTTCGGCAATGTCTTTGGCAGCAATGGTTCGGTGGCGACCATATTCCAGGCGCAGATCGAGGCCGGGGGACCCGTCACCATCACCGACCGGCGCATGACACGCTATTTCATGACCGTAGCCGAAGCCGTCGATCTCGTCATCATGTCGGCCGCCGATGCCGCGTTGCGGCGGAGCGGGGACGATTATGCCGTCTATATGCTCGACATGGGCAAGCCGGTGCCGATTCTTGAAGTGGCCGAAACGATGATCCGCCTGTCCGGAAAGAGCCCGTACAAGGACATCGCAATCCGGTTCACCGGCATCAGGCCGGGCGAAAAACTCCACGAAACGCTGCATGGCGAAGATGAGGAACTCGTCGAACTCGGCATTTCGAAGATTTTTGGCCTCAGCACGGACGTCGTGGAATGGTCGGATGTCCAGGTCGCGCTCGCGGACCTGCAGCAGGCGACCGAAAATCAGGACAAGGCTGCCGCGATCGCCGTGCTGGCAGGCCTTGACCGCGCCAAGAAGGCCAGGGAACGCCTTGATCAGGAAGCGATCCCGAAAACGGTCGGGCAGGCGGGCTAAGCCGCTCTTTCTTCCGACGCGACCATGATTCGGGATCCGGAAATCTCTGGCATAAGCAAGGTGTTTGACGTTCGTGGATAAAGCAGACCTGCGCATCGCAGTCCTGATGGGCACGAAAGATGGCGCCGCCTTCATTGATGAGCAGCTCCGGTCGCTGCTCGCCCAGTCGCACCCTCTGGTCGACCTGTGGATATCCGACGATGGTTCCATCGATGGTACGACCGCGATTATCGAGGTATGGCAATCCCGCTGGCCCAAGGGTCGAATGACCCTGGTGGAGGGGCCGCGGCAAGGATTCGCGGCCAATTTCCGGTCGATGATCCTTGATCGACGTATCGATGCGGACGGCTATGCCTTCTGCGACCAGGACGATATCTGGGAGCCCGACAGGCTGGAAAGCGCCATCCGCTGGATGCAGGCCCATGACGCAAAAACGCCGCTGATGTTTTGCTCGCGAACCGCGACCATGACGGAAACGGGAAGCCTTGTCGGTCATTCGCCGCTGTTTGCCCGGCCGCCATCCTTTCGCAACGCGCTTGTGCAAAGCATCGCCGGCGGCAACACCATCCTGCTCAACGCCGCGGCACGCGACCTGCTGGCCAGGGCCTGCGCACGGACCGGTTTCGTCAGCCACGATTGGTGGGCCTATCTCATCGTGACCGCTGCCGGCGGCATCGTCCGCTACGATCCGCGGCCACTGGTGCGCTACCGGCAGCACGCGGCAAACCTGGTTGGAGCCAACGTGTCGTGGAGGGCGAGGGCTTCCCGGCTTGGCCGCCTGTTCAAGGGCGAGTTTGCCGGCTGGACGGACCTCAACATTGACGGGCTTGCCGTCAATCGCGACCTTCTGACCGAGGACGCGGCGGCGTGCCTCGACCTTTTCACCCGCGGGCGGGAGGGCGGTCTTTTCCGCCGCTTGGCTGGCTTGCACAAAAGCGGTGTCTATCGGCAGACGGTTTCCGGCACCCTAGGGCTCTATCTCGCTTTCATCCTCGGGCGCATCTGAGCGTCGAACGGCTGCGTGGCGCTCTTGGTCGAGAGATGAGCTCATGCTACGTCGACCCGGGCCTCGCCTGCGGCGTCGCCTCGGGACTTTGGCAGGGAGCATGATCGGTCGTTCATGAAGGCAACCAAGCACATCTTCGATCTTGCCGGTGCGGCTCTGCTGCTGGTGGTCACATCTCCCGTTTTGGCGCTTGCCGTCCTTGCCGTTCGAGTCTCGTCGCCCGGTCCTGCTATCTTTTCGCAGACGCGGGTCGGCCGCGACGGGCGGCTTTTTCGCTGTCACAAATTGCGCACAATGTATGTCGGGACGCCGTCATTGCCCTCGCACGAGGCGCCCGCGAATTCCGTGACATCGGTCGGAAAAGTCCTGCGGAAGTTCAAGCTCGATGAGTTGCCGCAATTCTGGAACGTTCTGAAGGGCGAGATGAGCCTGGTCGGCCCGCGCCCCTGTCTGCCGACCCAACAGGAATTGATCGAGTGCCGCAGGCGGCTGGGGGTTCTGGCGGCGCTCCCGGGCATAACCGGTCTGGCCCAGATCAAGGGCATCGACATGTCGAACCCGAAGCTTCTGGCTGAAACGGATGCCGCCTATCTCGGTACAGCGTCCTTCTGGCTCGACCTTCGGATTCTGCTTGGAACGTTCTATCGAAGCTGACTGGCCATCATGATGGTCAAACAAGGAGTCGGGATTTACCAAGCCGCGCTAGCTCCGCCAGCCTCTCCAGCGTGCCGGTTTCAGGCGTCCACCCCTGCGATATCAAGAGGGCGGGATCGCATATCTGTGTCGCTGTCATGCTGTCCCAAAATGCGTGCTTGCCCAGCAAGCCCGCGACCGGTCGCATCAGGCCGGCCGGTACCGTCATCAGTGCCATCGGCCGCCCGAAACCTCTGCGAAACGCGGCGATGATGGCCTCGACTGCGATCGGCGGCACATCGGCGCCGACATAGATCGGGTGAAGTGACCCCGAATGGCTCAAAAGGTGCGACACCGCCCGCACTGCCGCCCCGGATGACATCAGCGAGCGGATTCCTGTCAGGGCGCCCGTCGGCAGCGGCAGCGCCGTATCAGCAAGGCGCATCAGCGTAGCGAGATTGCCCTTCATGCCGTTTCCATAGACCGGGGGCAGGCGCAACACGGCGGCGTCAGAGCGGCCTTGCGACGCATAGGCGCCCAAAACCTCGATCTCGCCTTCGCGTTTGGAGCGTCCATAGACGCATTGCGGGGCAGGAAGAGTGTTTTCGTCGATCGTTGCGCTGACGCAAGCACCGATCACGGCCCGGATCGAGGAGAGATGGATGAAGCGTCCGCTTACCTGTGCCGCCGCGGCATGCGCCAGCCGCGCGCTCAATTCCACATTGGCCGCCCAATAGTCGGCTTCGGTGGCATTGCCCCGATCATTATTGAGGCCGGCACAATGGACGACGTGGGTCACATCCCTGGTGAGTGCCAGAAAGGCCGCGGCCGGTGCATCGAAATTGGGCATCAGCACCGCGCCATCCCCCGACCCAAGCCTTTCCGGATGGCGGGAAGCGAGACGAAGCTCGGCGCCGGCTTGGCGAAGTTTTTGCACGATAAGGCGCCCGATGAAGCCCGTCGCGCCGGTGACCAGGACCTTCATTGCCTTGCCCGCAACAACTCTTGGGTGGCCGCCGGAAGCTCCTGCTCTTCCATCACTGGTGGAGGTGCATGCTTTTCCATCAACGGAGCCTGACGGCCGGAGGCAAGATACGTTCCACACACCAGGAAGACCATCAGCACCGAGTCCAGAATGTCATGGCCGACCAGGATGCCCGTCATTCCGGCCGTGAGATAGGTTATCACCACGACGACAATCATGGTGGCGCCGAACCGTTCGACCGGATCACTGCTGTTTCGTAAGACCCGAGCAGCATTTCCAGCGGCAACGACAAAGATCGCCGCCAGCGTTGCGGCGCCCAGAATTCCTGCTTGCACCAAGGCGGTCAGGAAGCCGTTGTGAAAATGGTTGAAGCCTGCGTCCATCGCGAACTGATCATGAAAGCCCTGCTTGATCAAAGACTGGGTCGCACCCACCCCATGTCCGAACAGCGGCATGTCATGGAATGCTTTGAGGCCGATCTCCCAAAGCGCCAAACGTATTCCCAGTGAGCTGTCGTAATTGCCCTGCGCGCCAAGCGCATTCCAATCGGAGTGCAGAAAGCCGACGCGCCCGGATATCGCCTGGAAGCCGAAGGCGGCGACCACGGCGCCGACTGCCACCAGCAGCAGAAGCACACGAGCGGCATTCCTGCCTCTGAGCTTCTGCCGGTTGATAAGCAAAACAGCGATGCCGGCAATCAGCAGTGCCAGCCAAACGATACGCGAACCGGAATAGATCATGGCGATCGTCCCGGCCAGCGCGGCGTGGAAGATGGGACTCCGGGCTCGCTCTATGCCTGACAAGGCACCGGCCACACAGACCATCACGGCAAGGCAGAGCACGGTTGCAAAGATGATCGGATTGCCGGCCCCGCCCTCGGCCCTGACCCCAATCCAATATTGCTGGATGACAGCCATCGGCAGCGCGACAAAACAGGCGACCATGCTGCTGAGTACGACGATGCGGGCAAGCGTGGTTTTCTGCGTGATGCTCCAGGTCGAATAGGAGACGGGGAAAAACAGGAACGTGATGAGCGGGATAAGGTGTGGCGCATCGCGGACGAACGAGTTGTTGACGACGGAAGCCAGGAGATTGGCCGCGCAGTAGCCATAGATCGCGACTGTCAGCCAGATCACCGGCCGGTCTGCGTTAAAGCGCCTTTTCCCAGATGCAATCAGTACGATGGAAGCTAGGGCCCCGCCATTGAAAACAAAACTGACCACCGATCCCAGAACCGGTGGAAAAAAGAAGCAAAGAATGGAGAAGTAGATATTGATCCACGAAGGCGTGAATTGCTGTCTCAGGGATGAAAGCCGGTTCAATTGTCGGGCTCGCTATTTTTCGGGAAGTTCATGCGGCGGATCTTGTCTGGCGAAGTAGAATGCCTCGCCCCGAATTACCACCCTTCATCATGCACTTGCCCGCTTCCCAAGGCTGGTATAGCGGCTGGGTTCGCTTTTCGAAAGTGTGTCGGGCCGCTTGCCGCCGAAAAATCGGCAGCCTGCGCCGATCGATCTGGAGAATTCCCGGGAAGGGCAGTCGCATGTCTATCCAAGCAATATTTTTCCCGCGGTTTCCCGGACTTCGGACCTTCGAGCAGGAATTTCCGAGTTTTGCGGTATCCATGGAAAATTCATTCCCGAACCGTGCGTCGGCGCGCCAGTCTTGCATTGTTCTTGGCAATGGCGATCTGCTAGAACGCCGGCTTGAGAGATTGTCCAGAAGCAGGGCTTGAACCGGGCGCAAAAAGCTCGATGATTTGAGGCGAAGTCTTCTGTTGGAAGGTACGAAAGAACACTCACAGTCCATGACAACAGAGCTTACGCATCTTCAGCGGCTTGAAGCCGAATCCATTCACATATTCCGCGAGGTTGCGGCCGTCTTTTCCAAGCCGGTTATGCTCTATTCGGTCGGCAAGGATTCATCCGTGCTGATGCATCTGGCGATGAAGGCGTTTTATCCCGCCAAGCCGCCTTTCCCATTTCTCCACGTCGATACGACGTGGAAGTTTCGTGAGATGATCGCCTTTCGTGATCTGATGGCGCAAAAACTCGGCTTCGATCTCCTGGTTCACGTCAATGAAGATGGCGTGCGCGACAACATCAATCCGTTCGATCATGGCTCGAACACGCACACCCATGTGATGAAGACAGTGGCGCTGCGCCAGGCGCTCGACAAATACGGTTTCGACGCGGCCTTTGGCGGCGCTCGTCGCGACGAGGAGAAGTCTCGCGCCAAGGAGCGCATCTTTTCCTTCCGCAACGCCCAGCATGTGTGGGATCCCAAGAACCAACGCCCCGAGATGTGGAAGATATTCAACACCCGTGTTGCATCGGGTGAATCGATCCGCGTCTTTCCGCTCTCGAACTGGACCGAACTCGACATCTGGCAGTACATCCTGCAGGAGAGTATCCCGATCGTGCCGCTCTATTTCGCCAAGGAACGGCCGGTGGTGGAGCGCGACGGCATGCTGATCCTGCGCGATGACGAGCGCATGAAACTGCGCCCCGGCGAGACGGTGGAGAACCGGCTGGTGCGTTTCCGCACGCTGGGCTGCTATCCGCTGACCGGTGCAATCGAATCGGGTGCCGACACGCTGGAAGCCATCGTCGGTGAAATGCTGACCGCGCGCACCTCCGAACGGCAGGGTCGCCTGATCGACCGCGACGAAGCCGGCTCGATGGAAAAGAAGAAGCGCGAGGGGTACTTTTGACCATGCGCCACATCATGGCAAAGAGCCTCGCACCCACCGACGGCGTCCGCGACTATCTGGCGGCGCAGGAGAAGAAGTCGCTGCTGCGCTTTCTGACCTGCGGTTCGGTCGATGACGGCAAGTCGACGCTGATCGGGC